>JASBZF010000123.1 GCA_029983625.1 Pauljensenia sp. | reverse complement strand
CACGCCAAAAAGTCCCCACCAAACCCCGAAACCACGAAAAACACGCGAAGTCAGGTCAAACGCGGGTTAATGCCGTAAAAGTGTGTCCGATTCGGGCGTGTCGTGGGGGCGTGGGAGACAACTGGGGAGGCGGGAGAGAGGAAGAAGGAGCGGAGAAAAGGACGGGAGAGGGAATGAAGAAGAAGGAGGTGAGGACAAGGGGAAACGAAGAGAAGAGGGAGAGGCGAAGGAAAAAGGAAGTGAATAGTGGAAGAAGATGGGGGAGGGAGTGAAGAAGAAAAGAGGAGAAGTAAAAAAGAAAAAGTGGAGAGCAAAGAGAGGGTAGAGAAAGGAGGAAATGAGGGAAGGAAGAAAGGGAGGAGAGGAGAGGGAGAGAAGGCGAAGAAAAAGAAAGTAGATAGCGGAAAGAAGGTGAAGAGGAGGCAGGGGGAGAGAGGAGAGAGCGGAAAGGAGGGGAGGTAAAGAAGAATAAGGAAGTGAATAGCGGAAGAAGATGAGGACGGGAGGGAGAGGGGAGGAAACAGGGGAACCCTGAAACCTCCCTGAGGTATCTCGGAATCCTCAAGAATACGCTGCAAGCTCGAAGTGTCTTTAGCGTAGGCTGAAGAAAATCCTCATGGACACAGCACACAGACGAGACAAGGGGCAAACATGGCCACTTCCCCGCGTGCGGGTCGGATCCTCGCGATCATTAAAACCGTGATTCTTGCGATCATCGCGATCGCCCTCGTGAAATTCGCATTCTTCCCAGCATCAGACACAGCCAACGAAGGTCAATCCCTGGACCCCGGTGGCGACTACGGTCAGATGACCATCTTCCCGACTGTTTCCGACATTACGAACACCGTGAGCGCAAAAGGCACCATCGAAGCCGATCCGGCCACAAGCGTAAAAGCAACAGCCGATGGCGAAGTCATCTACATCGCCGCAGCCGATGGGAGCACAATCGAAACGGGTGCGCCGATCCTCGAACTCCGTAAAGAAATCACGCCGCGCCCCACAGACGCGAACCCCAACCCGGACTCGTTCTACCAGCACACAACCGTGTATGCAACAGCCTCAGGGACCCTGCACCTCAATGCCTTATTCGGTCAAACCTTCCAAATCGGGGAGACAGTCGCAACGATTCAATCACCGAGCTATTCCGCTTTCGCCACACTCAACGCTGACCAGCTCTACCGCATCCAAAACGCTCCCGAACAAGCAACGATCACCATCACTAACGGCCCCGCGCCTTTCACATGCACAGGACTGAGGATCGAAACACCGAAAACCTCAACAGACAACCAAAACTCCCCAGGGAACTCTTCTAACGGCACCACGAATACGGGCATCCGCGCAGTCTGCCCGATCCCCGCAGATCAGAAAGTATTTCCAGGACTTCAAGTCACAATGGACATCGTGGCCGGATCAGCAACAGGTGTCCTCACACTGCCGATCAGCGCAGTCGAAGGCCGCTTTGAATCCGGTTTCGTGTACCTGCCGAACCCAGACGGCGGCAAACCTGCAAAGAAACCCGTGAAACTGGGACTCACCGACGGGAAAATCGTCGAAATCAAAGAAGGACTCACCGAAAAAGACGAAGTCCTCGAATTCGTCCCCAACTCAACAGCTGAAGAAAACGGAGACAACCTAACAGACACCGGTGACGCGGCAACGGTGACGGAAGGAGCCGCCTGAAATGGCGCTCATCCATCTTCAGGGAGTCACTCGAACAGTTGAACTCCCCGACGGCTCAGACCTGCGGATCCTGCGCGGCGTAGACCTGGAGATTGATCCCGGCGACCACATCTCCATCGTCGGACGTTCAGGAACCGGCAAATCCACCATGCTGAACATCATCGGGTTGCTTGACCTGCCCAATGAAGGGAGCTACACGATCAAAGGGAAGGACGTCAAAACCCTACGAGAAGGGCAACGTTCACGCCTACGCGGTGACACCTTCGGTTTCGTGTTCCAACAGTTCAACATCTTTAACACCAGGACCGCCCTCGAAAATGTGGAAGTACCGATGCTCTACACCTCGGGCGTGCCCTTCTGGAAACGCCAAGGACTCTCAGCGGACATGCTCACGCGCGTCGGCCTCGGCGATCGCCTCGACTCCTACCCGACGGAAATGTCCGGAGGTGAACAGCAACGCATCGCCATTGCGCGTGCCCTCGTGCGCAAACCAAGCGTCATCCTTGCTGACGAACCAACCGGAGCACTCGACCCGGAAACCGGGAACTCCGTCATGACACTGCTTGAAACCGTCGCCGCAGAAAACAACGCAGCCCTCATCGTCATCACCCACGACCTCAAAGTCGCAACGCGCGCCCAACGAGTCCTCTCCCTGTCCGAAGGGGTCCTCCACGAGGTCGCCGATCCGCATACACACTTCACCGATTCACATGACACAGCAGCACAAGACACGGAGGTGAACGCATGAACGCGATCACAAGTATCGTGTCCGCCCTGGTAGAAGCCTGGGGCGAAGTCAAAGTTGCGAAAGCTCGCGTCATCCTTTCCCTCGTCGGCGTGGTGGCCGCCGTTGCCGCCCTCTCAACAGTGATCGCCCTGGGTGAACTCACCGTCCAAGCCAATAAAGAAAT
>JASBZF010000121.1 GCA_029983625.1 Pauljensenia sp. | reverse complement strand
CCCCCCCCCCCCCCCCCCCCCCGCGATGCAGCGTGACGGTCAATCGCAGCAGCCCCAACAATCTGAGGGGGTTCGGGCGGGAAAGTGCCCGGCGCAACGATGTCGGCGACGACACAGGTGATGTTATCGGGGCCTCCTGCTCGCAGTGCAAGGCGGATCAGTTCTTCTGCACATTCTCCCGGATCTTTAACGGTGGCAAGGATCGTTCCGATTGTTTCAGAAGAAACCACGCCAGACAGGCCGTCTGAACACAGGAGCCAACGGTCAGCGAGGACGGCTTCACGGATCGTCTCATCGGGAGTGACATCGGCTTGAGCGTCACCGAGGATCCGCAGGACAACATTTCGATTCGGATGATGTTCGGCCTCTTCGGGGGTGATTTGCCCAGATTCAATGAGGTATTGGACGAAAGAATGATCGGTGGTGACTTGGGTGAGGGTGTCACCGCGCAGCAGGTAGGCCCGTGAATCACCGATGTGGACCATAGCGAGCTTGTTACCGGAACGCATAAGGGCGATACATGTTGTGCCCAAACCTCGAAGGTCTTTATCCCTATGTGAGCGTTCAGAAAGTTCCTCGTGAGCATCCATGAGCGCTTCGCGCAGGAGCGGCAGCATGGTGTCTGCGGTGTGGGAATCCGTATCCAGGGGGACGAGGTGGGCGAGGGCAACGGAGGAAGCGATATCCCCTCCGGCTGGGCCTCCCATCCCGTCTGCGAGCACAAGGAGGTTGGCTCCGGCGTAGCCGGAGTCCTGGTTGTTACTTCTGACAAGCCCCACATCGGAGCGGGCGGCGCAGTGAAACTCGACGGGTAGTGCCATGTCACCTCACCAGTTCGAGTGTTGTCTGCCCGATACGCACAACGTCTCCGACGCGCAGGAGACGCGGCTCGCTTAAGCGCTCATCGTCAACGAAGGTGCCGTTACGTGAGCCGAGATCTTCGATCCACCAGCCCTGTTCTGAAGGTTGGAGGCGCGCGTGGCGACCTGAAGCGTATTCATCTTCGAGGACGAGGGTGGAGGCCGGTGAACGCCCAATCACGATAGGAGCTGTACCGAGCGGCAGGATCGTGCCGACGAGCGGACCGCCGGTGAGGAGGAGGGATTGTGGCACGTCAGAAAGCGTGTCGTTTCTACGGCGTTTGGATTCACGTTTACGCTGGTCAGCTTCTTTACGTCCTTTGCCGCGCGGCGTAACGACCGTACCGAAAACGTCGCGTTTCAAAATGTTGACGGCACCGAGGACGAGCAGCCAGAGCAGGAGAAGAAAACCGAGGCGCAGGACTGTGAAAGCCAGGTCTGAGATCATTGATCGCCGTCGCTTTCTGGATGCGTCCAAAAATCAATGGTGGTGCGCCCAATGACGATCTGGTTGCCGTCAAGAAGAGTGGCGGCGTCGATACGGTGTCCTTCCACGAAGGTTCCGTTAGTGGAACCCAAGTCCGTGGCGATGACACCGGTCGGGGTGATCCTCAGTTCGAGGTGACGACGAGACACACCGGTGTCATTGACAACAATGTCGGATTCTAAGCCGCGTCCGATCACGGTGACAGGTTCGGTGAGGAGCCACTTTTCACCGTCAATATCAATGATGGGGTGTTCGGGTGAGGGGGAGGATGGGGTGGCGGGCGCGGCTCCGCCGGGACGGTTCGCCGCTTCCACTCGCAAGTGTCCTGTTTGCTCTGCGGGGTCTGCTTCAAAATCGACCGTGACCGGCCCGAGTAGAGCAAATCCGCTGGCGGTGGCGTGTTCGGTTGCCTGCTGGGCGAATTCGTCAGACAGGACATCCAGGTCGGTGTTGAGAGAGTCGAGGTCTGTTTGGGCGGCGTGAATGGTGAAGTGGTTTGCCGCGATGGTGCGTTCCGATGAGAGAGCCTGAACGGAATCATCCATAGCGCGACGGATCGCCGTGGTGACATCGACGGCTTTGATCCCCGACCGGAATACGCGCGAGAAGGCGCCGTTAACGCCGCGCTCGACTGCGTTTTCAAAGCGGTCGAAGATACTCATAAGGTGTTGTCCTTCTTCCCTAGGGGAGCTGTGGTGCTGTGAGAACACAACACGTGATACGGGCCAGTCTAACTGTCAGGCCAAGCGTGAGGCCCTTCGTTCAAGGAAAGAGCCCCGCCCTTGGACCTGTACGCGACCTGAAAATATCTGGCGAGAACGGTCAGAAGTCCCAGTCTTCGTCCTCGGTATCGACGATCTCACCGATGACATAGGACGAACCTGATCCTGAGAAGAAGTCGTGATTTTCATCCGCATTCGGTGAAAGAGCCGCAAGGATCGCGGGATTCACATTCGTTTCATCGTGCGGGAAAAGCGCCTCATACCCGAGGTTCATCAGCGCTTTGTTCGCGTTGTAACGAAGGAACTTCTTCACATCTTCGGTCAGCCCGAGCGGATCGTAAAGATCCTCGGTGTATTGCTCTTCGTTTTCGTAGAGTTCGTAGAGCAGGTCGTAGGTGTAGTCCTTGAGTTCTTGGCGGCGCTCCGGCGTTGATTCGGCGACGGCCAGCTGGTACTTGTAGCCGATGTAGTAGCCGTGGACGGCCTCATCGCGGATAATCAGACGAATCACGTCGGCGGCGTTCGTCAGCTTGGCGTGCGCGGAGAAGTACATCGGCAGATAGAAGCCGGAGTAG
>JASBZF010000120.1 GCA_029983625.1 Pauljensenia sp. | reverse complement strand
AGTCGAACTCAAAGAGAACATTAAGAAACAGTGGTGGCAGTACATGGTCCGAGGGCGCGAAGATGTTGTCGGCCTCGATTCTTCCGTGATTTTGCCGCGCGAGACCTGGGTTGCCTCTGGGCACGTTAAGGCATTTACTGATCCTCTTGTTGAATCCTTGCATACGCACAAGCGTTACCGCGCGGATGAACTGATCGAGGCATACGCTGAACGTAAAGGGATTGACCCGGACACGGTCACTCTCGATCAGGTGCCCGACCCTGTGACCGGCCAACCCGGAGCATGGACTGAGCCTCGTGCCTTTTCTGGTCTTCTCAAAACCTACCTCGGTCCGGTTGATGATGAGGCGGGTCTGCATTACATGCGCCCTGAGACCGCTCAAGGAATCTTCGTCAACTACGCGAATGTTGCCGCTTCGGCCCGTAAGAAACCGCCTTTCGGTATCGGTCAGATCGGCAAGTCTTTCCGTAACGAAATCACTCCCGGTAACTTCATTTTCCGTACACGTGAGTTCGAGCAAATGGAACTTGAGTTTTTCTGCGCTCCGGGTACGGACGAAGAATGGCACCAGTACTGGATTGACTACCGATACAACTGGTATGTGGATCTGGGTATCAACCCGGAAAATTTGCGCTTCTACGAGCATCCTCAGGAGAAACTCTCTCACTATTCCAAGCGAACCGTTGACATCGAATACCGTTTCGGTTTCCAAGGCAGCGAGTGGGGAGAGCTTGAAGGGATCGCAAACCGCACAGATTTTGACTTGTCAACGCACTCGGCACATTCGGGAGCAAAGCTTGACTACTACGATCAGGAAAGCGGAGAACGCTGGACCCCCTACGTCATTGAACCTTCGGCGGGCTTGACTCGTTCACTGATGGCTTTCCTCGTGGAGTCCTACCACGAAGATGAAGCTCCGAATACGAAGGGCGGCGTCGATAAGCGCACAGTTCTTCAACTCGATCCGCGCCTGTCTCCGGTGAAGGTCGCGGTATTCCCGCTGTCACGCAAAGATCAGTTGACGGGACCGGCGAAGGAACTTGCCGCCGACCTGCGTAGGCTCTGGAATGTCGAATACGATGACGCGGGCGCGGTGGGGCGTCGTTATCGTCGTCAAGATGAAATCGGTACGCCCTACTGCGTGACCTACGATTTCGATTCGGTTGAAGATGGTGCTGTGACGGTGCGGGACCGTGACACGATGGCTCAGGAGCGTATCTCGCTGAACGAGGTCGTGCCGTGGCTGCTTGAGAAACTTGGAGCTTGCTGAGTGACCCAGCTTTCGCTCACGCCGCGCCCGGTCTCTGCGCTGGAGATCGGGCCGCTGCGTGTGTGGTCTCCCGTCCTTCTCGCACCAATGGCCGGAGTGACGGACGCTCCTTTCCGCAGGCTGTGTCGAGAGTTCGGTGAGCAGGGCCTACCTGAGTTTTTACGTCCAGCCTCCTCTTCGCAGGATTCACACTCTCAGGGCGGAACATGTGTCCCAGTTCCCGGTGTGGATGCGCCTGCGGGCTTGTATGTCATGGAGATGGTGACCTCTCGCGCCCTCGTGGAAGGGAATGCGCGCACCTGGGAGATGGTGCGGCCCGACCCAGCCGAGCGTGTCCGTTCGGTCCAGCTTTATGGTGTCAATCCGGCCACGATGGCGAAGGCGACGCAGCTTCTGATTGAACGTGATCTTGTCGATCATCTCGATCTGAATTTCGGCTGTCCAGTGCCGAAGGTGACGCGCAAGGGTGGGGGTGCGGCACTGCCGTGGAAGAAGGATCTCTTTGAGGATCTTGTCCATGCGGTTGTGGATGCGGCGAATCGTGCAGGATCGAGGGCGGGACGTGATGTTCCGGTAACGGTGAAGATGCGGGTCGGTATCGATGAGGAGCACGTGACTTTTCTTGAGGCAGCGCGAATCGCGCAGCGCCGAGGTGTCGCTGCGATCGCACTTCATGCCCGCACGCAGGTGCAGCATTATTCCGGTCAGGCTCACTGGGAGCAGATTGCGCGCCTGAAAGAAGCGGTCAGCCTTCCGGTTTTCGGTAATGGTGATGTGTTTTCTGGGAAAGATGCGGCGCGAATGATGGCTCAAACGGGCTGTGATGCGGTTGTGATTGGACGCGGATGTCAGGGAAGGCCTTGGCTTTTTGCCGATATTGTTTCCACACTCATGGGTGGGCCTGAATTCCAGGATCCGGGGCTTGCTCAGATCGTGACAATCATTGAAAGACATGCCCGTTGGATTGTTGCCGATCAGGGGGATGAAGCGCGGGCGATGCGTGAAATGCGCAAGCATATCGGCTGGTATCTGCGGGGCTTTGCGGTGGGAGGTGCTACCCGTCACGCTCTGTCAATGGTGTCGAGTATGGAGGAATTGCACGAGCAGCTGATGGGTCTCGACCTCGATCAGTCTTTCCCGAAAGCAGCTGAAGGACCACGAGGAAGAGCCGGAGGGCAGAAGCTTCCTCATCTTCCCCAGGGGTGGCTTGCTTCTCCTTTTCTTACTGAGGCGGAACGTTCTCAGCTTCATCTGGCCGAGGATGGAGCTGATGGAGGCTGAGGCGAGAAGTGGACAACCTTTGCCCGAACATGTCCAGGTGAGGCTTGGAAGGGAGGATTGCGGGCGCGGAGTTTGTGTTCTCGGTGGTCCGACGCGGATTATCGCGCCGATTATGGGC
>JASBZF010000119.1 GCA_029983625.1 Pauljensenia sp. | reverse complement strand
TGAGGAATCACAGTGACTTTTGAGGAATCACAGTGAGTCACGTTCTTTGCGTCAGCTACTCCCGTGAGCACGCTTCCGCTCATTCCCAAATCCCCAGATTTCTCGATTCCTCGATTCCTCGATTCCCCGAACGATGAAAACGCACACCACCGCACTGATCCACCCCGACACCACAAGCTCCCCTACAGTCAGAACATGAGCAGCGTGCAGATCCCCACCACCACACTCCCCACCGGCGCCAAAATCCCAGTTTTTGGCTTCGGCACCTACAAAGTCACACATAAGGTCTACGAAACCGTTTCCCACGCCCTCGCCCTCGGCTATCGGCATATCGACACAGCCCAGATGTACGGCAACGAAGCGGAAGTGGGACGGGCGATCGCCGATTCTGGAATAGCGCGAAACGAACTTTTCCTCACCTCCAAACTCGACAACGGCAACCACGACCCCAAGGACGCGCGCACCTCATTTGCACACACCCTGGCCGACCTGCGCACCGACTATGTGGACCTCTTTTTGATCCACTGGCCCCTGCCGAGCCTCTACGGCGGGGACGTGACTCTTCCCTGGCCCGTCCTTGAAGAGTTCTACGCTCAGGGGCAGGCTCGTGCGATCGGCCTGTCGAATTATTCGATTCCACACATCGAAAAAGTATTGAAAATTGCGAAGATCACACCTCATGTCCTCCAAGTCGAAGCCCATCCTTTCTTTCCGAATAACGAAGTCCGCGCTTTCGCCCGCGCACACGGCATGACAACGCAAGCATGGTCACCGCTGGCCAGAGGACGAGCCGCACACGACCCTCAGCTAAGCCGCATTGCAGCGTCGATCGGGAAAAGCAGCGCGCAAGTGGCCCTGCGTTGGGCACTGGAACGCGGTGACGTCGTATTCCCGAAATCGGTCACCCCAAGGCGCCAAGCAGAAAACCTCGACGTGTTCTCCTTCCAACTGTCCCACAGTGATCGCGCCCGGATCGATGCCCTCGACGAGGGCGAAAAAGGACGCACAGGCTCCCACCCGGACACAATGAACCGCCTGTGACACCGCCCTTCCCCATGTCAGCGAATGGGACGAGGGTTCCCTTACAGGACTCCTCGCGCTACCCTCAAGCGCATGTCTGAAGATCAGCCACTTGACCGGATGCTCGCCACTCTCGCGCCGGTTCCTCAAGGTGAATACGTGTTCGCCCTCGTCGATGAAGTACCCGCAGGAACTCATCCTTTCGCTGTGATTCGCGACGAAGATCAATACACGGTTGTCCTAGAAAAGTCCGAAGCTCAAGCAGCGGGCCTGCCCGTCACGAAAACCTACGCGCACCTGTCGCTCGGCCTCGACGCAGACCTCGATTCCATCGGCATTACCGCAACGATCGCTCAGGTACTTTCAGCTCGTTCCATCGTGGCGAACGCGATCGCCTGCGCTCGGCACGATCATTTCTTCGTTCAAGCGGATCGCGCAGAGGAAGCCGCACAGCTCCTCGCTGACCTGGGGAAGAATGCGCGCGGCTGGCTGCCGCAAGCGTGAAAAAGACGGACACCAACTTCGGGGTGCCACCTGTCTTTCCGGGGTGACCACTGTAGACTCAGCTTCATGGCGAAGGAGCTTTCGCGGACTGACCGCGCCATCGTGCGTCTGCCAGACGGCACGGTTAAGCAGCAGAACCTCTTGACCGGCACGGAAGTGTGGACGGTTCCGGGACGTCAAAACCGGCCCCTTGCCACACCAGATATCCAGTTCAGCCCGGTCGATCACGAACGCGACGGCGAACATTGCGCTTTCTGTGAGCACCGCTACCTCGAAACTCCCCCTGAAAAATCACGCCTCGTCCTCGACGATCACGGGCAGTGGCATGAACTCACAGGACTTCCCGCCCAAGCTCTCAGTGAGACAAGTGCACAGTTTCGACGAATTCCGAACCTCTTTGAGATCGTCTCTTACAACTACTGGCACCTCAACCACGGTCACACGCCCTCGGAAGCAGAACGCCGACGTATGGCCGAATACCTCGCCTCCCCCACGGGTTATGACCACATTATGTCGGTGGTGCGTTCCCGCCTCCTCGCCTCAGGTATAGACGATGCGCAGATCCGCGCGATGAATGACTCGCAGATGCTCGCCCATGCGAACGGGTTCTTTTCCGGCGGTCACGACATCATCATCGCGAAACGTCACTACGTGGACGGCGCACACGATACCTCACAGCTCGCCGGTTCGGGCACCCTCACCCCCGAAGAGCACTATCAGTACACGGACTTCACCGCCCGATCAATGCATGACCTGTACGGTCTTGACCCGAATGTCCGCTACGTTGCGGCCTTCCAGAACTGGCTCAAACCTGCGGGCGCTTCCTTCGACCATCTGCATAAGCAGCTCGTCGCCATCGATGACCTGTCCGTCCAGACCGAAGCCGAACTGAATCGCCTGCGTTCCCAACCTGAAATCTACGAGGAGATCCTGAAAGTCGCGGCGACCCGAAAACTCCTCATCGCTCAAAATGAGCACGCTGTCGCGATGGCAGGTTTTGGTCATCGTTTCCCAGGAATTGCGATCTGGCCACTACATTCCCCGCTGAACCCGTGGGAGGTCAGTACAGAGCAGATGCGCGCTGTCTCCGACATCCTTCACGCCATGCACGCCGCGACCGGTGCCGACGTGCCCTGCAATGAAGAGTGGTATCACCGACCGGTGGCGGTACGCACGCCGATGCGATGGAGGATTCTTCTGAAATGGAGGATTTCCACCCTCGCAGGTTTCGAGGGCGGCACACGCATTTACCTCAACACGGTTGATCCGTGGACTGCGGTCGATAAAGTTCTCCCCAAGCTCCACGAGATGCGAGAGGCGGGAACTATCGCGCCCATGCGTCTTGGCACAGAGTGTCGCGTCACTCCGGGGATGCTCACAGACTGAGCGCGGCATATCGGGACCGAAGGC
>JASBZF010000118.1 GCA_029983625.1 Pauljensenia sp. | reverse complement strand
CCAGGCCACCCACTCAGAGCAGTACCCCAAACCCCGATCCGCCCCAGCGGGGAGCCACTCCACAGCCCCGCACATCCGAGCTCTACACCCCTAAAACCACCCACGACACGCCGCCATAAGACACACCTTTTGATACTGAGCCCGAAAAACACGAGACGACTCACATGAACACAAACAGGACCAAGCACACCCACAAAGGCAATCTCATATTCACTCGCGCCTCAAAAGCCACGAAGACCTCCCGGCCAGAATGAAGCGCAACACGGCACCTTCTGACCGGGAGGTCTCCTCTCTCAAGCGTTCACACGCTCTATGAGAACTCCCCTAGACTCTGCGCAGCTCAGACCTGCTCAGCTTGCGTCTGCGATCTAAGATCGCCACGTTTCTTCGGCTCAGCATCAACACCCGCTTCTTTGCGCTGAAGCGCCGTGATCGGAGCTGGCGCATCGGTAAGAGGATCGTAGCCGCCGCCGGACTTCGGGAAAGCAATCACATCGCGAATCGAATCCGCCTTCGTAAGAAGCGCAACGATCCGGTCCCAGCCAAATGCGATTCCACCGTGCGGGGGAGCACCGAACTTAAACGCATCCAGCAAGAATCCAAACTGCTCTTGCGCCTCTTCTTCACCGATCCCCATCACCTTGAACACACGGTTTTGAATATCGCGACGATGAATACGGATCGAACCGCCGCCAATCTCATTGCCATTACAGACAATGTCGTAAGCGTAAGCCAAAGCATTGCCCGGATCTTCATCAAAGCTGTCAAGCCATTCCGGCTTAGGTGAAGTAAAGGCATGGTGGACCGCTGTCCACGAACTGTGACCGAGCGCCACATCCCCTTCAGCCTCAGCGTCACCGGTCGGCTTAAACAGTGGCGCATCCACAACCCACGTAAAGGCCCACGCATCAGGATCAATAAGACCGCAACGTTTGCCAATTTCAAGTCGCGCAGCACCAAGAAGCTCACGCGAAGGAGTTGCCTTCCCTGCAGCAAAGAAGATGCAATCACCCGGCTGGGCACCGGTTACCTCAGCAAGTCCTGCACGTTCGGCCTCTGTGATGTTCTTCGCGACCGGACCTCCGAGAGTCCCATCCTCAGCAATGGTCACGTAGGCCAGTCCCTTTGCGCCACGCGCTTTCGCCCACTCCTGCCACTTGTCAAAAGTACGACGCGGCTGAGAGCCACCGCCAGGCATGACGACCGCACCAACATAGGGTGCCTGGAAGACGCGGAAACTTGTCTGTGCAAAATACTCAGTGAGCTCGACAAGCTCCAGACCGAAGCGAAGATCCGGCTTATCCGATCCATAGCGCTGCATCGCATCCTTGTAAGTGATACGCGGCAAAGGAGTCGGAAGATCGTAGCCAATAAGGGCCCACACGTTCTTCATGACATCCTCAGCGACAGCAATCACATCATCTTGATCGACGAAGCTCATCTCGATGTCAAGCTGAGTGAATTCAGGCTGCCGGTCCGCACGGAAGTCTTCATCCCGGTAGCAGCGCGCAATCTGGAAGTAGCGTTCCATCCCCGCGACCATGAGCATCTGCTTGAACAGCTGAGGCGACTGCGGGAGCGCATACCACGAACCCGGATTGAGACGCGCTGGCACAATGAAATCGCGTGCGCCCTCGGGGGTTGAACGAGTCAGAGTCGGAGTTTCGATCTCAACAAAATCGTGAGCATAGAGAGTATCGCGGGCGGCTCGTGACACCTTGGAACGCAGACGCAGCGCATATTGTTCAGGTTCACGACGCAAATCAAGATAGCGATACTTCAGACGGGTCTCCTCACCGACATTCCCACAATCCTCAGCGTGCGCGGACACTTGGAAAGGAAGCGGAGCTGAAGTATTGAGAATCTCAATATCATCACCCATCACTTCGATGGCACCGGTCGCAAGATTCGCGTTCTCATTACCCGCCGGGCGGGCACACACCTCACCGGTTACCTTGAGAACAAATTCGGAACGAAGTTCATGGGCGACGGACTCGTCGCGGACCACGACCTGAGCGATCCCTGTGGCATCACGCAGATCAATGAAGACTACGCCTCCATGATCCCTGCGACGATCCACCCAACCTGTAAGGGTGACCGTCTGGCCAATGGTCGCAACATCGAGGGAGCCAATGTTATGGGTTCGGAGCATGTGCATTCCTTTCATCAGTGCCAACCGCGAGACGGGCGGAGACCTGGGCATTCTACGCCTGAGTTTGGACACTCCCAAGACAGGTGGCAAGATGCATGGGTGAGTGTTGACATCCCCATGAAGGAACCGTGGCGTCCTATCGAAGTTTCCCTCCTCATCGGCTCTGTCCTCCTCATCACTCTCGCCGCCTTTGAAGGACTTGCGACAACCACGATCATGCCGAACGTTGTCGCTGAGTTCGACGCCGACTCCTGGTTCTCCATCGCTTCGGGTGCGGCGCTTGCCGCCCAGCTTTCCGCCACAGTGATCGCCGGTGGCCTTTCAGACTCGCGAGGACCTAAGCGCGTCCTCGGATACGGTGTCCTTCTCTTTGCCTTCGGTCTCCTCATCTCCGGGTGCGCACCGAGAATCGAGCTCTTCGTCATCGGTCGAATCATCCAGGGAATCGGCGGCGGCCTCGTCATTGTGCCCCTCTACGTTTTCATCGGATCAATCGCTACCCCTTCACACCGGCCCAGTTTCTTCGCCGCCTTCTCACTTGCCTGGGTTCTGCCCGGACTCATCGGCCCCGCAATTGCCGGGTATGCGGTTTCCCTTGTGGGGTGGCGTCCGGTGTTCCTCGCTGTTCCCGTACTCACCCTCATCGCTTTATTCCCGCTTCTTGGTGTGCTGCGCGCCCTCGGCACACACAAGCGTTCGCCGGTCCCACTGACTCGCCTCATTCGCCTCGCGATTCTTGCCGGGAGCGGTGTGCTTCTCCTCCAGCTTTCGGGCGCACTCGGTGGCCTGCCCCTCAT
>JASBZF010000117.1 GCA_029983625.1 Pauljensenia sp. | reverse complement strand
CCGCGTGGGAGGCGCTTGATGCGCGCGCCGACGCTTTCGACCCTGATCTGCGGGCATGGTTTACAGCTGACCCAACACGGGCGGCCAGGTGGACGCGCAATGCGGCTGACCTGCGTGTTGACCTTTCAAAGAATCTCATTGACGAGGACGTGCTCGCCGAGCTGTTGGCGCTTGCCGAGCAGACGGGCGTGCTGGATCTGCGTGACCGTATGTTCGCCGGAGAGCACATCAATGTCACCGAGGACCGTGCGGTTCTTCACACGGCGTTGCGCCGCCCGGATGGGGACTCACTTCAGGTCGATGGGCAAGACGCGGTCGCGGATGTGCGTGCAGTTTTACGACAGGTCTATGACTTTGCTGAGCGCGTGCGTTCGGGTGAATGGACGGGCATTACCGGCAAAGCGGTAAAAACCATTGTTAACGTCGGTATTGGCGGTTCTGACCTTGGGCCGGTTATGGCCTATGAGGCGCTTCAACCTTTCGTTCAAGAGGGTCTGGAGTGTCGTTTCATCTCTAACATTGATCCAACGGATGCGGGTGAAACCACGAAGGATCTTGATCCTGAGACGACCCTCGTGATCGTTGCCTCAAAGACTTTCACAACCTTGGAAACGATCACGAATGCGAAGGTTGTGCGCGCCTGGTTCCTTGACGCACTGCGTGAGCGCGGCCTGCTCAAGGATGAGGCGGCGCAAAAGGACGCAATCGCGAAGCATTTTGTTGCCGT
The DNA here is from genome assembly GCA_029983625.1 of Pauljensenia sp. Classification (GTDB taxonomy): domain Bacteria; phylum Actinomycetota; class Actinomycetes; order Actinomycetales; family Actinomycetaceae; genus Pauljensenia. Next base: position 2,340 of record JASBZF010000117.1, on the reverse strand, counting down.
GTCCACCGCCTTGGATAAGGTTGCGGAGTTCGGTATCGATCCGAAGAACGCTTTTGGTTTCTGGAGCTGGGTGGGTGGCCGCTATTCGGTCGATTCAGCGGTGGGGACCTCGCTCGCCCTCGCGATTGGACCTGAGGGTTTTGAGGATTTCCTCGCGGGTTTCCATGCGATGGATGAACACTTTGCCACTGCCGCCCCCGCAGATAACGTGCCGCTGCTTATGGGATTGCTGAATGTGTGGTATTCGAACTTCCTCGGTGCCGACACACATGCGGTTTTGCCGTATTCGCAGTATCTGCATCGTTTCTCCGCGTATCTTCAGCAGCTCACAATGGAGTCGAACGGGAAGTCGGTGCGCCGTGATGGTGCGCCGGTCACCTACGACACGGGTGAGGTTTTTTGGGGGGAGCCCGGCACGAACGGCCAGCACGCTTTCTATCAGCTCATCCACCAGGGGACGCGGATGGTTCCCGCTGATTTCATTGCTTTCGCTAACCCTGCGTGGCCCTTCAAGGACGGCGAGAAGGACATGCATGAGTTGTTCCTCTCGAATTTCCTTGCCCAGACGAAAGCTCTTGCTTTCGGTAAGACCTCTGAGGAAGTGCGTGCGGAGGGGACTCCTGAGCACATCGTGTCGGCGCGTGTCTTTACGGGTAACCGTCCGACGACGTCGATTATGGCTCCGCGTCTGACTCCGCGTGTTCTCGGTGAGCTCATTGCCTTGTATGAGCACATCACTTTCGTTCAGGGTGCTGTGTGGGGGATTGATTCTTTCGATCAGTGGGGTGTGGAACTCGGTAAGGTTCTGGCGCTTCAGATCCTCCCGGCTCTTGAGGGCGATGCGGATGCTTTAGCAGGGCAGGATGCGTCAACGCAGGCGCTTATTGAGTACTACCGGGCGAATCGGGACTGACCGTGCAAAGCGTAGTGCGAGTGAAGGGTGTGGGTGGCCTCTCGGTCGGGAGGCCACCCACACCTCGCGTACACCTCACGCACGATGAATAACACTCATAGCGTGAAGGGCTGCGGCCAGCCGGGTCGCTACCAGGCGGAAAGTGCAGAGCTGAGGCTTTTGCTGTGCTGTGCTGTGCTGTGTGACGGTGCAATGACTGAGATCACGCGCGAAGAGAAGCCTCTTTTCTGCATCCTGGGACTGCATACCCTTACCGATGAGAAGCGTTCCGCTTAGGCTATGAAGTATGGGTGCGCGGTGCGCACCGCCATCGGTCGGTGTCGATATCCGGCGCCGCTTAGGAATATGAAGGAGTGCCGCATCATGGCAGAACCTCGCATCGTTACCGTCACCGGCGCCGCCGGAAACATCGGCTACGCCCTCCTGTTCAGGATCGCCTCCGGTCAGCTCTTCGGTCCCGATGTTCCCGTTAAGCTTCACCTCCTCGAGATTCCCCAGGCTGTGAAAGCCGCTGAGGGAACCGCGATGGAACTCGACGATTGCGCTTTCCCGATGCTGTCAGGCATTGAGATCTTCGACGACGCCACCAAAGCTTTTGAAGGCGCGAATGTTGCCTACCTCGTCGGTGCGATGCCGCGCCGTCAGGGTATGGAGCGCGCTGACCTTCTGGAAGCAAACGCCGGTATTTTCGGCCCGCAGGGTAAGGCCATCAACGACGGTGCCGCTGATGACGTGCGCGTCCTCGTCGTGGGTAACCCGGCGAACACGAACGCGACGATCGCGCAGAACGCCGCTCCGGATGTCCCGGCTTCCCGTTTCACCGCGATGATGCGTCTTGACCATAACCGTGCGGTTGCTCAGCTTGCCCACAAGACCGGAGCTGCGGTCGCCGACATTAAGAATGTTGTCGTGTGGGGTAACCACTCTGCCGATCAGTACCCGGATGTGTCTTACGCAAGCATCGCTGGCAAGCCCGCAAGTGAACTCGTTGACGAAGCGTGGCTGACTGAGATCTACCGTCCGGTTGTCGCTAAGCGCGGTGCTGCAATCATCGAAGCACGCGGAGCTTCTTCGGCGGCTTCCGCTGCGAACGCCGCAATCGACCACATGTACTCCTGGATTCACGGAACCCCCGAGGGCGAGTGGGTCACCGCGGGTGTGATGTCGGATGGTACGCATTACGGTGTGCCTGCGGGCCTGTGCTACGGCTTCCCCGTCACTTCCGACGGCGGTGAGTGGAAGGTCGTGGACGGCCTGGATATTTCCGAAGCAACCCAGGCGGGTATCGATCACAACATCGCTGCGCTCCAGGAAGAGTACGACGCTGTGAAGGCGCTCGGCTTCATCAAGTGATGTGCTGACAGCGAGGGAAACCTCGGGTGCTGTCACAGTGCTTTAAGCCTTGAGAGCACCGGTGACGTGGTGGG
>JASBZF010000116.1 GCA_029983625.1 Pauljensenia sp. | reverse complement strand
CATATCGGCCGATGATCGAAAGAGTGAGAAAAAGAAGCGAAAGATTGAGTCCCCGGTTCAAGCTGAACACATGAAGAAAAGTCAGTATCTGAGGTATCTACGTGACGTGCTGAGATTGATCGAAGAAATCGGCGGCATTTCACCTCCCCCCAGAAGCGTATTCTCAGATTTCTTAATCCACTTGAATCCATGAGACGAGGAATCGCGTAATCCGATGAGTGAGGATCTTCGATCTGCTCTTGAGATCGAGCCAAAAGGTCTGTGTCATCTCCCTCTTGAAAAGGCTCTTGTGATGTCATTGGCCACACTGCTATGGACATGTAAGCCCCCCCCCCAGAATTGTTGACGGGCTACAAAAGTACTGACGCTGCCAGTATAGGAAAGCTTGTCAGAAATCTTCAAGAGTGTGACGCACCTGCCTGAACACTTCGATTGGAAAACGAAAAGGCCCTGGCCAGCGCAAGCCAGCCAGGACCCTTCCCCGCATAGCTACGAGATCGCTCTCTCAGGCGACATCCTCAGAAGCAAGATTCTTCGTCTTGGTGACATCGAGGGGAATACCCGGACCCATCGTCGTGGACACGGTGCCCTTCGTGATGTAACGGCCCTTCGCTGCGGTCGGCTTGAGGCGAAGAACCTCTTCGAGAACCGCAGCGTAGTTCTCAGTGAGCTGAATTGCCGAGAACGAAGACTTTCCAACGATGAACGCGAGGTTCGCGTGCTTGTCAACGCGGAACTCGATACGCCCACCCTTGATCTCTTTGATCGCCTTAGCGACATCCATCGTGACCGTACCGGTCTTCGGGTTCGGCATCAGACCGCGCGGACCGAGGACGCGACCGAGGCGCCCAACCTTACCCATGAGATCCGGCGTCGCAACCGCGACATCGAAATCCGTGTAGCCCTTCGCGACCTTTTCAATGAGTTCGTCGCCGCCGACCTCATCGGCACCGGCATCGATAGCCTCCTGCGCGCGCTCACCCACAGCAAAGACCAAGACCCGGGAGGTCTTGCCGGTGCCGTGCGGCAGGGAGACGGTGCCACGCACCATCTGATCGGCCTTACGCGGATCAACACCGAGTCGGAAAACGACCTCAACGGTCGAGTCAAACTTGGTGATGGTTGTTTCCTTGGCCAGCTTCATGGCCTCAAGAGGGGTGTAGAGGACGTCCGCGTGCACCTTCTCAGCGGCGGCGCGGTAGCTCTTAGAGCGCTTCGTCATGCTGCTTCTTCTCCTTGCAGTCGTGGGTTCCGGGCAGCGCCTGCCCTACCACTGGAATGTTGATCGGGAATCAGTCGGTGACTGTAATGCCCATAGAACGGGCGGTACCCACGATGATCTTCGCGGCGGCCTCAACATCATTCGCGTTGAGGTCAACCATCTTGGCCTGGCCAATTTCGCGGGCCTGATCCATCGTGATGGAACCGACCTTCGCGGTGTTCGGCGTGCCCGACCCCTTCTGGACGCCAGCAGCTTTCTTAATCATCTCGGAAGCCGGAGGAGTCTTCAGGACGAAAGTGAACGAACGGTCCTCGTAGACGGTGATCTCGACCGGAACGATCGAACCACGCTGCGACTCAGTAGCAGCGTTGTACGCCTTCGTGAACTCGACGATGTTCACGCCGTGCTGACCCAGCGCGGGGCCGACCGGCGGAGCAGGGGTAGCGGCGCCGGCTGCGATCTGAAGCTTGATCAGGCCGGTGACCTTCTTCTTCGGTGCCATATTTCGGGTCTTTCTTGTCACGTGAGAGGAACGGCGGCTGCCGTTCCCTCAGCGCCTGCATTCACCCGCTCAAAAGCGCAGTGAACCCAGTGCGCACAAATGCTTATCATATCGTCCACGCGGACCTGTTCCCAAGCCCGCGTGCTCGACCTCACTCCTCGCGCTTAGCGACCTGATTAAAGCCCAGCTCAAGCGGAGTCTCACGTTCAAAGATCGTGACGAGAACCTTGAGCTTTTCAGTTTCAGGAGAAATCTCCGAGATCGTTGCCTCCATCGCCTCAAAGGGGCCGTCAGTAACCGTGACGATCTCACCCACCTCGAACGCGAAACGCACCTCTTCTTTGACGACCTGCGTAGGCTGAGCAGCCGGACCAGCTTCCTCAAGGATGTTGAACTTGAGAAGATCCACAACCTCATCAATGGAGAGCGGAACCGGGTGACGCTGATCGCCGACAAACCCGGTCACAGCCGGAGTGTCCTTTACCACGCGGTAGGAGTCATCGTCAAAGTCCATGCAGACAACAACATAACCGGGGATGCGAACATGACGGACACGCTTCTTCACCGAGCCTTTAAATTCGGTGATGTACTCGTCGGGAACTTCAACGAGGAAGATCTTCTCTTCCATGTTCTGACTCGCGATCCTCTGCTCAAGGTTCGCCTTTACCTTGCGCTCATGACCGGAATACGTATGGAGGACATACCAGTCACCAGGAATAAGCATGATATCGCGGCGGAAACGCTCAAGAGGATCGACCTGCTCTTCAGGTTCCTCAGTATCTTCGCCAGCATCTGCGCCGGTTTCTGTACCGATTTCTACGCTCTCTTCAACGTCCACAAGCTCGATGTCTCCCCCCGCAGGCTCAGCCTCCGCTTCGAACAGTTCATCGAATAGACCAAAGCGCTCCTCTTCACCCCCCTGAGGAGCATCGTCTTCACGATTGATGTCGATCATGTCCTCGTTCATCGTTCCTCCTGAACGCCGTATTCACCGGAATGTTCAAGGCCGACCCGTAGAAGAAACCCGCCTGCAGATCTCTGCGGGCGGGTCCGTTCAGCGTCAGCCGAATATCAATGCGCTCAGCTTACCGAAGGCAAAGTCGAGAACGCCAGTGAAAGCCATAATTGCGGCAACAAACACAACCACAACGGCAAAATAGGTGCGTGTTTCCTCAGCAGAGGGATAAACAACCTTCTTCAACTCGGCAACAACCTGAGTGAAGAAAATCCACAAGCGCTTCAGGATGTTCACCTTCGGTTCTTCGGCCGAAGCGCCCCGAGACAGCGTCGCCCCCGTCTTCGTCCGATCCTGCGGCGCGGAAGCACCGTCAGCAAGCGTTTCTCCCATGATGCCCTTCCTGGTTCTTTCCCTCGTGGCAGGGCAGGCGGGACTCGAACCCACAACCGCCGGTTTTGGAGACCGGTGCGCTACCAATTGCGC
>JASBZF010000122.1 GCA_029983625.1 Pauljensenia sp. | reverse complement strand
ACCCCCGCGCCCCGTTTCTCTTAGGTTGAAGCTATGCCGATCAGTGTGCGCCTAGTGTTTGGCGTTGTAGATGCGTACCCGCATGTTCTGGCGGTGTTTCCATGTTGCGCCGCAGACTGTGAGGAACAGTAGGATCAGGCCCGCAGCGTAGATGCTGTCTGCTGCTTTCCCTCCTGTCATGGGGATCTCGAGGGTGGGAATATGACACGGCACCCCACTATCAGCAGCTGTCCCATAGTCGTGGCTGCGTGTCCCATCCAAGAAGGCATAGCCTGCCTGAGTATGAGCCACTAGATGACCGTCATCGGTCAGTTCCCAACGGATCGTCGCGCTGTCTTCAGGTTTGACCCACACGGCATTATCTGCACCGCAGGGGTCATCCACAGTGGGAGTATCTGGCAGATCCACACACAACACCCCACTATCCACAGCTTTACCAAAATCATGACTCGTCCCACCATCAGGGAACACATAGCCCGCCTGAGTATGCGCCACCAGATGACCGTCATCGGTCAGTTCCCAACGGATCGTGTAGGTATCCTCAGGTTTGATCCACACGGCATTATCTGTTCCGCACGGGTCTGTAATGTCAGTTGGCGTCTGGGGAACAGGGATCGTCACCTCATCCACCCAACTAAAGGTTGTGGACGAACGGTTACTTCCTTCAGGGCCGAGGTAAGGATCAGCGAAGATTCCTGGAGTTTCAGCATAAACATCGTAGGTTTTCAAATACTTCGCAGCTGTTGTCAACAAGGCATTCACACCGATTTGCACTGCTGAGTTCTTTGGCAAACGCGGAATCACCCCGGTGATCGTGTTCGCCTCAGCATCATAAGTAAAACTGGTAGGACACTCAGCTTCACCCGCCAACACACTACAGGTCACGTCCTGCCTGGCATCTGCAGTCAAAACATTCACTTTCTGACCCGAACGAGTATCCGTAGACAAACGCACCACAAAAGGCACCTCTTCCGCCACACCCACAGAATTCGACACCTCAGTCGCCACCTGCACACGCTCACCCACACGCGGCGAATAATCCGACAACACCATCTTCGTCGACACATCCACACACCGAACCCTACCGTCTACGGTTGCTTCGACGATGCTGCCTTCAGCGAAAGACCCAACATCGTCAAGAGACACCGCAGCCCGATTAGAAACATAAAGATCCCCGACAAGATCAGTACAAAAATCTTCATTCACAGTGAGCTTCGCTTTCAACACAAGCTTCTTCCCAACAGGAATCGTCGCATACGCACTCTCAAAAGTAACGAAAGAATCATAATCCTTTCCTTCACGAAGCCACCAATACATACACGACATTGTTGAAGACGATGCATCACATTCACTGAAATAAGAAAAAGAAGTACGCATTTTACCATTTTTAGTAGGAGAATCATACAATCGCGCCACATCAGAAAAGCGAAGCTTCGCATCCACATCACCCGTATTCTCATACGTCACCGTATACACCCGCTCCTCACCCACTGCAGTCACCTCTTTATCCTGTACCGTCGTGACTTTTACCTTTGGGCGCGGGCAAGCCGGAATATCTGAGACCCAGCCTTCTATGGTTGCCTTGATAAGGCCATTATCACCGAAATGTTCATTACCTCGATTACCTCGAACACGCGCCCAAGCCTCATTATGAACATAAAGATCCTTACCATAAATAACACAAGAACCTTCATTCACAGTGAGCTTCACTTTCAACACAAGCTTCTTCCCCGCAGGAATCGTCACACCCCGATTCCAAAAATAAATTTCCTGACTCTTCCCATTTTCGCTCCGAAGATTCACAGAATCACACGACATCGTTGACAAATCTGCATCACACTCAGCAGAATAAGAAAAAGGCACAACCATAGATCTACTCGAATATTCACTAAGAGCGCTCATAAAAACAGCCTTATCACCAATAGTAGCGGATATATCCACATTACCTGTATTCTCATAGGTCACCGTATACACCCGCTCTTCCCCCAGAACCGTCATCTTTTTATCCTGAACCTTCGTGACCTTCAGCTTAGGAGTCGAACAGACAGAAACATCTGACAGCTTGCCTTCTATGATTGCATTGGTGATGCTGCCATCAGCGAACATTTCCCTACCGTGAATAAATGCCCAAGCCTCATTACGAACATAAACATCCTTATCATAAACAACACAAAAATCCTCACTCACAGTGAGCTTCACTTTCAACACAAGCTTCTTCCCAGGAGGAATCGTCACATACTTCCCAGAAATAATAAAAAATCTGCTATTTTTTTCACCTCCTCTCCTAAGATTCACAGAATCACACTGCATCGTTGAAGAAGCCGCATCACACTCAGCAGAATAAGAAAAAGGCACACCTACAAAACTACCCCCACCATTAGGGGCACTGCGAAACTGAACCTCATCACTAATACTAATTCTCGCATCCACATCACCGGTATTCTCATACGTCACCGTATACACCCGCTCCTCACCCACCGCAGTCAACTCCTTATCCTGTGTTTTTGTCACGCGGATTGAGGGTGGGATGGGGGTGAGGGCGGTTTGCTGTTGGATGCGATTGGAATCAAGGTTGTCATCCACTATGCCTTCGGGAAGAGTTGCGGTGAATACTGCGGTCGCACTCGTGACATTGGGGAACTTACCTTTTACGGTAAAAACAACCTGCCCGCCCACAGGTAAAGAATCGATGCGTCCCGTTAAAGTGGGGTGCTCACCTGCTGTCAGTGCGCTGCCTTCTTTTACCTGCACATCCGCAGGACACGATCCTGCAAGGCTGGCCACAGAATCAGCGGCCACAACTCCCGCAGCGCTCTCAGGGGAAGCAACTTCAGATCCAGCCGCAGCGGAAGTCCCGCCAGAAGTAGCGTTATCACCAGAAAAAGTTTCAGCAGAAGCAATATCAGCAGGTCGCACAGCGTCAGTGAGCGTACCTTCGGCGGGTGTAGTGCATTCCCAGGTAATACCCGTAGTGCCAGGCTCGAAACTAAGAGTAAAGCGTGTTCCCTCTGCAGCGTCTGGGCCTTGATTAGTGACCGTTGCCGTATAGGTGAAGACACTTGCTCCCATCGCTTCACGAGGAACATTCAGATCAAGCTTCACATCCACGTGACGCTCTCGCACCACAGACGAAACAGACGCAGGAGTTTCCGCCACCACAGCAAAACCAGCAGCGGAAGACACACCCGCAGAAGCCGCAGTCACAGACGCAGAAGAAGTAAGACTTTCAGTAGTCGAAGCCGCGTATTCCACACTTTCTGTGGCGTGAGCGGGCAAAACGCCCGGCAACACGTACACCACACTCAACACACCCACAACAAGCGCCAACACGGCACTCACACACTTTACCCACAACACAGAAGTCAACACAGCACGCACAGCCGCCACAGGTACACAACCTCACACTTCGGCCATAGCACTTCACAAAG
>JASBZF010000115.1 GCA_029983625.1 Pauljensenia sp. | reverse complement strand
ATTTAGGATTATCGCCCGAGGAAAAGCAGAGCCCCGATCCCCTCAGCCCCTGTGAACGCACAGGTGAACCCACACGTGAACGCACATGCACCGACGCTCAGACTCGCTTGAGCTTCGACGAGGACGCAATCCACACCGCAATGGAAATAAGAACAAGTCCGAGGAGTTCACCCGAGGTCGGGATCTGACGGAGCATCACCGCACCCACAACAGCTGAAGTCGCTGGCATCAATGCCGTAAGGAGCGCGTAGGACGCAGCGCTGAGCCGCGACATCGCTAAAGCCTCAAGAGTGAAAGGGATCGCCGTTGAAAGCAGGCCAACAAGAACAAGTGATCCCAGGAGCTCCCACGAAGTAAAAGCACTCATACCGCCGGGAGTAAGGAGCGGTGCCGTAAGGAGCGCACCAAAACCCAAAGACATCGACAGATTCGTCACACCCGAGCGTTGTGACACAATCGCCTGGCCGAGAAGAATGTAACCCGCCCATGCTGCCGCTGCCATGAGGATCCACAGGATCCCGATTTGGATACCCGGTTCCGACAGGTCCACACCAAAACCCGAAATTGAGACAACACCGGCGAAAGCCATCAATGCCGCAATTTTCGGCGCCCAGCCCCGCCCTCGCCACACCGCGACGCACACCGGACCGAGGAACTCAATAGACACCGCTGCGCCAAGCGGAAGCCGGGCGATCGCCTCGTAGAAGCTTGAGTTCATCGCGAGGATGAAGAGGCCAAAAATCGCCGAAGCTCTCAGCTCACGCCAGCTCCACTTCACACGCCAGGGACGCCGCCAGGCAAGAAGAATCACCGCCCCGATGAGTACACGCCACCAGGCGACACTGGATGGCTCCATCCGCGCAAACAGTGCCACTGCGAAGGCTGCGCCAAGGTACTGAAAGAGCGCGTCAACGATGAGGAATGCCTGCGCCGGTACCCGATGAAGAACCCGGTGACTCATTTCTCTGTCGGTTCAAAGACAAGCGCCGCAGAGTTCATGCAGTAGCGCATACCCGTCGGCTGATCGGGAGCGTCAGGGAACACGTGCCCCAGGTGGGATCCGCAGTTCGTGCAGCGCACTTCGGTGCGCACCATCGCGTGTGAAGTGTCTTCGTGTTCAGTGGTGGAAGCAGTTTTGGCCTGAAAGAAGCTCGGCCAACCGCAGTGGGATTCAAACTTTGCGCTTGCGTCGAAGAGTTCAGCGCCGCAGGCCGCGCAACGGTAGGTCCCTTCGCGAGTTTCTTCGAGGAGTTCACCGGTGAAGGGGCGCTCAGTTCCCGCCTCACGCAGGATGTGGTACTGCATGGGGGTGAGGATGCGCCGCCAATCCGCGTCACTCAGTGCGGAAGCATCCGACAGGCTCGGGAATTCAGTCATGCTTCAATCGTCGCCCGAGCGTTTCAGTTTCGCTACTGCTTCCCCGTATGTGGACACACGCAACACTACTTTTCAGGCCTCACTCTTCGCCCTCAACTGTGATGCCTTTCATTTCCGCTTCTCGTCGTTTGGCGGCGGCTTCACGTTCAGCAAGCACTTCTTTACCGGGTCCGGCGAAAATTCCCGAGCGTTCCTCCGCATCCGGGGAGCCGGAATAAAGGCGTTCTCCTGCTCCGCCGCTCGTCGTCAGTATTGGATTGTCCTCACTGACAGCTGCGACGCGCACAAACTCCGCAGTGACATCGTGGACTGCAGCAGGAGCGACGAGGGGCGAATCTTCACTTTCTGTCCCAGTTGAACCCTCAGGTGAAGTGCCGAGGATACGTGCAAGAGTTCCAGCGGTGACGACTTGGGTGGGCAGAGTTTCACAACTCCCCTGATCCTGAGGTTCAGATCCGGCAAGTTCACGCATTCTGTCGGCCATAGCGCGCCGACGCGCCCGTTTTGCTTTCCGCCTGGCAGCGACCAGTCGGGCCGCATGGGTCGCTTCATCTCCGGGCGCGGGTGCGGCCAGTGCTTTTGCAGCATCTTCGAGGGCGCTTGCTCCGTCCTCGTGCATTCCGATCGAAGAAGAATCACCGGCAATTTTCGTCAATTCATCGGCGAGAGCGGCCACCCGTGCCCGTGACGTGTCGAGAGATACCGAGACTTTTTCTTGGGGTTGGATGCGCATCGCAGGTCGTGTCCACGGTTCTTCGGCAACCACCCAGGCGATGATGTGTTCGCGCAGGTAGCAGCGCAGATCCCACAGGTTTCCTGAGTTTTTCGCAGAGACGAGGATCCTCACTGTCACGGTTGAAGTGTCCGATCCGGTCATCTGCACGTTCCAAGTCCGACCGTCCCACAGGTCTGTCGCCTGAAGCAAAGATTCCACCTTCTGACGAATCAGAGCCATCGGCGCGGTCCAGTCGAGCTGTATTTCAACGGTGCCGAGCTGGGCTGCTGCTCTGCGTGTCCAGTTCTCAAAGGTTGTTGAGGTGAAGTAGGTCGAGGGGATGATGAGCCGCCGCTCATCCCACAGGCGCACCACAACGTAGGACAGTGTGATCTCTTCGATTGCGCCCGATTCTCCTTTGCTGTTGGCGACGACGACATCACCTACTCGGATCGCATCTGTGAAGGCCAGCTGAATCCCGGCAAAAACGTTTCCTAGGGTCTGCTGTGCGGCAAGACCTGCGATCACTGAGATGAGACCTGCGGAAGCGAGGAGTGTTGTCATCGCCTGACGGGCGGCGGCGAAGGTGGACAGGATCGCAACGATACCGAGAATCACAACGATGAGTTGAACGAGACGACGCACCACTTGTGCTTGAGTTTCAAAACGTCGCGCTCTGCCCTGATCCGCTCGATTCCGCATACGTGCTGCGTCCTCGAAGACCCATGCTGCCGCATAGGCAATCCAGGTAACTGCGCCGATCGCGAGGAGCAGGAGGATGTGTGTTGCGGTTGAGACGAGCGTCCCATTCGACCATTGGCTGAGGTCGGCGCCTTGGAGTATCCATTCGAGTCCGAGTAGGGCTCCCCACATCATGAGGGCGACGTAGAAGGGGGTGCGAATTCTTTTACGGAGCATCAATCCGACCGGCGATTTGCGCAGGATGCTGCGCAGGAATGCTGAGACGAGGGCGGCGGTGAGGAATCCGACGAGGGCTCCGATGGCGACCCCAAGAAGAAGTGAAGCAATGTCGATTGCGTCACTCACTGCGGTCTCTGCGCCTGATTGCGGAGCGTCTGCTTCTTGGGGGAGGAAGTGGGCGATTGCAAGAAGGCGCGTACTCATACGCCCAGCCTAGAGGGCATTCCTTGAGGGTTCCTGCGAGGCGCGCCTCGTTCTTCTTACCCTCTTTTCCGCCCAGATCCCCCAAAACCTGACCTGTGAGAGGGGTCACTGCAGTTCGTTTTGCTTTCAGCCCGAGTTATTGCATATGCTCTTCCTTGTCCTTCGGACGCCACGGAGGTGGCCGACAAGGCCCCCATCGTCTAGCGGCCTAGGACACCGCCCTTTCACGGCGGCGGCACGGGT
>JASBZF010000114.1 GCA_029983625.1 Pauljensenia sp. | reverse complement strand
ACTCTGGACGAGTTTTTCTCAGAGGAGGAGGTGTCGCTAGGCTTAAAGGCGTGAAGGTTCTCCTCGTTGGGAATGGCGGGCGCGAACACGCGCTCGCCCGAGCACTCATCCGAACCGCCGAAGCGGACGATCCGGTCGGCCTCATCCTCCAAGCCGGTAACCCTGGGCTTGAAGCACTCGGCGAATCCTTCGTCACCAACCCCCAAGACCACGAAGCCGTGGTCCAAAGAGCACTCTCTCAAAAAGTCGACCTCGTCGTCATCGGCCCAGAAGCACCCCTCGTCGCCGGAGTTGCCGACGCGGTAATCGCAGCCGGTATCCCCTGCTTTGGCCCCACGAAAGCGGCAGCACGCCTCGAAGCATCCAAATCCTTCGCCAAAGAAGTAATGGAAGCAGCCACAGTCGCGACCGCCCGCTCCTTCACCTGCCGCAGCATGGAGGAAGTTGACGCCGCCCTCGACACTTTCGGTGCCCCCCACGTTGTGAAAGACGACACCCTCGCCGCAGGAAAAGGCGTTGTCGTCACTGAAGACCGCGAAGCCGCCCGCGAACACGCCCACGCATGTCTGACACGCACAGACGGCGCAGTCGTCATCGAGGACTACCTCGACGGTCCTGAAGTCTCACTCTTTTGCCTCTCCGACGGCACCACCGTCATCCCCCTCGTCCCCGCCCAAGACTTCAAACGCGCCTACGACGGCAACACAGGGCCCAACACCGGAGGGATGGGTGCCTATTCGCCCCTGCCGTGGCTTGACGAAAATGTCGTCGAAGAGATCGTCACCACCGTCGCACAACCCACCATCGACGAAATGGCCCGTCGCGGCACACCTTTTGTCGGCCTGCTCTACTGCGGACTCGCGATCACCTCGAAAGGGATCCGCGTTGTCGAATTCAACGTCCGATTCGGAGACCCCGAAACCCAAGTCGTCCTCGAACGCCTCGAATCCCCCCTCGCTGAACTCCTCTTCGCAGCGGCAACAGGCACCCTCGACCGTGTTCGCACACCCCGCTGGTCGCGTGACGCCGCCGTGACCGTCGTCATGGCCTCGGGTGGATATCCCGGACCGACCAACACCGGACACGAAATCACAGGGATCGAAGCGGCTGAAGCCCTCGAAGGCGTACACGTCATCCACGCGGGCACAGGAACACGCATCATCGATGACCCAGCCGATGTTATTGCCGGATGCTGCGGCTTTGAAGCTGAAGAAATCCTCATCAACACCGGTGGTCGCGTGCTCAACGTCGTAGGTCGCGGCCCGGACATCGAAACAGCCCGCGCGAAAGCATACGAGGGCGTAGCCCGCATCTCCTTCACAGGAGAACACCACCGCTGCGATATCGCGACCTGGCCGAGCGAACTCGGCGCGCACAAGTGAACTGAAGAAATCGAACGGAGGAACACAATGACCGACGGTGAAATACGCGGATGGGTGAAAGTGTCCTCCGGGAAAGTGCGCGACATCTACGCGCCCGCCGATCAGAACCAATCCGACCGGCTCCTCCTCGTCACCTCCGACCGGATCAGCGCCTTCGACTACATCCTGCCCACCCGGATCCCAGGGAAAGGGAAGATCCTCAACCAACTCGCACTCTGGTGGATGAGGCAACTGAAAGACATCGTGGACAACCACCTCCTGTCCACAACACACGACCCAGAAAACCCCTATTCCGTGCCGAAAAACGTCGAAGGCCGAGCCGTTGTCGTCAAAGCCCTGCGCATGATCCCCATCGAATGCGTTGTACGTGGCTATCTCACAGGCTCCGCCCTCGTCGAATACGAAGAAAACGGAACAGTGTGCGGAATCGAGCTCGCCGAAGGACTCACCGAAGCCTCACGGCTCAACACGCCGATCTTCACTCCAGCTGCGAAAGCCGAACTCGGCGAACACGACGAAAACATCACCTTCGCGCAGGCCAGCGACACAGTGGGTGCCGATCTGGCCGCGCGCCTGCGCGACACCTCAATCAGCCTCTACGAACGAGCACGCGACATCGCCGCAGATCGGGGCCTCATCATCGCCGACACGAAATTTGAATTCGGCCTTGACCCCGCCACGGGCAGTCTCGTCCTCGGCGACGAAATCCTCACCCCGGATTCTTCGCGATTCTGGCCCGCCGACAAATGGGTCGAAGGACAACCCACCCCCAGCTTCGACAAACAGTACCTACGTGACTGGCTCAGCTCCGAAAAATCCGCATGGGATCGCACTTTAGGCACCGAGCCGCCCGCACTGCCGGACGAAATCGCAGCAGCTACAGCTGCCCGCTACGTCGAAGCCTTTACTCGCCTCACCGGCGAAGAACCCAAACTCTGAAGCACCACCACAGGCGGGACTGAAAGCCCGCTGAAACAAAGGAGGAACGCCGTGGGGCGAATCATTGTGGAAGTGATGCCGAAACCAGAAATCCTGGACCCCCAAGGTAAGGCCGTCGCTTCGGCACTGCCAAGGCTCGGGATCTCACACTTTACGAGCGTCCGCCAAGGCAAATGCTTCCACCTCAGCGTGGACGGACCCGTAACCGACGAACTCCTCGCCAAAGCGCGCACAGCCGCAGAAGAAGTCCTCTCCAACCCAATCATTGAAGATGTCGTTCGAGTAGAAGCTCTCCCAGAAAAGGAGAAAGCACAGTGACGCGCATCGGAATCGTCACCTTCCCCGGCACCCTCGACGACAGGGACGCCGCGCGCGCAGTGCGCCTCGCTGGTGCCCAACCCGTCGCACTGTGGCACAAAGACACACAACTACACGACGTTGATGCCGTCATCATTCCCGGCGGTTTTTCCTACGGCGACTACCTAAGATGCGGAGCCATCGCAGCGACAGCTCCCGTCATGAGAGAAATCGTGAGCGCAGCGAACAAAGGAATGCCCGTCCTCGGGATCTGCAACGGCTTCCAGATCCTCTGCGAAGCCCACCTCCTGCCCGGCGCACTCATCCGCAACGACCACCAAAAGTTCTTCTGCCGCGACCAGACCCTCCGCGTCGACAACACCGACACCGCGTGGACACGCTCTTTTAGCTCCGGTGAACTCCTCACAGTCCCGTTGAAAAACGGCGAAGGGAACTTCCAAGCCTCACCCGCTGAACTTGAACGCCTCGAAGGTGAAGGTCGTGTGATCTTCCGCTACATCGACCTCAACCCCAACGGTTCAGCGAATGACATCGCAGGAGTTGCCAACGACGCGGGCAACGTCGTTGGCCTCATGCCCCACCCCGAACACGCAATCGAAACGGGTTTCGGCCCCCTCAAAAAAGGCGCCGAGGGCGAATACTGTGCCCACGGAGGAACGGAAGGACTGAAAATCTTGCACTCTGTTCTTGTAAGCCTCCTGCGCTGAGTGCCGCCCCGCCCTCGTCCCCTGAGTGCCGCCCCACACGACCTAGCACACCCAAACGGCACCACCCAAAAGACCTGAAGAACGACCGAACGCAACCCCCGAAACGAAGCGCAAGAAAAT
>JASBZF010000113.1 GCA_029983625.1 Pauljensenia sp. | reverse complement strand
CCCCCACCCCACCATTGTGAGTTCTCTCAGATCTGCTTGTCAGCTGCGGCGACGAGCAAGAATGACGCCCGCACCACCAGCTACGGCACTGAGAACAAGCAGAGCGAAAAGAGAGGAGGTATCAACACCGGTTGCTGCCAGTCCCTTAACGGTCTTGGTCGCCGCAGGTGCCGTAATGGACTTCGCCTCGGACACTTCCGTCTTTGTTTCAGGCTGCGCTGTGACCGTCGGTGCTTCCTCAGCAGGAGCAACTTCCGGCAGGAGCGCAGCGGCCGTCACAGTGGTGTCGTCCTGGGCGCGCGCATCCCTATTGCGACCGTATGCGGTGGCCTCAACGTTGATGGAAAGCGGAGCGTCATCTTCGCTGAGAGAAAGCGCTCCCCCGGAAGATTCTGCAGGTGAATCCGCCGCTGAGCGGGCAAGAGCGTGCAGCTTGCTCGGATCGATCACATCTGTGGTGAGCGTGATGTCACCATCGAAGGAGCCGTCAGCATCTTGCGACAGCTTCGGCAACACAGCATCAAGAGCAGGCTGATCCGAGGTCACGTTCAACAGAACGGAGGTAGCAGGGCCGGTGACGTGGGCGCGCAGGATGAAAGGCTGCGGAATGGAAGTTCCTTCAGCGAAATCCGTCCAGGTTTCTCCCGCGTCGGTCGAATAGCTGAGCGTCACCGCAGGAGCTGGCTGATCCTCCAAGACCGCCCCGAGGGCGTTAGCGAGGCCGTGACCGCGATATTCGCGACCATCGCTCGGCTCTGCCAGACGCGAGTAAAGCTGCTTAGCCTGGCGGTACAGCACCTCTTTTGTTTCGTCAACACTGCGGGTGGGATCAACTGCGCGCAGGAGTGCGACCACACCGGCAACGTGCGGTGAAGCCATCGAAGTGCCACTGATCGCTCCGTAGTAGTTCTTACTGGCCGGGAAGGTCGAGTAAATCGCCGAACCAGGGGCCGCAACCTCGATGCTGTTCACACCGTAGTTAGAGAAGCCAGAACGCGACAGGATCGCAGTTGTCGCATCGGCACGAGCAGGGCGCGCAACTGAGGAAACAGTGACAACCGAATCCAACATCGCAGGAATATCGAGGCCATTGCTGACATCACGTCCCGCAATGATTCCTGCCGGACCGACATCGTTCGGCGATTCGTCATCTGTTGTGGGGTGATCGAGGTCGTGAGCCGAGTTACCGGCAGCGACGACGTTGACAACGTTATGGTCGTTGGCGTACTTCACGGCTCGCGCAACAACTTCAAGACCCGCTGCCTGGGTCGCTTCGTTCGGAAGCCAGTAGGCCCACGGATCGACGTAGTAGCTGTTGTTCGTCACGTCGAAGTGGTGATCAGCAGCCCAAGCGAATCCGCAGGTCACGTATTCGGGGTAGAAGAAACCCTCAGAGTTTGAGGTTTTCACCGCCGCCAAAGTGGCGTGCGGAGCAACACCGTCAACTCCGGCACCGTTGTGTGCAGCGGCGACGGTTCCGGCGACGTGCGTACCGTGGTAGTGATCGTCGGCCCAGTTCTCTGCGCCTTGCCGGGGAACACCGTTGTACTGGCATCCCACCGACAGGTCGGTGTTGATTTGAGACTGAAGATCCGGGTGGTCTGGAGCGATGCCCGTGTCCAAGACACCAACGACAACAGGAGCAAGGTCAACGTCAACCTTTTGTGCTTCGAGCGCACCGATTGCACTCAAGCCCCAAGCGCGTGCAGATCCGGGATCAGGAGTGAACTCTTCCAACTGTGAACCGGCGGCGAGGCCGGTAGCTGAACGTGCGGCTGCTGCACGTGTCGCAGGGTTTTCCAGTGGCACAACTACTTCTTCACCGGTGACAGTCGCCTGACGTGTCGGACCGATGGAGTCGAAAGTGATGCTTGCGTTGGTCAGCGCTTGGCCGAGGTGCTCGGCGAATTGCGGGTCAACGGACTGGACGAAGAAGCTAGAAAATTGCGGGTACTGGGACAGTGTGACACCCAGTGTTTTAGCGAGGGCGACGGCCTGGTCAAAGGAGGCGGAGGCGGTGCCTGCGCTGAGATTGATGGCGTAGTTCATTGGCTCGCCCTCGGCAGTGAAGGCCGGGGATGTGATGGAACGTGCCGAAGTTGCGACTTCATCCAGCGCGAAAGCTGGTGAAGAGAGCGCGAAACTGAAGGTCACGAAGGCTCCAGCTGCGGTCGCGGCAGCCAGACGACGTGTTGCAGAGTATGTCGCCAAGTGAGCTTCCTTTCCTCTGGTGGATGGTGTGGACAGTGAAATCATCTCGTCAAATGGCCATCCGTCGGACTCTCGTCCCGCATAGTGGCTAAGTGTTTCATCATCCGGTCGCACCATGAAGACGTAAAATACTCGCCACAAAGGCAAAAACAAGCCTTACCCTCACCCCAACAACCATAAAGGAACAGCAAAATCTTCACCACCAGTCTCAAGATTTTGACACTGTAGAACTTCTATGAATCTGCACGTCATTCTTCAGCGGGGCGGGTTGACCACCGAGGAGAATCTCCAGACTCTGTGTTGGAAATGCAATCGCAGCAAGTCCAACAAAATTGAGTGTTAACGCGGTATGCGCGCTTGAATCTCATGGTGTAACAGCATCTCGACTCCCACCATTTCCGAGAAGATCCCCTCTAACCCACCCACTTTCAACACGCAAGCGCCGTATTTTCACAGACGGCACACGGGCAGACTGTGAGGATTATCGAGGGCGAGGATCGAGGAGTCCGGCGAGAAAAAGCGCTGAACCTGCACCGACACACGCACCGCCGAGAACATCACTCAACCAGTGCGCACCCAAGTACAGGCGAGTTGCACCAATAAGGACAACGAAAAGGAACGCTGTAAAAAGAATGAGGATACGGCGGCCAGGTCGCGACCAGTGCAGAAAATCCTCAGGAAAATCCTGACGAGAAGGACGAGTCCACCGCACGCAGACGATGGCAAGGATCGCAGCTGACACAGCGAGCGCCGCTGCAGCGGTTGTGTGCCCGGAAGGATAGGAATGTGAAAGCTCCACGACGATCCGCTCAGGAAGAGGTGGGCGTACACGCTCAAGGCCGTCCTTCACGAAAGTAGTGAAAGCAGAAGCGAAGGCCATTGACGCGGGAATGTACACACCCAGCAGAACGGAACGTGAAATAAGGCCGATAAGCACACCGATCATCACAGCTTCAATAACGGCGGTTGTGGGCGCAAAAAGAGCAGTAAGAGCTTCCATTGCGACCGTGACACCGGGGCTTCGATGGGCGACACACCATTCAAGAACCCTGTGATCGAGTTCTGCGACCGGTTTCAGTTTCACGAGGAAACCAAGGACGAGGGCGGTGAAAAGAAGAACCAAACCGGAGGTGATGCGGATCAGACCGATATTCACCTCAAAAGAAGTGAAAGTAAAAGAAGAGGGGAAATCGGAAGAAGCATCCGTACCGCTGGCATCCGTAGTGTGACCACTCATAAAAGTAAAAGGCGGCGGGTGGGGGGGGG
>JASBZF010000125.1 GCA_029983625.1 Pauljensenia sp. | reverse complement strand
CCCCCCCCCCCCCCCCCCCCCCCCCCCCCCCCCCCCGACACCCCAGAGTTCATGTGCATAGTCCGATGCAGCGTGAGGAAGGGATGTACTGAAAGCTGCGACGGCTTCGTTGACTTTTGTTTCCTGTGAAGATCGGGGTGGAGCTTTTCAGCTTTGTGGTGTGATTCTGTGCTTTTCACGAGGGCGGATCCGCCCTCGTGCGTAACCGTTCACACTCTCTTGCTCCGCCCTGGTCAGGTCGCCGAACAAGGTGACCAAGGTGACGAACAAAGACAAGAGCAAGGGCTAGGGCAAGTGCAAGCTTCAGACTTCGGCAGACGCTCCTAAACCGAAGAACTCTTGAGCCCACGGATAGCCCCAGGTGAACAGGGCATAGACGACAGCTCCGATGAGGATCAGCGATTCAAGAATCTTCAACCACGTCGGGCCGGGAAGATGCCTAAAAATCCACGCATACACGCGAACATTCCTTTCTTATTGCTTTTGCACGCCTTATTCAGTTGGTTCGCCGACGAGTTCGCGCGGGATCCCTGTGCTCTTCGGTGTCCACGACACGAACTTCAAATGAACCGCGTAACGCTGCCAATCACCGTATTCAGGATGGCAGGTTGTCATCGTCATCCACCGTTCAGTCGGAGCTTGCGTCCATGTCCGATCACCAATCACCGGAGCGACCACGCGGATATTCGTCGGATCATCAGCCTCCACGATTTCGGAAGAATCCACCGTGTAGACAAGATAGTGGTCGTCAAGTTCCACCACCACCGGATCTCCCGGCTGTAAACGATCAATCCAACGGAAACTGTTCCCATAGGAACGCCTATGAGCAGCGATTGAGAAATTCCCAATCCCGCCCGCCTGCACGGTCGCCTCGTAATGGCCGATCCAGCCCGAATCCAGAACCAGAGTCGAGGTCGTTTCCGCAAGCGGCATCCTCATCCAGTCCCAGGAGGGAACATGGACGAGTCCGTACACCTCATCTGGAGCAACTTCCTTCGTGAACTCCGGTGGGTCATCCGTGCGCACCTCACCCACGCCGTCGCTTTCAGGAGCGTGTTCAGCCGCGAAAGAGGCAACAAGCTTCGCCCTGGGGCCCTCGACTTGATACGAAGTCCAGTACAGCTGCCAAAAAGCAAAACCGGCGAGGAGCAGAGCAAGGGTG
The DNA here is from genome assembly GCA_029983625.1 of Pauljensenia sp. Taxonomy (GTDB): domain Bacteria; phylum Actinomycetota; class Actinomycetes; order Actinomycetales; family Actinomycetaceae; genus Pauljensenia. The sequence goes on along the minus strand of JASBZF010000125.1, from coordinate 2,335 downwards.
ATGAATAGCTCGCCAATCACACCGAGAATCCTCACAAATATCGACGGTTTCCCCCTGTCGATATGAGCGGCCCTCCTGCGAGGTTCTGCCATGTCAATCCACCACCTGTGCGTAGGAGTTCACGGTATTCATATTTGCTGCTGGGAGCGAAAGATCATCCTCGAAACTCATATTCCAACCGAGACCATAGAGCGCAACATATGCCTTGTAGTTTACGATCCGACGATCCTTATCAAGCTTTGTGCTCAGCTCCTTCGGATCACCGATCGCGGAAATCTTATAGGGAGGAGAAAAAGATTGCCCGTCCACGAGGATGACATTGCCGATACATCGAATCACGGTCCGTCCTGTGACCCGGACACCCTGGACGGTCATCGCTTCAGCTCCGCTCGCCCACAGCGCGTTCATCACATCCTCAATGTCTTGCTGGTGAATGACAAGATCGTTCACGGACACGCCCTCGGGAATAATCTGCGTCGAAGCATCCGTGAGGGTGATCGTCACTCCCGGTCCTCGCAGGGGTTTTTGTGAGAGCGTCGGGGACATGTTGTGCTCTGGGAGCTGTTCGGAATCCTCGGCTTGGGCGTAAGAATCGACTTCAGTTTTCAAGGAGGAAATCTGGGTGGCGAGGGCGTCCACGTCCTGTTGTGCATCGCGTACCAAGCTCACCAGTCCCGGCTCGACACTCGCAGTGGCAGAGCCACGGTTCGTGAGTGCAGAGATTGTGAAAAGCAGACCTGAAGCGCAGGTCACGAGCAGAACTGAGAGGGTCGTTCGAGCGGAGGGGAAAAGGAAGCGGGTAGGTTTTCTTGGCGTCATCCTTTCTCCTTCCTTCTCGTCTTGTCGTGTCGCGGTTTCGCGTGTCCTTAGCGGCAGACTACGCTACGAGCAGGGTGTCGTCCCTTCGACACCTAGAATCGACTGATTGACAAAGGAGAGTCGTGGCCGAGTCGAAGAAACGCAAGAAGGGCGGCAAAGAGGCATCGGACGATATCGAGATCCACTCCTGGACCGAAGGTATTCCGATGAGCCCGCGCTGGTGGGCTCCTGCGTTCGTGACCCTGCTGATCCTGGGTCTCGTGTGGCTCATGGTCTACTACATTTCTGGTGGACTCTACCCGATCCCGAGTATTGCCTGGTGGAACATGGTGATTGGCCTCGCCATCATGATGGTGGGCTTCTTCATGACTCTGAGGTGGCGATAGTCGCAGGTGTGCTTTCGGGTGCCTTCGCTGATACGCAGGTGGATATCCACAGGATAATCCACACCTGGGGATGAATAACATGGATGTAATTCCCGGCTTCGGTTCCGATTCCGAGGCCGGGAATTCCCTCATATTCCGCAGAAATTAGCCGTAAACCTCGAAGAGCAGCCGATACATCAGCGCAATCGACGCCACCTCTGCCAGGAATAATCCACAGGTTATCCACATTGCTTTGCGTTCTTGTGAACGCGCTGTGATTCCGGGCTTTGGCCTGGACTGGCGGACAAGAATCCACGTGACGCACAGACCCGCTAAGAGTCCCCCAAGGTGGGCTTGCCATGAGATCCCCGAAACGATGAACCCATAGGCAAGGTTGATTCCTAAAAGAGCCAGAACTGAGCGCGTATCAAGGCCCGCTTCTTTCTGGAGGACAAAGACCGCAGCGAACAGACCAAAGACCGCACCGGAAGCGCCGACGGTCGCAATGTTAAACGTCATCGGCTGAACAAGAACCCATGCAAGAACCGCAAAAGACCCGCCGATAGCGGAAAGCAGATAGATCGACGCAAATCTCCAACGTCCCAGAAGGGGTTCGAGGGCGGAACCCACCCAGAAAAGGGCGAGCATATTGAAAGCAATGTGGAAAAGGCCCGAATGGAGGAAAGCAGTTGTGAGGAAACGCCACGGCTGGATGTATCCGACTGCGGGAGTGAAAGCCAGGGCCTGATGTACCGCAGTAGAGAGGAAACCCGCCAGATAAACGAGGACGCACGCAGCGATGAGGGTATAGGTCACCACGGGAGCACCTGAGGGGAGGCGCACTTGTCGGCCCGCACAATCCACACAGATCGCACGCACGTCCGTGCGGATCAAGCAGTCAATACACATGGGGCGATTGCAGCGCTTGCAGTAATCAACCGAACGCACACCCGGATGACGCGGACATTCGGGGGCGGCATTCGCATCTGAACGCATACCGTAAGTCGGAATCGACATCACACAGCTCCTCAAGCGTGAAGGGCTTCGACGCATACAAAAGCGTCACGTCATATTAAGGCGTGAGCGCGGATAAAAGTGTCGAGCTGCGTGTGGGGGGGGGGGGGGGGGGGGGGGGGGGGGGGGGGGCGGGG
>JASBZF010000112.1 GCA_029983625.1 Pauljensenia sp. | reverse complement strand
CCCCCCCCCCCCCCCCAGTGTGATCCACACAGAAATCTTGGCTTTAGTTCTCCTTGGACAAGGTCTGCTGTGCGGCAAAGCTTGCAGCACCGACGATACCGGCCGTGTTAAAAAGCTTTGCAGGTACCATCGGGGTTTTCAGGTCAAGGAGCGGCATGAACTTCTCGTGGTTCTTTGAAACGCCGCCGCCGACGACAAAAAGATCAGGGGAGAAGAGCATCTCAACATGGCTGTAGTAGCGCTGGAGACGCTTTGCCCATTTCTTCCACGAGAGTTCCTGAAGGGTCTTTTGCCCTGAGGAAGCTCGCTTTTCCGCATCGTAGCCGTCGATTTCAAGGTGTCCGAGTTCCGTGTTGGGAACAAGAACCCCGTTCATAATGATGGCCGAACCGATGCCCGTTCCCTGAGTCGTGAGAATGACGAGTCCGTTCACACCCTTGGCAGCACCGAAGGTCACTTCAGCGATGCCTGCAGCATCAGCATCATTCAAGGCAATGACCTTGCGACCAAGGTGACGTTCCATGAGTTCATGGACATCGGTTCCAGCCCAAGAAGCGTCAAGATTCGCAATGAAAGGGACGACACCGTGAATCACGGGAGCCGGGAAAGCAATGCCAACAGGGATATGTGGGTCGACCTGAAGCTGTGTGAGGAGCTGAGAGCATACGTCAGCCACTGCGTCGGGAGTTGCAGGTTTGGGAGTTTCAATGCGGATCCGTTCTCCGACGAACTCTCCGGTTTCAAGATCGACCAGCGCCGCCTTGATTCCAGATCCGCCAATATCAATCCCGCACGCCACCTGTGCCATGAACCCTCCAGGAAAGTTGTGCCTGTGCTGTGAAATGGTAGCGCAGTTCAAGCCAGGGTGAGGATCTGCGCACCCTCTTCGGTCACGACGATAGTGTGCTCGAACTGGGCACTTCGTGAACGGTCAACGGTGACAACGGTCCAGTTGTCCTCCCACTGCTCCCACTCAATTGCACCGAGGGTGAGCATCGGCTCAATGGTGAAAACCATGCCCGGTTCCATGAGGGTTGAATAGGCGGGGGCCGCATCGTAATGCGGAATGATGAGACCCGAATGGAATGCTTCACCGACACCGTGTCCCGTGTAATCGCGAACAACCCCGTAGCCGAAACGTTTGGCATAGCGTTCGATGACACGTCCAATAACGTTGATTTCACGGCCGGGACGCACAGCTTGAATTCCGCGCCTCAGCGCTTCCTTCGTCCGTTCAATCAGCAGGCGAGATTCTTCGTCGATGTTGCCAACCCCAAACATGGCGCAGGTGTCACCGTGAACGCCGTCAAGGTAGGCGGTGATGTCAACGTTGATGATGTCGCCCTCTTGAAGTGGCCGATCATCGGGAATGCCGTGACAGATGACTTCGTTAATCGAGGTGCAAAGGGATTTCGGGAAGCCCTGATAGCCCAAACACGAGGGGTAGGCGTTGTGTGCAATAAGAAAATCATGCCCGATGCGATCCAGTTCATCGCTTGTCACTCCCGGCGCAATTGCTGCGCCTACGACTTCAAGCGCCTGCGCGGCAAGCTTTCCGGCTCGGCGGATCTTTTCCACGGTTTTCGCGTCTTTAATATCGGAGGCCGTCACCACTTCAGGCCCGGAGTGGAACATGTATTCGGGGCGCTCAATGTGTTCAGGGACGGTGCGCATCGGCGATATGCGACCGGGGCGAAGAGTAGCGAGGGGGGCGCGCGCGGCAAGATCATCGGTATGTGTCATACGTTCAGACTAGTGGGGGGGGGGGGGGGCGCACAGGATGGACATTCCTAGGCTGGAGTGTCAGAGAGGACTATCATGGCGGGGCGCGAACTACGCGCATTCGACACCTGACGGAGGAAACAGGACATGGCCCAGGATGCCCCTGACCTCAATCCCCTTGATGCGGGAGCTGTGGACGAGCTCGTTGCCCGAGCCTTGACGGATATCGAGGCCGCCGCAGATCTTGCGGCCCTCAAGACCGTGAAGCTGTCGCTCTTCGGAGAAAAAGCACCGCTGGTGAGGGCGAATAGGACCATCGGATCCTTGGAGCCACAAGACCGAGGAAAGGCGGGGAAGAACCTCGGGGCTGCTCGTTCTCGCCTGACAACCGCTTTGACCGCTCGCGAAGAAATCCTCCAGGCCGAGCATGAGGCCCGTGTTCTTGTGGAAGAGGCCGTAGACGTCACAGCCCGCAGTGCGCGATCTTCCCTCGGAGCTCGTCATCCAATCAGCACACTCATCGAAGAAATTGAAGATTTCTTCACCTCGATGGGATGGGGGATCGTCGAAGGCCCCGAGATTGAACATGAGTGGTTCAACTTCGATTCTTTGAACTTTGACATTGACCATCCGGCACGTCAGATGCAGGACACCCTGTATGTGGATAGTCGTTCGGTGGGCGGTGAAGATCCCGAAGAAGCACGACTCGTCATGAGGACGCATACTTCCCCGGTCCAAGCCAGGGCACTTCTGGAACGCGGTGTCCCGCTCTACGTTGCGTGTCCGGGAAAAGTGTTCCGTGCCGATGCTCTTGATGCCACGCATACGCCCGTCTTTCACCAGGTGGAAGGTCTTGCAGTCGATCAAGGACTGACGATGGCAGATCTGAAGGGGGTGCTCGACCATTTCGCACGCGCCATGTTCGGGCCCGAAGCGAAGGCGCGTCTGCGTCCTTCCTTCTTCCCCTTCACTGAACCGAGCGCCGAATTGGATATTTGGTTCCCCCAGAAGAAGGGCGGCGCCGGATGGATTGAAGTGGGTGGCTGCGGCATGGTGAACCCCAATGTCTTGCGCGCAACGGGAATTGATCCGCAAATATATTCAGGATTCGCTTTCGGCATGGGGATTGAACGCACGCTGATGCTGCGTCACGGAATCGCAGACATGCACGACATTGTCGAAGGCGATGTGCGTTTCTCCCAGCAGTTCGGACTCAAGGGAAAGGGACACTGACATGCCAATGATTCCGCTCAGCTGGCTCGCCGATCATGTCGAGGTGCCCGAGGGAACGGACGCAGCAGCTTTGGCGTCCGCCCTCGTGAAAGTCGGACTCGAAGAAGAAACGATCCATCCTGCGAAGGTGACCGGTCCGCTCGTTGTCGGCAAAGTTCTGACCCGCGTCGAGCAGACCGCTTCCAATGGGAAAACCGTGAACTACTGCCGTGTCGATGTCGGCGCATACAATGACGCTCCCGGAACGGGTAAGGAACCTTCGGAACTGCCTAGCCGTGGCATTATCTGCGGTGCTCACAATTTCGACGTGGGCGACCTCGTGGTGGTTTCTTTGCCGGGCGCGGTTCTTCCTGGGGATTTTGCGATTGCGGCACGTAAGACCTACGGCCATATTTCCGATGGCATGATCTGTTCGGCACGTGAGCTCGGTCTGGGTGAAGATCATGACGGAATCATCGTGTTGACTCAGGCGTATCCCGATCGTGAGATCCCCGAACCCGGTTCAGATCTTCTTGCTTTCCTGGGTCTGGGGGAGCAAACCTTGGAAATCAACATCACTCCAGACCGCGGTTACTGCTTCTCCATGCGAGGCGTCGCCAGGGAGTTCTCC
>JASBZF010000111.1 GCA_029983625.1 Pauljensenia sp. | reverse complement strand
CGGACACCCCATAGTGGAACGTTTAAAGTGCGCGAAATCAGCAGGAACATGCCAGAGCATCCCCGTACCTGTCCCGAGGACTCTGCCGCGATCTTGTGCCCAAATTGAAGCGATCCGGGTCATACTGCCACCGGCGCTTTAATCGCGGGATGATGCCGATAATCCTTCATCACCACATCATCAAAATCGTAGTCAAAAAGGGATGCTGCTTTCTTCAAAGCAAGCCGGGGGAAAGGATAGGGGTCGCGTGAGAGCTGCTCGGTGACCTGGTCAAGGTGATTGGAGTAAATATGACAATCGCCGCCCGTCCAGATGAAATCCCCAAGCTCAAGGCCCGCTTGCTGAGCGAACATATGAGTGAGCAGTGAATATGAAGCGATGTTGAAAGGAACACCGAGGAACATGTCAGCGCTTCGCTGATAAAGCTGAACAGAAAGACGACCGTTGGCAACATAAAGCTGGAAAAAAGCATGACAGGGTTCCAACGCCATATCCGCTAAAGCCCCCACGTTCCACGCTGACACCAGCATTCGCCGTGAATCCGGGTCCGATTTCAAAGTCTCAAGAGTTTTCGCGATCTGATCGATCTGTTCCCCCGAAGCAGTTTCCCAACGGCGCCACTGCACCCCGTACACAGGGCCAAGCTCACCGTCTTCATTAGCCCATTCATTCCAGATACGGATCCCTCTTTCTTGAAGCCAACGCACATTCGACTCTCCTTGGAGGAACCACAAAAGCTCACCGACAACAGACTTCAAATGAACGCGCTTCGTCGTGATCAGAGGGAACCCTTGCGACAGGTCGTAGCGTAACTGAGCACCAAAAAGCGAGCGCGTGCCCGTGCCCGTGCGATCAGTTTTCACGGCCCCTTCTGTCATGATCCGGGCGAGCAGATCCTCATACTGTCGGTCCACTTCAGTCACGCCGCAAACCTCCCTATCCTTTCGTTCATTTCGCGCTTCCACTATCCTCGCGCGCAACTGTCCCCTTCAGAGCGATCTGCAGTGACGAGGACGAAAGCCGTGACCTGCAGTCCAGGCTCAGGAATGAGAAAAACGAAAAATCAGTTCTCCTCAACGGGTTCATCTGTGAACATCTTCTGGTAGGTAGCGCCACTTACGAGAGTGTGTCCGATTGTGCAATGACGTTGGATCGCCGCTTCGGCTCGACGCAGCAGGGCGGCGCGTTCCTCTGCTTGCACGGAGGACAGATCCTGAATCAGTTCCACTTCAAAAGAAGCGTAGCGGTCTTCTTCTTCGACAGCTTCAGCTGTCACACCGATGAGCTGCGCAAAATCAGCACCGAGATAATCGACGAGACGCTTATCGCTCGACATTGCGTTGCATCCCGCTACAGCGATCTTGAGGAGTTCACCGGGGGTGAAACGTCCCGGCCCCTCACCGACAAGAACCTCGGCTCCGCGAGGATTCCTCGCGACGTACTGGCGTACTCCCTGGCGTTGAAGAAAAAGAACGGGATTCGTCGATGGAGCGGAGTTCGTTGAAGCAGGTGCCTGCAGTGAATGTGTATCAGTCATAGTGTGATTCTGCCGTCAAATCCCGTGAAGCGCCACGAGTAGTGAGCCACATCTGAGCAAGCTGAGTTTCAGCTTTGAGCAGGTCCGACAGATGCGACACAGCTTCTTTTTCTATGCGCCCGCCAAAGAAAGGTACTTTCACCGACAGATCCCCTTCGAGGCTGCGTGACGTGTAGGCATCCTGAGCTATGAAGAGCGAAAACATCGTCACTTGCACCGGTGCGCCCAGCACCTCAAGTGTGCTGCGCGCCTGAAGTGCTCCGCCCTCGTCACCCCATTCTTCACGGAAACACAGGCGGACATCGGCTGACACAAAAGCCCGAGCCGCAGGAGGAAGAAGAGCGGGATCAAGGTGTGCGCGTGCGTGAATTGTGCGCCCTTCAACATGGATTTCAGGGTCTAAGCCCAGGGCCGCAAAGCGTGAGCGGAGAAAAACAGGATCAAGGCTCATCCGTTCGACATCTTCTGGTGGCATCGGATACTGCAAGGAGTCGGAGAACTTCACGGATCTTCCTTTCCTTTGGGAATCAACGCTCCTTTTCGGAAGGATCCGCAAAGGTCGCGTGGGCGGCTGTGAGCCGAGAAAAGCACACTAGAGTTGATCCTATGAGAAGCCTGACGCAATTGGCACAGGAGGCGTCGCGCAACGCCCTGTCCGACAAGGACATTGAATGGCTGCACCTTCTGCTGGCCGATTGGCAGGTGCTCGCTGATCTGGCTGCCGCTGATCTGGTCCTCTGGCTGGCCACTGACGATGATCGTTTCATCGCAGCAGCGCACTGTCGGCCCGCAACTTCCACAACGGTCCACGTTGATGACATCATCGGATTGCAGTTGCCTGTCGCGCGCGAAGTGGAGGTGCGACGCGCAATTGCCACCGGGCAAGTCGTTAAATCACCTTCGGCCTACTGGGCGGGCACTTACTCGATGATGGAATCCTGCGTTCCTGTTCTCCACGATGGACGCATCATTGCCGTTGTCACTCGTGAATCGAATCTTTCGTCGCCGCGCCTGTCTCTTGGATTTGAAGGCTGGACGGTCGCTGCAGCTGACATTTTGTGTCAGATGATTGCGCGCGGAGAATACCCCTATCGGACAACACCGACGGTCACGTCACACGGTGTTCCTCGCGTCCTTGATGGTGTTCTCATGATCGATCCTGAAGGTGCTGTTCTTCAGACGACACCGAATGCGATGTCGTGTTTACGTCGCCTCGGTATTCGCACTTCGATGCGTGGGAAAGTGCTGGCTCAGGAGATTACCAACGTCATTGGTGATGAAACGATGATCGAGGAGTCCATGCCGGTTGTTGTCATGGGGCGTGCGTCCTGGCGAGCTGAGATTACCGCGCATTCTTCGACGATCACGATGCGAGCTTTGCCGCTTATGGAAGGGCGTACACGACTCGGTGCGATTATTTTGACGCGAGATGTGTCTGAGGTACGTCGTCGCGAGCAGGAACTCATGACAAAAGATGCGACGATCCGCGAGATCCATCATCGTGTGAAGAACAATCTTCAAACAGTTTCGGCTTTGCTGCGACTGCAGGCGCGTCGCTCCGATCAGCAGGGCGTGAAGGCTGCTTTAGCTGAGGCGGAGCGTCGTGTTCAGGCCATTGCGACGGTTCACGCGGCGCTGTCACAGAACGTGGACGAGGCTGTTGATTTTGATGAAGTGGCGCGTTCGATCCTGAGGATGGCGGGTGCGGTCGCACAAACTGAACACGCTGTCGAAGTAGTGACGACGGGTTCTTTCGGTACGATCCCGGCGGATCAAGCTCAGGCTTTGGCAACGGTGCTCAATGAACTGGTTGCAAACTCAGTGGAGCACGGTCTGTCAGGACGTGATGGTCGTATCGTTGTGGGTGCGAATAGGGAGGGTGACTCGATGGTGGTCACCGTTGCTGATGACGGTGTAGGAATCGAACCGGGTACGCCGATGACGGGTTTGGGGACACAGATCGTACATCAGATGGTACGAGGGGAACTCAACGGTTCAATTGACTGGTCACCAAGGGCCGAGGGCGGCACTCTTGTCACTGTGAAGATGAGAGTTGAGGCCGTGTAGGACTCGATGCGTGAAAGAGACCAGGGGGCTGAGCTT
>JASBZF010000110.1 GCA_029983625.1 Pauljensenia sp. | reverse complement strand
AAAACAGGCTCGGCAGCCCTCCAGTGTTTTCTTTGCGCAGCCAAGACGAGCAGTAATCCCTCGAATTGACACTCCTTCATTACGTCAATGATGAATCTCAGCCCAAGAATCCACAGAAATCACCTTTCATCCTTAAAAGAGTGGGTTACATTTCGACCGGCACACCACAATGGGGAACCACTTCCACACCAGAAGACAGACTCCACACGCTGCGCCTGCGAATACGCAACCCTCACAGAAAAACCCTCCAACTTTCCGTCCGAGCTGCCTTTACGGCATTAACCCGAAAATTGTCGCTCCGGTGAGTGAAGCGGGCAGACCTGATGCGGAGCGCACTCGCTTCTCGTTGAGGTTTCTGCCGGTAGTGGGTGCGTGGGTGCTACTGGGGAGGGCATTGCAGAAGAGCTTTCGCCATCGCTTCGCGTTCCGCTGAGGTCACGGATAATCCCCACTGTGACTTCACCTCGATCTGTTGAGTCACGTAGGCGCAATGGAAGTTGCGGTTTGGTGGCAGCCACTGATCCGCTGAAGAAGCGCCTTTTTCTTGGTTTTCTTGTCCATCGACTGCGAGAAGGTTCTGCGGGTCGTTAGCAAAACGCTGTCGTGTGGCGGCATCCCAGTTCCAAGCGCCCGAACGCCATGCATCCATGAGTGCGACAACGTGATCGATCTGCACAAGTGAAGAAGTATCGTGTCCGCGCTGAAACTCAATGACTGAACCCGTGTAAGGCTCAGCGAGGGTTCCAGACAGGACAACGCAGTCGTGAGTGCCCGGCTTGAAACGTGGCCGGGCAAGGTCGCGCGCGAGGATGTCATTTCTGGTGTCGCATCCGTTATGGTCCTCGTCAGCCCATGCTGGCCCGAAGGCTTTTCTGTTGTAGTCGGGAACGTCAGCGTTGTTCTCTTCGCGTACTTCAAGCTCTATGAGCATTTGGCCTGTCGGGGTGGCCGTAACATCTTCAAGAGCAGAACGCGATCCGGGAAACCAAGGAGCGCTGATGTCTTTCCATAGTGTTGTTGCCTTTTCGTAAACATTGGGTACGAAGAACCAGACGAGCAGCGCACAGATCAGAAGGACGACTACAGCATCTCCTATCGTTGGTGCTTTCTTGCGTTTCCTTCGAGGCATCCTTGTCCTTCCTTGCCTGTATTCAGCGGCTACGCCTACTTCACAGCGGCTACGCCTGATTCGCAGCGACTTTTTCTAAGACGCCACGCTTCCCGTGCGGGCCTGTTATGCGCTGAGTTTTCCAGCTGCAGCGCATCCGAGCCTGTCAGCCCTGTTTGTCAGAGTGCTGCTTGGCTGCTTGCCCGACTGCTGCTTGTTCGAGTTCTTCTCCTGTTTTCCTTGCGGAACTGTGTGTTCAAGTGACGTGTTGGTCTTTCATGTGCTGCGCTCCTCTCACTTGGCTGTTCCTTGTGCGTTGTTCATGGTGTGTTGCTCATTGTTCGTCTGGATTGTTTGTCTGACGCTCCCAATTCTCACCTGAGGCACCGGCATCTGCGTCTCGCCTCCTCTATCTGTGGATTGATCCAGGCAGGACGCCCCATCTACCAGCTCATCCCACCCACCTCATCAAGCCAAAAAGTCCCCACGAAACCCCAAAACCACAAAAAACACACGAAGTCAGACCCAACCCAACACACACCTCAACGAACACGCACCATGAGAAGACGGCCCCTTCATCCGCAAAGGCTGGGCAGGACACCACACACACTAAAACCACCCACGACACGCCGCCATAAGACACCCCTTTTGATACTTAGCCCCCTTTTGGCCGGTAACCCGAACTTTCAGAGGGCAAAGTGGAGAAATTGAAGGGGGGCCCCCGATGCTGAATCCAAGGGAGAGGACAAGCAATTCACGCTGACACAGGCAAGAGGCGCGCCCTCGTGAGAACCGGAACTTTCAGCCCTTGAGTTTCAGAGATTGAGCTGAATTTTACGACCGGGAACAGCTTCGATGAGCTCGCGCGTGTAATCCTGCACGGGGTTCTCAAAGAGCTTATCCGTCGTGTTCTGCTCAACGAGCTTGCCTTTCTCCATGACAACAACGTCGTCGGCGATCTGACGAACCACCGCGAGGTCGTGCGTGATGAAGAGGTAGGACAGGCCGAGCTGAGCCTGCAAGTCGTTCAGCAGGTAGAGGATCTGATTCTGCACGAGCACGTCAAGCGCGGAAACAGCTTCGTCGAGGACGATCACTTCCGGGCTGAGCGCGAGGGCACGCGCAACAGCGACGCGCTGACGCTGGCCGCCTGAAAGTTCATTCGGGTAGCGGCGCATCGCCGAACGCGGCAGAGCCACCATGTCGAGCAGTTCAGAAACCCGTTTCACTCGAAGAGATTTCGGGTGAAACTCTTTCTTTTCTGCGGCGCTCAAGGAACGCCCAGCTTGACGCGCCTCCACAAGAGCAGCGATCCACTCTTCAGGTTCGCGGCCGGTTGCTTTCGCACGCGCATACTCCTGCTCGGCGTAAAGGGGTGTGCCGTAGCCGTGGACGCGCAGAGGCTCTTCGATGACGCGGAAAATCGAGAACATGGGGTCAAGGGAACCGTAAGGGTTCTGGAAAACCGCCTGAAGGCGACGACGCAGCGCAAAAAGTTCCTTGTCGCTCATCAGCGAGGTGTCCTGCCCGTCAAAGAAGACCTTGCCCGAGGTCGGAGACAGGAGGTGAAGGACCATATTGGCTGCGGTTGACTTACCCGAACCGGATTCGCCGACAACCGCAAGGGTCGTGCCGCGACGCAAAGCGAAAGATACATCATCGACTGCAATGAGTTTCTTCGCTTCACCTTTCGCGCCCCGGATATCGAACTCGCGGGTGAGGTGTTCGACGCGGATGATTTCTTCGGTTGAAGTCGATCCCTTGCCCGCGCCGGTCAGTTCCTCTTCGGTCACCTGGATGCCTCGGGCGTGAGCGGATTCGATGCGCGCAGAAGCCAGCGAGGGTGCCGCAGAAACAAGGCGCTTGGTGTAGGGGTGGCGCGGGTGCTGAAGGATTTCCAGAGCGGGACCGGATTCAACGATGCGGCCACGGTGCATGACGACAAGCTGTTCGGCGCGTTCCGCTGCAAGACCGAGATCGTGCGTAATGAACAGGACTGCGGTGCCGAGTTCGCGTGTCAGTGTGCCGAGGTGGTCGAGGATACGACGCTGAACAGTAACGTCGAGGGCGGAAGTCGGTTCGTCGGCGATGAGGAGCTTCGGACGAGCCGCCATGCCGATCGCGATCAGAGCGCGCTGACGCATACCACCAGAGAACTCATGCGGGAACTGTTTCGCACGACGTTCAGCGTCAGGCAATCCTGCTTCTTCGAGGAGGGCGGCAACACGCTGTCCGAGTTCGGATTTCGGGACAACGTTGTTCGCTTTGAGGGCTTCCTTGATCTGGGTGCCGATACGCAGAACCGGGTTGAGGTTCGTCATCGGATCCTGAGGGACTAAGCCGATCCCGGAGCCGCGCAGACGCACCCATTCTTTCGTTGTCAGGTGGGTGATGTCTTCCCCGTCGAACTCGATAGAGCCGCCGGTGACTTTACCGGTGCCGGGCAGCAGTCCGATAACGGCTGCGGCGGTCGTTGACTTACCCGAACCGGATTCGCCGACGATTGCGACGGTCTGGCCAGGGTAGATCGTGAGATTTGCTCCGCGCACGGCAGGGACCACGCCGGTTGAGGTCGTGAAGGTGACTTCAAGGTCGGTGATCTTCAGAAGCGGGTTCTGATCCTCGGGGTGGAGGGGTTCAGAATCGGTGGCGGGCTTAGCGCCGTCAAGGACCGCAGCGGTGATCGCTTCTTCGAGTGCGTCC
>JASBZF010000109.1 GCA_029983625.1 Pauljensenia sp. | reverse complement strand
CCCCCCCCCTCCGCAGTGTTGCTTTCCTTCGATCACTCGCGATCGGTGTCAACGACATCGACCCGGACCGGACCGTGGGTTGAGAGCGCACCGATTACGGTACGCAAGGCCCGAGCGGTTCGTCCGCCGCGTCCGATCACCCGTCCAAGATCGTCCGGGTTGACCCGAACTTCGAGCAGGCGACCTCGACGCATCGATCGCGAAGAGACCCGGACATCCTCGGGGTGGTCAACGATCCCTCCAACGAGGTGTTCCAAGGCATCGGCAAGCATGGTCAGGCTTCCTCACCGGATTCGGTTTCGGTCGCTTCCTCAGCGGCCTCGGCGGCCTTCTTCGCTTCCTCAGCCTTGGCGGCCGCCTGGGCTGCCTTCGACTTCTCAGCCTCGGCCTCAGCAGCCTTCACGGCCTCAAGGGCCTGCGCAGCTTTATCAGCCTCAGAGACGAGAACACGTGAAACGGCATCCTTCTTGCCATTGAACTTCGCGATGTCACCCGTCAGGACGAGAAGGTTACGCACCTGGTCGGAGGGCTGTGCGCCCACGCCAAGCCAGTACTGTGCGCGATCGGAGTCGATGCGGATCTTCGAGGGGTTTGGCTGAGGATCGTAGATACCAATTTCCTCAATGACGCGACCGTCACGCTTCTTGCGTGAATCGACGACGACGACACGGTATGCGGCGGCGTGGATCTTACCCACGCGCTTCAAGCGGATTCGAACTGCCACTGCTGTGGTCACTCCTGTTTCTCAAAAGGTATGGAGAGCGTGCTCGTCCGGCAGGGAACACGGCCTTGCACTTACTCCGGGACACGATCATATGAGGTGAGAGGGACCTCAAATAACCGGGTACAGCGAACTATTGTGCCATGCGCGCGCAGCACTACCCACATATTCAGCCCTGACATCGCATTTCCTGGACGTGCAATCAATCACTTCCCAGTAGCTTTTGCTTCCGTACTCATCTTTCACAGTCATCGCAGTTCACCGCGCACCACCACGGAATCAGGCACAGAAAAGATGGGCGTGGTTCGTGGATCTTCAGAAAATACGATGAGGTCGCCGCCCTCGTAAGGAGCACCAAAACCAAGATCGACACGGGAACGGATCGCGGCAATGAACAAAAGTTCCTCACGGGAAACCCCTTCGGCTTCCCACAGCGCACATTCGGCCCCGATTGTGCCGTGCTCCTGATATCCACCAGAATCGGTTCCCATCACGAGACGCACTCCCGCCTCTCGCATCATCGCGAAACGTTCGTGACGTTCTTTGAACATGCGGAGCATACGGTGAGCGTAAACAGGATATTTAGATCCGGCTTGTGCGGCGAAATCTGTAAAGAGCTCAATCTGGAGGAGAGTTGGCGTGACCAGCACTCCCCTCGCCGCAATCTCGCGTGCCTGATCCTCATCCATTCCCGAAGCATGTTCAATGTCATCCACCCCAGCTTCAAGAAGATCATCGATCGTCTCGTGGGCGAAAGCATGAACAGTCACTTTCGCGCCAAGATCATGGACTGCAGCAACCGCGTCCACGAGGATCTTTCGATCCCACAAAGGCCGAAGATCAGCATCAGCCCCTAAGGAACGATCAATCCAATCACCGACCAACTTGACCCAGCCGTCCCCAACTCGCGCTTGACGCGCAGCTTCTTCAGGCAGATCATGAGGGTTCTCAAGATCAATCGGAAGCGAACGAATGTAGCGTTTCGGTCTGGCAATGTGCCGCCCCGCCCGTTTCAGTCGCGGTAAATCGGCACGATCATCAATCCACCGTGTGTCCACGGGAGAGCCGCAGTCTCTGATCGCAAGGACACCCGTGTCCCGTTGGGCCAGGATTTGCGCTTCCTGTTCCTCACGCGCCACTGGCCCCGCAGATCCGATTCCGATATGGGCGTGTGAATCAACAAAGCCGGGAAGTGCGAAACCGCAGCAATCAGGAGGGTGGTTTTCTCTTAGGCGTGATATTCCTTTCGCAGTGACACGAAAGGTCCCTCGCTCTTCTCGTAGTGCGCCCTCGCCCTCGGTGAGAAGGGTTCCAGAAAAGATCATGGAAGACCCTTCAGCATACGACGCACGTCATCGGGAAGATCCTCCATTGTCGGACGCGGGGCCGCCTCAGGAGAAGGCGCACCAAAAGCTGAGCCCTTGTGTTCGGATTGACGTTGCTCAGGTGGGAGGAGGGCTTCCAGTTCCTGCGCGCGACGCTTCGCGGGGTTACCTGAACGTGCTTTCTTCTTCACTTTCTGACGCTCAGCTTGGGCTTTACGGGCATTCGCTTTCTGCTTGGCCTTACCACCTCGACCCGGTAAAGACCCAAAACCACCCGGAGCGCCCATGCCGCCCATAGCGCCCATTTGGCTCATCATTGTCTTCGCGGCTTCGAAACGTTTCACGAGGGCGTTTACCTCTGCGACGCTCGTCCCCGAGCCCTTGGCAATACGGGCACGACGCGAACCATTCAGAAGCGACATGTCTTCACGTTCAGCGGGAGTCATTGAACGGACAATTGCTTCAATACGATCGATCTCCTTCTCATCGAAGTTTTCGATCTGTTCACGTATTTGCGCGGCTCCCGGAATCATTCCGAGCATTTTCTTCATCGATCCGAGCTTCTTGATTTGCTGAAGCTGGGAAAGGAAATCATTAAGGGTGAGTTCCCCGGACAGCGCTTTAGCAGCCATGCGTTCGGCTTCTTCAGCATCAAGACGCTTTTCCGCTTGCTCGATAAGCGTCAGAATGTCACCCATATCGAGGATCCGACCAGCCATGCGGTCGGCGTGGAAACGTTCGAAATCGTCCAGGCCCTCACCCGTGGAAGCGAAGAGGATCGGAGCGCCGGTGACGCCACGGACAGACAAAGCAGCGCCGCCGCGAGCATCGCCGTCCAGTTTAGAAAGAACAACACCCGTAAAACCCACGCCGTCACGGAAAGCGGTCGATGTACGAACCGCGTCCTGACCGACCATAGCGTCGAGGACGAACATGATCTCGTGCGGTTGAACGGCATCTCGGATCCGGCGAGCCTGATCCATCAGTTCTTCGTCAACACCGAGGCGTCCCGCCGTGTCCACAATCACGACATCAATGCCAGAGTGGATCGCATAATCGAGTCCGGAGCGGGCAACCTGGACGGGATCTCCAATTCCGTTACCTGGCTCGGGTGCCCATACTTCAACACCTGCTCTGTCACCGATCACTTGCAGCTGGGTGACAGCATTGGGGCGTTGAAGATCGGAAGCGATCAGGAGAACCCTTTTCCCCTCTTCACGCAGCCATTTCCCGAGTTTTCCAGCAAGCGTTGTTTTCCCTGCACCCTGCAAACCTGCAAGCATGAATACGGTCGTGCCGCGATCGGCGAAATGAAGTTCGCGCGTCTGACCGCCGAAGACTTCAACGAGTTCCTCATGGACAATGCGAATAACCTGCTGACCGGGATTGAGTGCCTTTGAACGTGCTGCACCATACGCTTTTTCACGCACGGCATTCGTGAAGCTTCGCACGACAGGAAGGGCAACATCCGCATCGATGAGCGCACGTCGGATCTGTGAGATCGACTGATCGACATCGGATTCGGTGAGGACTCCACGACTGCGCAATTGCTTGAAGGACTGCGTCAACCGATCGGACAGATTTCCGAACACTTAGGGCTCCCGTTCGCTCGATTTCTGGGACGCATCGCCCCAATCCACTCCCCTAAGACTATCGCACGCTCAGATCCTCATTGAGGGTGACCCTGAACTTTCAGCACAGGAAACGCTGTTCCTTGTTCTTTGCGTCGCAAGACTCCTCAATGAGGTCGTTCAAGGTCTTTCACATCATGTCTTCGCAGCTGTTCGCCCCCTGTTTTCCACAGTTTTGTGCGTTTTGGGTA
The DNA here is from genome assembly GCA_029983625.1 of Pauljensenia sp. Taxonomy (GTDB): domain Bacteria; phylum Actinomycetota; class Actinomycetes; order Actinomycetales; family Actinomycetaceae; genus Pauljensenia. The sequence continues at coordinate 27 of JASBZF010000109.1, read as the reverse complement.
TATGCGCTGCGGGTGTCGATTACTTTG
>JASBZF010000108.1 GCA_029983625.1 Pauljensenia sp. | reverse complement strand
GCGTGGTCCCGTGGATTCTCGGGACATCAAAAGGGATACGTTTCACATCTTTGGCCTTCGCGAGGCGAGTGAGAACACCAGATTCAGTGTCGAGGTCGAGGCCGCCAACCGTGTTATGCGGACAGACGACGGTCCACTTATTACCGGAAAAGTCAACGATCCCGGTTACTGACATGACTTCATCTGAGAACTGCGGGGGTCGCAGTCCAACAACACGGAGTCCGGGGACAGCGGCTGTCGCGAGGGCTGCGAGTTCGAGAGGGGTCTTCGCACGCATCACCCCTCCACGGTACATGCCTGTCGGCCTCGGTGAGAGCAAGAAAACGAGGTGTGGATGTCGGGCGGTGTTGATCCACAATTGAATGAAACAGCCCCGCACAGGGCTTCAGATTTGATACTTTCCGAGTATTCAACGCAAAGGTGTGTTGAAGGTGACGATTTTAGTGAGTGGGGTATCTCATTCGGGAGTGCATATGGCGGATGTGGTCGTAGACGATCACCTGGAGTGGATCCGGGAACGGCTTGCAGCGAGCGGCGTCGATCCGACGAACTCGCCTGAGACGATTATGCGCATCATCGATGAAGCGATCGACGTGCTCTCGGGGCCTTTGTCCGTTGCTGAACGTGAGGATCTGGCGCAGACGCTGCAAGCCGCAATCCTAGGACTCGGACCTTTACAACCCCTCTTGGATGATCCGAGCGTAGAAGAAATCTGGCTGAACTCACCTTCTCGAGTCTTTGTCGCACGAAATGGAGTACCCGAACTCACCACGGTGATCTTGTCCGATCAGGAAGTCCGCGATCTCGTAGAACGGATGCTTCACCATTCGGGGCGCAGACTCGACCTGTCGAGTCCTTTTGTGGATGCGATGCTTTCAGGAGGGGAACGTCTTCATGCGGTGATTCCGCCGGTGACGGCGGGACACTGGTCAGTCAATATCCGTAAACATGTACAAAAAGCTCGATCTTTAGCTGATCTTGTCGAGGTGGGGATGGCGTCCTCGGCGATGGCAGCTTTCCTGCGGGCCTCGGTGGTAGCGGGCCTGTCGATCGTGGTGTCGGGGGCGACTCAGGCAGGAAAGACAACACTGCTGCGCGCCCTGCTTGGTGAGGTTCCCAGGACTCGGCGTGTGATTTCCTGTGAGGAAGTGTTCGAGCTCGGGCTTTCGAATCGTGATTGTGTGTCTTTGCAGACGCGGCCGGGCAATTTTGAAGGACGTGGCGAGGTGACGCTGCGTGATCTTGTGCGTGAAACCTTGCGGATGCGACCCGAGTGCCTTGTCGTGGGAGAGGTACGCGGTGCGGAAGCACTTGATTTACTGCTTGCTCTTAATGCGGGTGTGCCGGGGATGGCGACGGTACACGCAAACTCTGCGAAAGAAGCATTATCGAAACTCACGATGCTGCCTTTACTCGCAGGGGAGAATGTGCGTTCCGATTTCGTTGTGCCGACGCTTGCTTCAAGTGTGGACCTTGTGTGTCATGTGGATCGAGATTCTTCCGGTAGACGTCGGGTCACTCAGATCCTTTATCTTCCCGGCAGGGTGGAGGCTGACAGAATCGAAACTTCCCTCCTATGGGCCTTCGATGGGGTCCGCACGAAACGCGCTTCAGGAAGTGCTGATCTGTACGCACGTTTTGCGGCGGCAGGCGTAGATCTTTCCTCTTTTGCGGGAGCTGAATCATGAGTGCGTATCTTGTGGGATTGGTGATGGGTCTGGGATGGGTCCTCATCTTGAATGCTGTTTTCGGTACTCCGCTTTTCTCCTTTCCTACGCCCAGGTGGTATTTGGCATGGGTCGATCAGGTGACGAGGGCGAGGGTCGCGGGATTAACACCGCTTCGCCTTGTGGGTTTCAGTGCCGCTTTGATGGTGATCGTTGCGCTGCTGGTCTATGCGTGGACAGGAGTGGCCTCCGTAGCGGGGATTGTTTCTGCGATCTGTGTGCCGCTACCACAGATGTACGTAGCAGCTAGGGCACGCACATGGGCGAAGAAGTCTCGCGAAGCATGGCCTGAGGTCATTGATTCGCTCGTGTCTGGTGTGCGTGCTGGTTCTGGTCTGCCTGAACTTCTCGCGGAGCTAGGGGAGACGGGACCGGAGGAGCTACGTCCGGCGTTTGTGAAGTTCGCTCTTGACTATCGGGCGGAGGGACGTTTTGACACGGCTTTAACACGACTGAAAGAGCGTTTGGCTGATCCGGTTGCGGATCGCATTATTGAGGCTCTTCGACTTGCGAGGGCTGTGGGCGGCGCGGATCTGTCGCTGCTCCTTCGGGACTTGGGAGTCTTACTCCGAGAAGATGCCAGGGTGCGTGGAGAGCTCGAAGCGCGTCAGTCCTGGACGGTGAATGCGGCGCGTTTGGCGGTGGTTGCGCCCTGGCTCGTCCTCCTCATGGTCTCTGCGCAGCCGAAATCTGCAGCCGTGTGGAACACTCCTGCAAGAGTTCTCATTCTTGTTTCAGGCGCGGGTGTTTGTGTGCTGGCCTATTTCGCGATGCGTGCAGTAGGGCGTTTGTCCTCTGATCCGAGGACTTTACGGTGAGGGGTGTCATGACAGCTTTAGGTGGTGTGACGCCGATACTTGTCGGCCTCGGATTCGGGGTCGGGGTAGTGTGTGTTGCCCTGGCTGTGGGGGCGGCGCGTGTGAACTTTGCGCGTCGCGTGGCGGCGGCTTGTCCTGCGAATATGCGTCTTCTGAGCCGAGGGCGGGGTCCTTCCGTTTTTACGTCGCTGGTGGATTCTCTTGGCTCGACCACGCCGACGGTTGTGCGGCGTCTTGTTTTACTGGGTGTGGATCCTGATCCCGCTTCTTTTCGTTTACGTCAAGCACTTTCAGGTGCTGCGGGCATGGGCTGTGCGCTTGCTTTTGGGGCGCCTTTCGCCTGGTCGAAAGGCGCCAGCGGTTTTGTTTCACTGATCGTGCTGGGAAGTGTGGGTGCTTTGGTGGGTGTGTCCCTCTGGGATCGTCTTTTGAGTGTGCGCGCGAATGCGCGCCAGCGTCGGATTGATGCGCAGGTGCCTGATGCGTCAGAGCTTTTAGCTTTGGCTGTGGGGGCGGGTGAGTCGATTCCTGCTGCTTTGGAGCGCGTGGCGAGGATTTCTGATTCAGATTTGGCTGATGAGATCGAGCTGACTCTTGCGGAGATCAGGTTGGGGCTGCCCAGTACGAGGGCGCTTGCCGATTTGAGTGCGCGCAATGATTCGGCTCCTTTGGAGCGTTTGTGTCAGACCTTGATCACGGCGATCGAACGTGGGTCTCCGCTTGCTCGAGTTTTGCACGATCAGGCACGAGATATTCGGGAGGCTTCGCGTCAAAGGCTGATGGAAGAAGGTGGAAAACGGGAAATTGCGATGCTCTTTCCGGTTGTTTTCCTCATTCTTCCCGTCACAGTGGTGTTCGCCCTGTATCCGGGGTTAATGGCGCTCGAATTGATGCCTTAGGTCTGCACAGTAGGGAAGTCACGAGTCCCCATAGGGGGAGAATAGGAGAGGAAAAATGCGTGAGTGCAAGAGGATGTGGGTGCGTATGCGAGGAGCATTCACACGATTCCAGGGGCGAGTCTGTGCGTGGGTGAAGCCGCAGGTTGAGGCTGAGCACGGAGATGTGCCGGGCTGGGTGCTCATTACCTTGATGACGGCAGCTTTGGTTGTTGTCATTTGGGGAGTGGCTTCGGATCGGCTTGTGGAGATTTTCAATCGTGCGATGGATTCGCTCTCTGCGATCTGAGGAGGGGTCCGAGGTCGTGTCGCACGCCCTCGTGCAGCTCATTGTCCTCATTGTTGTGTTAGCTCTGCTCCAGTTGGCTTTCGCTTTGCATACGCGGAATATGGCGATTGCGGCTGCGGGGGAGGGTGCGAGGCGTGGTGGGCTTTACGGGGGTTCGCAGGTTGAGGCGCTTGAGTGGACGAGGAT
>JASBZF010000107.1 GCA_029983625.1 Pauljensenia sp. | reverse complement strand
CCACACGATTTGAAGTCAACACTCCAGCGGAAGCGAATGCAGGTCCCCTGTTCACGACCAGGGCAAGATCCTTCAATCCGGGAGTAGATTTTATTCCGGCGGCAATTCCTGCCGCCACAAAACCACGGGGTGCTGTGACGCCTTTTGGTGCGTAACTCATGGTGCGACTCCGATCGTCGGGATGCCCGCGTATTCATCCAGGCCGAGGGCGATGTTGGCACTTTGGATCGCCGCAGCCGCAGTTCCTTTGCCGAGGTTGTCAATGGCGGCGATGGCAACGAGGGTCTGTGCTTTTTCGTCGATGACGGCACTGACCTGGGTGAGGCCGGTTCCGGTGAGAGGAGCTGTACGTGGCCACACTCCAGGCGGCATGAATGAGATCAGAGTCTCATCATCGTAGACACTGTAGGCATCCCTCACCTGATCGTTTCCTACGCCCGACACCAGGGGCGCGACGACAGTCGCGAGGATTGCTCTGGAAGCGGGAACAAGAACAGGAGTGAAGCTGATTTTCACGATAGAAGGATCTGCGCCGCACAGGGCAAAGTTTTGGAGAATCTCTGGAATATGACGGTGTGTTCCTCCCACCGCATAAGGTGCCATATTCCCTATCGCTTCAGCGGCAAGGAGATGCGGCTTCAAGGATTTCCCCGCCCCGGAGTAACCGACACTCAGCGTTGCCACAATCGAAGAAGGATCGATCAGTCCGGCATGAATGGCTGGCTGGAGCGCGAGAGTCACAGCGGTTACATTGCATCCTGGCACCGCGATCCGCGTTGTGTGTGACAGGAGGGCACGCTGCGCTGCGGCAGAGGACTCACCCTTGTGAAGGAGTTCAGGCATCCCGTAGGTCCAGGGAGGAAAAAACTCTGAGCCGTAGTAGGTCGCCCAGGCTGCCGAGTCGGTCAGTCGATGGTCGGCGGCACAGTCAAGGATCAGAGATTTTTCTCCCCTTTCTTCGAGCTGCGCAGCGAGGGCACCGGAGTGACCGTGAGGAAGGGCCAAAATGATGAGATCGTGTCCTGCAAGGCGTGCAGCGCTTGTGTCGTGAATGACCTGATCGGCGAGAGGGCCAATATGCGGATGGAACTCTCCGAGCTTTCTTCCCGCTGAGCTTGCCGCAGTCACTGTTGTGACTTCAATGTACGGGTGTACGGCAAGGAGTCGGGCGACCTCGCCACCCGCATAACCGGAAGCTCCCGCAATGGCTGCTCTCAACTTCATATGCATGAATATACACATTCATGCATATTTTTTCATGTGCGCGCTTTCAGCACAATGCCTTCAGCGCGCGGCAAGTTCCTCGGCAATCGAATCAGCCCAGGCATCAATCGCGTCCCAATCGCGGAAATCGCCTTCCACAACACCAGCCAAACGCGCAACCGAACGCTCACGCAAACTCAGAAGCGTCGGATCGTAACGTCCGGCAAAAAAATGAGTCTGAATGCCCGGAACATGCGTCGAAAGCGGACCGATACGACTCGGATCCTGCGGAGCATGATGCGGCACCCCGCTCATCCCGACGCAAAACGCCCAGACCGGCATCTGCGAAAGTTCACGGGCAAAGCGCTCAATAAAATCGCGTGCCCCTTTCATCCACTGCAAGATGTAGACCGCCGAACCGCACACCACCGCATCAAAACCGTCAAGCGTAAGTACCTCTTCAGGAGCGAGACGATCCACCGTATGCCCAGCTTCCTGTAAACGCAAGGCGATCGCATTCGCGACCGCTTCCGTAGAACCGTGCTGAGAAGAGGCGGTAACAAGGATGTGCATGACATCCAGTGTGGCAGAGCAAAGCGGGCCTGTCGTGTCCCAAAGTCCCACGAAGGACCCCAGGTGTGGCACGACAGGCACTCCGCTCCAGTTATCACGAACGCAGCTGCGCCCCAAGCACCTTCTGAGCCTTCTTCACGACATTGTCACGCACCTGGGCCGATTCCTTCGCGGTAAGAGTGCGATCAGGAGCACGAAGCTTCAGGGCGAAAGCTAAAGAACGCACTCCCTGCCCCAGATTCTCTCCCTCATACACATCGAAAAGTGTCAGCTCTTCAAGAAGAGGACCGGCCCCTTGACGTACAACCTGCTCCACCCGAGACACCGGGATCGCAGCGTCAACGACGAGTGCAATGTCTTCCTTCGCCACAGGGAAAGTCGAAACGGATTTCACTTGAATCGGCTGAGACGACATGGCTTCAATAAGGGCATCAAGGTCGATCTCTGCCGCACACGAACGCGCCGGAAGACCGAAAGCACGACACACCCTGGGGTGTAGTTCGCCCGCGAAAGCAACATCAACGAGGTCACGCCCTCGGCGAACAAATATTCGCGCAACACGCCCCGGATGCCAGGGAGCCACCTGAGCGGGATCCGTTTGCGCAGCAGGCATCAGCGCACCTTTCAGTGTCGGCGGCTGCGGATCCCACCAGCGAGTTGTCTCCACGCGCACACCCAAAATCGAAGCGACACTATGAACGCACTCGATCACATCAGACCAATCCCAAATCCGTGGCTGGCCATCAAGGGCAGAACCTAAAGCTCGACCGGCGAGAACAATACCGACGTGATGCGGCTGTGCAGGAGTCGCCCGATGCAGTGCTTCCAGATCTTCTTCACTGGGTCGCTGCTCAGCACACAGCAATCCCACAGGTTGCGTCCCTGCGGGCAAGGCAACCAGCCCCATCTCGAAAATCGAAACGCGCTCAGCGCCGCGCGCCACATTTCGACTCGCAGTATCGAGCAAAGTATCGAGGATCGAAGTCCGCAGCAGCGGCGCGTCATCAGCCAGCGGATTACGTAAACGCACAGCCACTCGACGCGCAGAATCTAGCGGAAGTCCTTGCCGGTCGAAAGAATCCGAAACGAAAGGATAGGACAGGACCTCGACAAGACCTGACTGAGCAAGCACAGCAGCAACTTCACGGCGTGCCTTCTGTGCCGCAGTCAAACCAGAACCCGCCGGGACCGCAGGAAGAGTCGAGGGAATCTTGTCATAGCCATCCAGACGCGCGATCTCTTCCACAAGATGCGCCGGTCCCACCAGATCAGGACGCCAACTGGGAGCAAAAACTTCACAGGCACCCGAAGCGCCCTCGCGCACCTCACAACCGATTTCTTCGAGAAGTTCTCGCACGCGCTCCTTTGAATAGTTCACACCAATGAGACGCGCCGCTTCCTCGTAGACAAAGACAATCGCTTGAGGAGCGGGAACCGCATCGTAATCAAAGACCGCAGGATCAGCGCTGCCCCCTCCATATTCCACGAGGAGATCCACCGCGCGCTGAGCCGCGAGCGCGGGCAGAAGCGGATCAGTCCCCCGCTCGAAACGCTTCGATGCTTCCGAAGGCACACGGTGACGACGCGCCGTGCGCGCAATCGACACCGCGTCAAAATGAGCCGCTTCTAAGAGAATGTCGCGCGTTGAATCCGTCACTTCGGAGAAGGCGCCGCCCATCACACCGGCAAGGCCGATGATCCGCGAGCCAGGTCCTTCAGGTGAATCCGTGATGAGTAGATCCTCAGGATCGAGGTCGCGTTCCACCTCGTCGAGAGTGCGGAGTTTTTCGCCCGCCCTCGCGCGTCGCACCACAAGTGGCGCAGCCAGTGCTGACAGATCGTAAGCGTGCATCGGTTGGCCAAGATCGAGCATGACATAGTTCGTCACGTCTACAGCAAGCGACACCGAACGCATACCTGCAGCTTCGAGGCGTTCCACCATCCACCTTGGCGTAGGCGCTACGGGGTTCACCCCTCGCACAATGCGCGTGACGAAACGATCAGCACCGACTTTGCCTTTAATCGGGGTGCTGTCATCAATGACAACGGGGAATCCGTCCGTGTTCGCTTCGGGCACGGACTTAACAAGGTTTCCCAAAAGACCAGGATCGTGAAAAACACCGCCGGTCGAATGGGAAGAACGGAAG
>JASBZF010000106.1 GCA_029983625.1 Pauljensenia sp. | reverse complement strand
CCTCCCTGTCATACGCGCCACCCGGGGTTACCCGCCACCCGGCATCTCAGGTCTTCAGCCATATGCGCTTAATCTGCCAGCACGCCACGAGGGCTCCCTTCACACAAGCAAGTGCTTGCCCGTCAAGGGAGCCCTCGGGCTCTTCAGGCTGAGGCTTTACTCAGACCCGAACCTCAGCGGATACACACGCATCACACCCGAGTCATCCTCGAATGGTCGTGTTGAGTCTGAGGACACCGTAGGTCCAACCGTGACGGTAGTACACAACGCAAGGCTGCATCGTGTCTTTATCGATGAAGAGGAAGAAAGGATGCCCCACCATTTCCATCTGATCGAGAGCTTCATCGACGCTCATGGGCTCAGCCTCGTGGACCTTCTGGCGCACAATAATCGGCGAGTCTCCGAGCTGTTCCTCGCGGGCTTCACCGACCTTCAGATCTTCAGCGGAACGAAGATGAGCGGGAGCAGGAGCGGCCTCCTTTGGAGCCTGTACATCCAGAGCGACCTCTTCCAGCAGTTCCACATCTTCAATGCCACGCGGATAACGGCGACGGTGATCCTTGTCGCGGTCACGCATACGGCGTAAACGTTCAAAAAGTTTGCCTGCGGCGATATCAACAGCTGCGTAACGATCAGCTGATTCCGCTTCAGCGCGGATAATCGGCCCCTTACCGTAAACCGTCAGCTCAATACGTTCCGCAGTATCAGCTTGGCGTGGGTTCCGCTCGTGAGTGAGTTCCACATCCACACGTTGAGCACGAGGATAGAACTGGGTCACTTTCGCGACCTTCTCTTCAACGTAGGCACGGAAGTTCGGGTGAATCTCCGCATTACGAGCGACGACAGTGATGTCCATTTTTCCTCCAAAGGAAGTCGGCGGGCTCCATTACCCGCGAAGTGAATGCCCGAACGCATCCAAGGCTTCGGGCCGTGATCTGAGCTATCACCTCCTACGATCGCACAGGAACTGATTTTTCCTATTCAGTCAGTGCCTGTGCTGCGGTCACGACAGTAGTCTACCTCATAAAGTGACACGCCTCATACGATCACGCACGCTTCCCCATTTCTCTTCTCTTTTCCCACTTTCTCATCTCAGCACCAACTCACTACGCACAGCTTCACCCACCCCTCTTCCCTCCCCACACATTTTCTTCCCACCACATTCTCACAGCATTCTCACGCTTCCCCGCACCGCTTCCTCCTCACCTCTCTTCTTCACCTCTCCCCCTTTTCCCTCTTCCTCAACACACTCACCCTCATCCCTGAACTTCACCTGAGCAAGAACAACCCCCGCCCGCGCCCCACCACACGCCCGCGCAAGTTCACGCAAGGTAGCACCCGTCGTCATCACATCATCAACGAGGACGATCCTGCTTGACTCCGGTAAAGCAAGACGAGGGCGCATCACCCCCTCCCGCCCTCGTCTGCGCGCCGCCCCACCCCGCCCCGCCTGCGAATGCACACCACACTTCACACCGACCGCATCCACAACAAGAGCAGAAATACCACTTGCAGAAGCAAGCCCCCTCGCCACACCACTGGCAAGAAAATCCGTCACCCGCGTACCCGCTAAACGCCGCTTCCAACTCGGAGGCGCAGGAAGCACCCACCACGGCACACTCTCCCCAAGCAGCTCATCCTCCTGAAAAGCAAAAAGCTGCGCCAGCGCCCGGCCGAGAACACACCCCGCCTCCTCAAGGAACTCACGCCCATCAAAAGCGGGCGAATGCTTCGCCGCAAGAAGAACTGAACGCAGCTCGCCCTCGTACACACCAGAAGCAAGAAGAGGAAAAGAATCATCCGAACACCAAGGAAAATCCGACACAAAACTCACGCGCGGCGGCGAATGCGCCAGGGCCGCACACCGAGGACACAGCACCTCATCCCAAGCTTTACAGCCCACACACTGAGTCGGCCACAAAAGCCCCTGAGCCGCTTTCAGAAAAGAAGAAACCATGCCCGTCATGTTCACAGCCTCACGCCTCCTGCGCGACACACGCACACAGCAACTGTGAATACAACGGCGATTGAGATACCTGTGCATCACAGGCACCTCAATCACAGCATCTGAAAAGCAGCAGACACGCTTACCCTGGGAAACGGATCTCCTTCACAGTTCCAGGCATCTCCTGCCACAGTGCCCCGGACCGACAGTGAACTTTCCCCTGCACATCCACAACACACAGATTCCGCGCCGAAGACCCCGCACTCAGCGACACCACATCGTCAGGAGTAGAGATCGCCGAACCGAACCCTCCCACATCAACCTCAACAAGTCCGCCCCCACTCCCGCGACCTTCATCCGAGCGAGCAAGAGCAACCACAAAAGACGTCCCATCCGTCCACGCCACATCACTCACACCCGTCGCATAGGAACGCAGCGGCTCCACTCCAAGAATGCTACGAGGCGCTCCCTCACTATCCCGAAGCACAGCACCGATCCACAGGGCACCACCTGCCTCGCCCTCGGCGATCATCAGCGCCCTCGCCCCATCGGGTGAAATCGCAAGCGAACGAATGGAAAGATCCTTACTCCCCTCAAGGGCAAGCTCAATCACCGAAGCATCAGAACGCACAGCGATTGCACCTTCTGGAGCAGCAGCCCACACGTAACCGAATCGGTCAATCGAAGGCGTCCCCGAAGACTCGTGCGTCACGTGGGCGCTCTCCGCCTCTCCTCCAGTTTTTTCAATCCGCAGCTCGCCCTCGTGCCGCCACGCAACAAGATCACTCGTCACCGGAGACATCGCCGGAGCACTTGCTGTCGCACGAGGCTGTTCAGAAAGCTTCAAAGGAACCAAAGTCATCACTGAAAGAACGCCGATCGCACTCTCATTCAGCCCGATTCGAGTATCAAGAGAAAAAGTCGGCCCCTCAGGCAAAGGCGCATCCACAAGATCAATTCCCGACACCTTCACATCCACGGCCAGAATCGACGTGTCCTGAGCCAGGGTATGCGTCATCTGCCAACGTAAAAGCGAACGCGCCGAAGCAGTTTCCGGCAAAGGCCCATCAAGAAAGACGCTCGCCACTCCCTCGCGTATTTCAATTCCCTGAGAAGACAGGCTCGTCCCACCGGGAATCGCCGTCGTCACGACCCGAGCGATCGTCTCCTCAGGTCCGCCGATCAATCCTTTCAACAGGTGAGTCGCAAGCCGCCTCGACGGATACCAACGAGGATCAGGAACGAGGGCGTCTCCCGTCGTCGCTGGGAAATACAGGTGCGCTAACTCGTATGCCGCGTTAAAAGACGCCTGAGAAATAATGAAAGCATTTTCAGGTGCGTCGATTCTCCACTGGCCCTTTTCTTTAACGAGGGCGAAACTTGCCGCGATTTGAGCCTCGGGGCTGGGCGTTAAAACGCCGTCAGAATCAAGTGACGCCACCCCCTTCGCATTGACGCTGACAAGGAGGTGCCCCTCCTTCTCTTCCCCGCTTTTCACAACAGGGCGCGTCGCCGTGTCATAGATCAGGACTTGCTCTGTGGGATTCCACTCCTGGGCGCTTGCCGAAGTCAAAAAGAGTCGCGCCGTAGCGAAATCATCATTCACGCCCGCAGCACACGCGAGCAGAAAATCTGACACTAAAGTGTTCGGATCAGAGTCGAGAGACGGGCCGTCCGCCGCAAGCTGGATCGGTGCCGAATCTGGGACGGACACGTCGAAGGGCTGCGGGGCAGAAGCATCCGGTAAAGAGGTACACCCCGCAAGGAAAAATAGGGAGAAAGCAAAGAAGAAGAAGAAGAACCGCCTCACCATTCCTCCTCCCATAGCTGCACAGGTGGCGCTGTTATCTCAGCCCCCGGTGTTTTCGGAATCGTCATCAGGAAAGAAGAACCCTGAGAAAGCTCTCCTTGCGCCTGCAACATCCCTCCGTGCAATGCGACGTCCTCGGCAGCAATCGACAGTCCTAAGCCCGTTCCCCCCGTCGTGCGTTGACGCGACACATCAGCCCGATAGAAACGATCAAAAACACGAGCCGCTGTCTCTGCGCTCCTACC
>JASBZF010000105.1 GCA_029983625.1 Pauljensenia sp. | reverse complement strand
CGCGCGCCCGCTGGGCGCGCGCACACACACTCAGTACGCCTCATACCTTTCCCGACATCGTGATCGCACAGGCCACACCTGTGGCTCCCACTTTTGATGCGCGCTTTTGTGCCCTGAGACGTCACTACTGCTACCGGATCAGTGAGGGAATCCTCGACCCTTTACGGCGAAGCGATGTGTTGAAGGTGTCGGGACCCTTGGATACGGCAGCAATGAACGCGGGGGCGAAGCTCCTCCTTGGAGAGCATGATTTCCTCTCATACTGTCGTCCCCGCGAAGGTGCGACAACAATTCGCACATTGGAACGCTTGGATTTCAAACGAATAAACGGCATGATCGAATGCTGGGTGACAGCTGATGCTTTTTGTCACTCGATGGTCCGTTCGCTTGTCGGAGCGTCCCTTGAAGTGGGGCGAGGGAAACACCTACCCGAATGGATGGGAGAGCTTCTAGCAGCTCGATCCCGAAGTGCGGCAGCGCCGATCGCACCTGCGCACGGACTGAGCTTGGAAAGAGTTGACTATCCACCGGAGGCGGACTGGGGGACGAGGGCGCACCAGGCGCGCGCTCGTAGAGAGGAAAGCGGTGGCTGCTGCGGATGATCCGCCCTCGTTCCACACTTTCTTCACCCGAGCCAGCTTCTTTGAGTGATCCGACACAGTAGCAACGGTGCTTTGACCGACCGGGCGCCCACGGATAGACTGAACAACGCTGTGCGTCAGCAGCTCCTTCGGTGTTTCCCACTCGCCGTCGAGCAGCAGCCGACGCCTCGCGCGAACCGTTTCATCGTGAACGCGGATTGAATTGTGAGTCCGCAGTTCCATGACCGACAAGAATTGAAGGTTACGCCCGTGCGCACCTATTCACCCAAGCCTGGGGACGCAGACAAGAAGTGGTACGTCATCGACGCCACCGACGTCGTCCTCGGTCGCCTGGCGGCTCAGGTTGCCGCCATTCTCCGTGGGAAGCACAAGCCGACGTTCGCCCCTCACATGGATATGGGCGACAACGTCATCATCATCAATGCGGACAAGGTCGTTCTGACCGGTAAGAAGCTCGAACAGAAGATGGCGTACCGCCACTCCGGGCGTCCCGGTGGTCTGACCGCAACCTCCTACCGTGACCTCATGGCCAAGACGCCTGAGCGTGCGGTCGAGAAGGCTGTCCGCGGAATGCTTCCTCATAACAGCCTCGGCCGCGCGCAGTTCAAGAAACTGCACGTCTACGTCGGTGCTGAGCACCCGCACGCCGGCCAGTCGCCGGTTCCCTACGAGATCACCCAGGTGGCCCAGTGAGCGCTTCGCGCCGCTGAGCACCGACATAAGCACTGAGGAGAACCGTGGCTGAGACCACCGAACTCGTCGAGCTGGATGAGGAGAACGCCCCCAGCTCGTACACGACCGAAACCGAAACCGCTCCCGCTGGTGCCGGTCAGTCCATCACTGCGCCCGGAGCGGGCCTTGGCCGCCGTAAAGAGGCTGTCGCCCGTGTTCGCCTGGTTCCCGGAACCGGCGAATGGAAAATCAACGGTCGCACCCTTGAGGACTACTTCCCGAACAAGCTCCACCAGCAGCTCGTGAAGTCCCCCTTTGTCCTTCTTGACCTCGAAGGCCGTTTCGATGTCATCGCCCGTATCAACGGCGGCGGCATCTCCGGCCAGGCAGGCGCACTGCGCCTCGGTATCGCTCGCGCCCTCAACGAGATTGACCGTGAAGCGAACCGTCCTGCGCTGAAGAAGGCAGGCTTCCTGACACGTGACGCTCGCGTCATCGAACGTAAGAAAGCTGGCCTCAAGAAAGCACGCAAGGCTCCGCAGTACTCGAAGCGCTGATCGAGCTTCCTTGCTGTACGTCGCTGCGGCTCCGTTCCTCGCTATTGACGAGGGCGGGGCCGCAGTCTCATTCAGATACAGTGCCCTTCAGCTCCGGATTTTTCAAAGAGAGAGCCGCAAGCAGCGCACTCAGTGCAATGAACCAGTGCAACCCAGTGCAACGAACCTTCGGCAGCGTTGCCACTCTTGAAAGAGAGCCTGCATCACGAAAAAGGGCGGGAGTGTGAAGACCTCCATTAGCTATGAGAAGGCACAGTGGAAGTGGAGAGCTTCTCCTGCCGACTCCTGGTCACTGCCTCCACAGTTTTACCTAGGGCTGCGCTGAGAAGACGGATCGTCAGGAAAGCCGCAAGGACAATAATGAGAATTGATCCTTTTTCAGGCCCTACCCCTTCGGCACTGATCGCGGTAGCTAATCTTTCTCCCTCATGCACAAGAATCCAGAAAGCGGCAAGCGCCGAAATCCAATCAATGAGGGGTCGTATCAGGTTACTCATGAGATTCTCCTCGCTAGTGGTGACCTGAACTCAGGTAATCACCTGAGCTTTCATAGAAACAGGGCGTACAGGCAACTCCATGCGAGATGACTGAGGTCCCGCCCTCGTGAATCTATGACTACTGTCGCAATGCGAACAGCAGAAAGACTCAGATGCAGTGTGTAACTTTGCACACTTCGGATCAAGGGTAAAAGCGTTTTGAGTGCATCAATCCGTACTCGTCCTGCCTCCGGGCGATATGCTCCACTCGTTGATACCCAAGGCGAAAGGGAAACGACATGTCCAGAATGTTCGGTACCGACGGCGTGCGAGGACTCGCAAACGACCTCCTCACACCCGCCCTCGCGGTTCAGCTCGGCCAAGCAGCTGCACGTGTCCTCACCCGCGACAACCCAACAGGCGTGCGCTCACGGACGGGTCGCCCGCGCGCCATCGTCGGACGAGACACCCGCGCAAGCGGCGAATTCCTCGACCACGCAATCAGCGCGGGCCTAGCATCTTCAGGTATTGACGTTACCCGCGTCGGGATCCTCCCAACCCCCGCGATCGCTCACCTCACCGCAACACAAAACATCGACCTCGGTGTCGTCATCTCCGCCTCACACAACCCCTTCCAAGACAACGGCATCAAGTTCTTCGCTCGCGGAGGCTATAAACTCGACGACGCACTTGAAGACGAAATCGAAGCACTGCTTGGCAAAGTGGATCAACTTCCCACCGGGGCGGGCATTGGCCGCGTCATCAAAGGTGAAACCGTGGCCGACCAGACCTACGTCAACCACCTCGTCGATTCCGTAGCAACCGACCTGTCGGGACTACGTATCGTCGTTGACGCGGCAAACGGAGCCGCCTCCGTCGTCGGCCCGGCCGCACTACGTGCCGCCGGAGCTGAAGTCATCGTCATTAACGCCTCCCCAGATGGCCTCAACATCAACGCTCACTGCGGCTCAACCCATCCCGAACAGCTCCAAAACTACGTCGTCTCAACCCATGCGGATATGGGAGTCGCCTACGACGGAGACGCTGACCGCTGCCTCGCGGTTGACGCTGAAGGCAAACTCGTTGACGGCGATCAGATCATGGGACTCCTCGCTGTCGGCATGAAAGAAGACGGAACCCTCGGTTCTGACACCCTCGTCGTCACCGTCATGTCGAACCTCGGTCTCATCCTCGCGATGAAGGAACACGGTATTCGCACCGTTCAGACCGGAGTGGGCGACCGCTACGTCCTCGAAAAAATGCTCCAGGGTGGCTACACCCTCGGCGGAGAACAGTCAGGTCACGTCATCGACACGATCCATGCGACAACCGGCGATGGTGTCCTCACCTCCTTGCGTATCGCTGCACGAATGAAACGCACTGGGAAAACGCTTGCCGAACTGGCCTCTGTCGTTTCGCGCCTCCCGCAGATCCTTATCAACGTCAAAGGTGTGGATAAAGCTTCGGCGGGGACGAATACCGCAGTGCAAGCAGCTGTCCTTCGGGCCGAAGAAGAACTCGGTGAAACCGGTAGAGTTCTGCTGCGTCCTTCGGGTACCGAACCGCTTGTTCGTGTCATGGTGGAAGCATCGACTCAAGAACAGGCGGAACGTGTGGCACACGGGCTTGCCAATGTGGTGAAAGAGAATCTGGCACTTTAATGGGGCTTCCGCTTTGGAAGGGTGCCTCTTGAATCTCATGAAATAGCACGGTGCCGGAGGCTCCCGGCCCGCCCGCTCACCTCAGAGCTTTTGCCCTGAGGCTCGAAGCCCGGCCAGGCCCTGCCGGGCGCCTCGTCGGCCCTACAGGCAAACTTC
>JASBZF010000104.1 GCA_029983625.1 Pauljensenia sp. | reverse complement strand
CCCCCCCCCCCCCCCCCCCCCCCCCCCGACACTTCAATCAGAAGCACAGCTGCGATCAGGATTTCCCCCAATCACAGGCGATCAGTGCTTTCAGAAGGAGGGGATGACTGAACCGTCAGTCCAAGTCTGCTCGATGTACTTCTTCACGGCGTCCGTGTGAAGCAGCTCTTCGAGTTTGGTAATCGCTTCTGTCTTCTCAGTCTTCGTGGGCCACACGAGGAGATTCGATGCCGGGTTATTCACGGAAGACTCCACAACCAGCGCGTCTTTTGCTTGAGACAGACCGCCCTCTTGAGCGAAGTTCCCGTTAATCACGGCGATATCGACATCATCGAGGGAACGGACCAGCTGCGGGCCTTCCACCTCGGTGAAAGTGAAATCCTTCAGGATCTTCACATTGTTGATATTCGCTTTCTGACCGTCAGCAGGAAGCTCCACAAGCCCCTGATCTGCAAGAAGCTTCAGCGCACGTTCCTGATTCGTGACATCGGAAATAATGCCGACCTTGGCACCGGCGGGAAGATCCTCAAGAGAGGTGATCTTGCTGGAGTAGACCGCAAGAGGCTCAAGGTGGACGCCTTTACCGGGGGTGAAGTCGTAACCGTACTCGGCTTCTTGGTCATCCAGATACGGAATTGTCTGGTAGAAGTTCACATCGATGTCGCCGTCGTTCAGCGCAACATTCGGAAGAATGTAGTCCGTGTATTCGACGATCTGAAGCTTCAGTCCCGCATCGGCGGCAAGATTGTCCTGGATGAACTGGAGGATTTTCGCGTGGGGTGAGGGCGAAGCACCGACTTTGAGTTCGACGAGGGCGGAGGAGTCCGCATCGGAAGAGGATGCAGATTGAGCATCGGAGTGTGAGTTCGAGGAGGAGCAGGCCGCAAGCCCCAAAGAAAGGAGGGCTGCGGTGGAAGCGGCGAGGAGGGTGCGGATAGAACGCATGGTGATTCTCTTTTCTGTCAGTACCTTCGATGAGTCAGGCAAAGCTTTTCAGCGTCGCCCTCGTTGATCGTCGGAAAGCGGAGCGCCTTGTGGCGTTGTATGACACGTTGACTGTGGAAGTGCTGGGCTGGGGAATGACCCGGCCGGTGGTCGCCTCAGCGGTGGTCCACCAGCCGGCTAATCATGTCGCCGATCATTTGGACGAGCTGAACGATGATGATGATCGCAACAACTGTGGAGATCATGACGTCATCTTGCCAGCGGTTGTAGCCGTAGTTGATCGCCATCTGACCGAGGCCTCCGCCGCCGACGGCACCGGCCATCGCGGAGTAGCCAATGAGGGTGATCGCCAGCGTGGTGATTGACTGGACAAGAACGGGAGCGGCTTCACGGACCTGTACGCCCCAGCGGATCTGTCGGTTCGAGGCGCCCATCATTTGTGCTGCTTCGATTTTGCCCGGATCGACGGCAAGAATGTTGGATTCAACGAGGCGCGCGAAGTAGGGCACGGACAGGAGGACAAGCGGAACGACGGTCGCTTTCCATCCCAGTGACGTTCCAACGATGAGTCGGGTCACCGGGATGAGGACGACGATACCGATGATGAAGGGCAGGGAACGCACGACGTTAACAATTGCGGACGCTGTTTCATATACGGGTCGATTCGGTGTGAGGCCATTCTTCCCTGTCTGTACGAGGAGCAGACCGAGCGGCAGGCCAATAAGGACCGTGAACAGGGTCGCAAAGCTCATCATGAGGAGTGTGTCGATAATCGCGGGCACGAACTGCTTGGTCAGTGCAGGGTTGTCAAGCCACTTCGGATCGTTGACACCTCCGGGCAGGATGCTTCGCAGGTGTTCACTATTCACAAGTGCGCTCTGAAGTGTGGTCTGAATAAACGCGGTCACGATCTTACCTCCGCGTAGATATTGCTTTCGCGTAGGCGCGCGATGATCTTGTCCGCGTGGTAGCTCGGAACGGAAAGGGCGAGCCTGCCGACCTGGATTGTTCCGATCGACTCGAAGGTGCCCGCTGTCACATCAGCACCCATTGAAGCGGCAAGATTCAGGACTGTTGCTCCCGTGGGCACACCGGGCGTGGACGTAAAGATCACGTCGAGGAGGGTCGTCTCTTCGCGCAGTTCCGCTTCATCAACGGAAGGGGCGGGAACGAGTTCACGGGCGAGGGGGCTGGTCGCGTCGGCCACCACGTCACCCACAGCGCCGCTTTGGATCACGCGACCGTGCCCGAGGAGAGTGACAGAATCGCAGATCTCTCGCACCACTGCCATTTCGTGTGTGATGACGAGGACCGTCACGCCTTCAGAGTCGCGAATGGAACGGATGAGTTCCAGGATTTGTCGCGTTGATTCGGTATCGAGGGCGGAGGTGGGTTCGTCACACAGGAGGACCGAGGGCGAGTCGGCGAGGGCGCGGGCAATGCCGATACGTTGGCGCTGGCCGCCTGAGAGCTGGGAGGGGTAGGAGTCGCCGCGACCTGCAAGGCCGACGAGTTCGAGGAGTTCAGCGACTCTGGCTTTCACTTTGTCTTTCGGGGTGCCCGCGAGCTTCAGCGGGTAGCCGATGTTTTGCGCTGCGGTACGCGCATCAAGGAGGTTCGCGGCTTGGAAGACCATTCCGATGCGACGGCGGGCTTCGCGTAGTTCTTTCCCTCCAAGACGGGCAAGGTCAAGCCCATCGACGATGATTTCGCCTTCGCTGGGATGTTCGAGGGCGGTCAGGCATCGGATGAGTGTGGATTTCCCTGCGCCGGATTGTCCGACGATACCGTGGATCGAACCGCGTTCCACATGAAGCGTGACATTGTCGAGGGCGACGACTTCGGTGCCGCCTTTGACGGAGTACACCTTCCGCACTCCGTTAAGGTCGATCATTGCGCTCTCCACTGGGTGTCGATTCGATTGTTTGACTTTTTCAGCATAAGTGGCTGTTCGCCGCACCCCAAATAACTCGTTACATCTCTCCACTATTCGGGATCATTTACCTTCTGACCTGCGAAAACACAATCTCATTCCCAGAGTGACCCAAGCAACTTTTTGACAGCGCCACACGAGAAACAGTCACCCCAGTTCACTCTTTCAGATACATGCGAGTGCGCCCTCGTGCGCCATTCGACACCTCCCCTCGCCGTTTATACCGCCCTCGGCACTGTGAAGGCTTCTACAGAGCTATAGGAAGAGTCCCACAAGGGCGCTTGCGACACTGAACGCAAGTAAAGATAAGGCCCACACGCCACAACAGAGGGCGAGGGCGCTGCCGTGACGTTGTGCGTGCCACAGTGTCCAGCAGTCCATCATCGCAGTTGAAAAAGTGGTGAATGCGCCGAGGAAACCCGGTACGAGCAGCGCATAGCTGAGTTCCCATCCGGGACCAAGGAGACAAAGAGCGATGCCGAGAAGGAAGCTGCCGCAGATATTGACGATTCCGATTCCCAAAAACGGCAGCACAGAGGGGCAGCTTACAGGAGCTGTACCCGCGCGCTTTTCGTTGCGTTGAGCTTTGACGATGCGGGCGATGATGTGGCGCAGATAAAGGTCAAGTTTCCAGCGTGAGAGTGCGCCGAGTGCCCCGCCGAGGGCGATCATGAAGACGCTCGGGATGCTCATCGTGTCCCTTCTTCGCTGCTCGTATTTTCCTCACTCTCGCCACACTCCTTGTGCTTCCTGTCTTTTTCGCCCTCGGCGCTGGGGAAGAAAGGACGGAAAAGGAGCCAAGCTGCTCCCGCGCAGATCATTCCCAAGATGAGGAGTAAGAAAGAGGAAAAGGTGGCGAGAAGCCCGGTGTTGAGGGGAGCGGCGGATAGGCCCGTCCAGCTTGCCGCGATGAGGGTTCCGTAGGTGGTGAATGCTCCGATAAAACCTGTGAGCGTGAAGAAACGAAGATTCTTTTGGGCGGGTGTGAGCGTGTTGTGAGCGGCGAAGATCGCCGACAGGGCGCCGAGGGCGAAAGCTCCGACAAGATCGGCAAGGAGGGTGGACCAAGCAAGGGGGAGGAACTCGAAGGAAAGAGCACCCAGGATCGGGGGTGAGGGATAGTGTGCGGCGAGGAGGTCCAGTCCGCTTCGCGTAAGCGCCCCGAAAGCACCGCCGAGGGCGATGCACATCCACTGTGGAACACCTTCCTTTAGGTGTGTGGGTGCGCGTGTGGGTGTTTTTGTGCGCTCAGCATGTTCTGCTTTCACTCCGCCAGTGTAGGGTTTTCGCTCGTGGAGGAGCTTTGCTCGCCGAGGGGCCTTATTCGCGGAGGGTCTTTATTCGTGGAGGGTCT
>JASBZF010000103.1 GCA_029983625.1 Pauljensenia sp. | reverse complement strand
GAGTCGGCGCTGCGTGAAAGATTCTGAACCCGCCTGCTTGATCGTGCTGCGGGCCGCCCCAGTTCTTTCCTCAGGTCTTTTGGGGCCGCCCGTTTCTGTCTGAACACACTCAAAATACTGTGATCTGGCCTTCCTAGGGCTGATACTAGGAACAAGACATTCCTCGAAACAGGACAGCATAGTGAATCCTTCCCCCTCTCCCACAATGTCCACCACCGATGAGTCCACGCAAGGCACACACTGCGTTGCGCCCACCAGTCAGGCCCCCTCTCTTTCACGAGTGCTCGCCGCCTGGGCGGTTCACGCATTCACCATGTCCGGTCTGATCTGGGCAAGCCTCGCTGCCGTCGCCCTCATCGAAGGACGCATTCAGATGATGTGGCTCTGGCTCGGAGTGGCCCTCATCGTTGACGGCCTCGACGGGACACTCGCACGTAAAACCTGCGGGAAGCAGATCATCCCCTGGTTTGACGGTTCCGTCCTCGACAATGTGGTCGATTACCTCACCTGGACGTTCCTTCCCGCACTTTTCATGTACCTCTATCTGCCTTTCGGATCAACGACAATCGCTTTAGTCGCGATGATCGTGGCAACCGTGTCTTCAGTGTTCTGCTACGCAAATGAGGGCGAAAAATCTGCGGACTCCTACTTTGTGGGCTTCCCAGCCGCCTGGAATGTCGTTGCGGTCACGATGTACGTGATGCAGACTCCGCCCCTGGTGAACATCATCATCACGATTGCGCTTGCAGTTCTGACTTTGGCACCCCTGCATTTCACCCATCCGATGCGCGTCAAGAAACTGCGGATTTGGAACATCGTCGCATCCGTCGTGTGGATCGCTTCGGTGGGAGTGCTCGTCGCGATGCCGTCCCGCCCGATCTGGGCGATTGTGAGCTTCTGGGCGTCCGGCGCATGGTTCCTCCTGTCAGGAATTGCCCGCACCTGGCGGGCAAAGACCGACGAAGAAGCCTTACGTCAGTAAAGATCACCTGCGTATGCGCCCTCGGCACAGGAAAATAATTGCCGAGGGCGTTAGCGTGCGCGGCGAAGAACACGCGCAACGAGACGATCACGCATCCAGCGGGCGAACTCCAACCCCACCGAAGCGAGAATCATCGCGATCACAAGCGCAAGAACAGCCGGGGGACAGTCCCGACCGTGGAGCCAGAAGTAGATGTACGGTGCCATGAAGGTCACGATTGTGACCGCAAGACCAACAGCGCGCATCCGTAGCGTCCGGCCCGCAATCATCGTAAGAACACCCCAAGTGTAGGGAATCGCCGTGAGTACGTCGATTGACCAGAGTATCCAGACTTTACCGGTGAATCCGGGGACGAGGGCGACAGGGAGCGCACGTAAGGACGAATACACGAACACCACGAGATAGGCGATCATCTTCGGATTGATGGCGAGGCGTGCCAGGCGGGAACGCTCTCGGAACGCTACACCACTATGACGGAGCGCGTCGATAACTGCGCTCGGAGCACGCAGGGAATCCACATCGCGTAGGACGTGACGCAGGAAGGCAGAACGCAGACGATCATGCGACCAGGCGCGCACGAGATCCAAAGGATTCAACGCGAGGGGCAAACGACCTTCAGGAGTGGGAGAACCAGCAATTTTCACAATCCCCGGACCGAAAAGACGTTCAAGGTGAGGCAGGGATTCTGGTGAAGCAAGCCCCAGCCACAGGCAGTAGCGCCGCTCCACGGCGTCGCGAAGACGATGACCGAGGACGCGCCCCCACGGGTTCGGGCTGAGAAGAAGATCGGGGTGATCGAGGGCGAAATCGTCAATATCGTCGAAGATTTCAATGCGGCGAGGAGATATTTCACCGACCCGATCCGCGCGCGCAAGTACGCGCAGCACCTCGGGATCCCATTCGGCTTGGGGGAAATGCGGGGAGTCTGCGAGGGAAGCGGCGGTGAGGAGACGTTCAGGGAGGGTGAGGGTACAAGAAGACGAGGGCGGTGTAGTGATCGTGTGTGTTGACATGTCCTCGGCTCGTGCTTCGCCCTTCATCATCCTTCTTTCATTCATCGACACGGAGTGCGCTGTTTCTAGTGTGTACCATGATTCTCCTTGCGTATATGGGGGAGGGCCCGTATTCAGCCCCGATTGTTTCAGGATTTTATGATGTCACCTATGAGGAGGAGACGGATAGACTTTGCGGCAGGTCGTGCAGCCTTGGACTTGTGGGCGCGCGATCCTGAATCAGCGTCGCGAGACACTCTCCTGACCGCTGTGCGTTTCACGCTTGAAGAACTGGAAGCCGCGCATCCGGGGCGTGCCGTTGAAGTTCGGGTTCCTCCTGCGGGTGCGGTCCAGATCCTGCCAGGTGCGACACACCGAAGGGGGACACCTCCGGCTGTTGTAGAAACCAGCATGGACGTGTGGCTCAGGCTTGCAACGGGCCAGATCCGATGGGCAGAGGCGGTCGAGGACAGGCGCGTCTGTGCTTCAGGAGAGCGGACCGATCTGACGGAGCTGTTTCCTGTTCTGTGAAACGTGCACAGTCAGGCTTTCGAGCTTTGGGTGGCCGAAGAGGCGGGTTTCCACAGTTTCTTTGCTGAACGGATCGCGTAACGTTGGGCAATGGCGACCACGGCGGCGGACGCTGCAGCAAAAACAACGAGTGAAACGAGGGCGGCCTCGTCGTCATCTTCACGCGGAGCTTCATTACCTGTGGCGAGTCTCCACCCGATTTCAGCGATTTTACTGGCACCCATCGCTGCGAGTGCCGCCGCTGCGGCGCTGGCGATCTTCCATGTGAGATCTTCCATTGCGATTCTCCTTCTCTGTTCGGGCTATACGTATGAGCGAAAGTTCTAACGCTATCCCATCATGCCTGAGGCGATGCGTGAATGCACTCGTGCTCTAAGAAGGACGAACCGTAAAATGACACAAGCGCATATGCCGCCGAAGGAGACACGATGATTCAGATCCGCATCCCCGTGTTTGCGATGACATCGCTGCTGCTCCTCAGCGGAATGCTTGGGGCATGTACACCTTCCGTTTCCGCTTCCTACGACCGAAGCGATCCTTTTGTGAAGCCGCTCGTCCTCGGGCCGCATACGCAGCACTCTGAAGTAACGGATCCGGGTCTCCTCGGACCGCCCTCCCCTGAACGTGGTTCAGGGAAAGTTGTGATCGCCCTCGCGCCGGATGTGGAACTGTCCCAGGACATACTTTCGAGTTTCCACGCTGCGACGGGATTCACTGCGCACACCCTGACCCTTACTTCAGACGAAGAAGCAGCCGATGTGGACGCTGACCTTGTTGTCGGACTCGATCTGCTCGGACTCGCTACGCTTCACGACACCGTGACTCACACACCGCCTTTTGATCTCAGCTATCCAGAAGGAGGTGCGCGAGCAATCGAAGGAGCACTTCCCTACGGGCGTGATGACGTGTGTGTGCTGGTGGACTCTGGGTGGATGTCAGCTGGTCAAAGACACATTCCAGAGGGCTTCGAGGCTTTAAACGACGCACGTGTCGCTTTCCTTCTTGGCTTGCCTGATCCGAGCACCACGAAAAGCGGCGCTTTCTTTCTCCTCGGGGCTGCTTCACGTATCAGCACGGACCTGAGCCAATGGGTTCAGGGTCTGAAAGAATCCGGGACATTCATCGGCCCTTCCGATGCAATACAACCCGCGTGGACAGCCGATGATCTTTCTGCAGAATCGGGCTTCGCTGCGCGACAAGAACGCTACCACCTTCTTGTCGCGCCAATGAGCACACTCACAGACACGGCCTCCACTCCCGGTATCGAAGCGCAAGCCCATCCGCTTCCCGGTACGTGTGTGGAGCGGTATCTTTTCGCAGCTGAGCGCGCGAATGCGAAGAACACTTCCGCCGCCCGTTCTTTCCTCGCCTGGCTTGAAAGCAGCCAAGGACAACGCCTGCTTGCCGAATCAGGGCAGGCATATCCTCTCGATACGACGACAGTGGAGAACACTTCCGCACAGTGGTTCCTCACTCCGATGCCGGATGCTGTGTCACTCACCGCAGAGGAAGCATCGCAGCTTGAGGAGCATCTGGCGACCTGGAAGAGCGCCCTTACTCACTGACATGAAAGGAAGACGCGCGGCCCATATGCCCGAAGCTACGTGTGCCGCTTCAGTCCGTCCTCGGTTCTGCTCGCCTTCGGTCCCGATATGCCGCGCTCAGTCTGTGAGCATCCCCGGAGTGACGCGCCACTCTGTGCCAAGACGCATGGGCGCGATAGTTCCCGCC
>JASBZF010000102.1 GCA_029983625.1 Pauljensenia sp. | reverse complement strand
CCCCCCCCCCCCCCCCCCCCCCACCGTACCCTCATCACGGATGAGAGCATCACCTCACTTGGAGGAAACAGCCTTCTTCAGGCTCGAACCAGCCGAAAGCTTCACGCCGAAGCCCGCAGGAATCTGCATCTCTTCACCGGTGCGGGGGTTACGACCGGTACGCGCCGCACGCTCAACACGCTCCGCAGAGAAGAGCCCCGTCACCTTAACGGCCTCACCCTGAGCGAGTGACTCCACGAGCACATCCTGGAAAGCGCCGAGAGCAGCATCAGCCTGAGCCTTGGTCAGGTTAGCGCGCTCAGCGATCTTGGCAACAAGCTCAGTGCGATTCACAGACATGGAGGAACCTCATTCCTTTTCGTACAAACCGCCACTGCGGCGGCCGATGGTGAAAACATTACGAAATCAGCGGCAAAAATCCTACTTTGAGCGTAGAAAGTCACGCTTTTTGCCCGCCTTTCCTAGTATGTGGTCGTTTTCAGGCAAAAGAACACAGCATCTGAACCTGATCTGAAGACCCTCAGCAACCCCATCAGCCTCACAAACCCTCAGCCAGACGGTAATACGCCTGATTCCACTTCAGCTTCTCCTCAAAATCACGGCACCTCGTCTCTTCATCAATGACAAGGAGCTCCATCCTCGCGATCTTCGCAAACATCTCCCACACCTCAACACCAAGCTGAGTAGACATGCAGGTGTGATGCGCACCCCCGGCCATCAGCCAAGTTTCAACACTGGTAAAGAAATCCGGCTTCGGCTTCCACATCGCACGCGCAACAGGAAGCTGAGGCATATCATGCGGCGGCTCAACAAGATCAACACAGTTCGCAGTGAGTCGGAAACGGTCACGCATATCCGACAAAGCAACAACAACACCCGCACGCGTATCAGCAGTGAACACCATGCGGACAGGATCTTCCTTACCGCCAATACCGAGCGGATGGATCTCAACCCGAGGCTTTGAAGCGGTAAGCGAAGGACAAATCTCCAGCATATGTGCCCCGAGAATCATCTCTTCACCTTCGACAAAGTTGTAGCAGTAATCCTCCATCAGCGAAGCACCGCCAGGCAATCCCTCACCCATCACCTTCGCTGCACGCACAAGGACCGCTGTCTTCCAATCACCCTCCGCACCAAAACCGTAACCGTCAGCCATGAGGCGTTGAACAGCAAGACCGGGGAGTTGACGCAAAGTACCGAGATCTTCAAAATTCGTCGTGAAGGCCATCGCAGAATGCTCCGTGAGGAAGCGCCGCAAAGCGATCTCCTCACGGGCCGCATAACGAAGCGAGTCATGGCGCACACCGCCCTTCTTCAACACCTCCTCGACCTCGTATTCAGCCTCGTAAACGGCAACAAGCGCATCGATTTCGTCCTCGTCAACCGCATCGACGACAGCAATAAGATCGTTCACCCCCCACGTGTTCACCGACACGCCCAGGCGACGCTCTGCCTCCGTCTTATCGCCCTCGGTCACAGCAACATGACGCATGTTGTCACCGAAACGAACGACACGAAGCTCATTCGTCGCAGCGAAACCAGCGGCAGCACGAATCCAGTCAGCGACACGCCGACACGTTGCTGTCTGGGAAGCATGGCCCACAACCGTTGTCCTCGCCACCCCAAGGCGCGTCAGCATGTACGCGTACTCACGGTCACCGTGCGCAGCCTGATTAAGATTCATGAAATCCATGTCGATGCTCTCCCAAGGGATTTCGACATTGGCTTGCGTCGCAAGGTGAAGAAGCGGCTTAGACAGGACCTCAAGTCCACGAATCCACATTTTGGCCGGAGAGAAAGTATGCATCCAAGAAATGACACCGAGGACCTTATCGTCGCTCGACGCATCAAGCATCGCCCGGCGGATCGCATCAGAATCCTTCAGAACCGGCTTCCACACGATCGGAGCGGGCATAAGACCGGATGCGTTCAGAAGACGAACGACTTCGCGCGACTGCTCTGCAACCTGGACAAGAACATCCTCACCGTACAGATCCTGTGATCCGGTGTAGAACCACAGCTCGCGTCCCTCATAAAAACTGCTCATCACTTCTGTCCTTCCTGGGTGTCTGTGCCCTCATGCTGGCCGTAAACGAATTGGTAACGCTGATACAGAGAATCGATTTTGTCTTGAGGAATCGCAAGCGGCTCTCCGAGTTGCTTAGAGATATGGACCGTGCGAGCAACCTCTTCTACCATTGCGGCAGCTTTCACTGCGGCGCGCGCATCTTTCCCGATCGTGAAAGGCCCGTGATTGCGCATCAAAACAGCAGGGCTGCGTGATTCTTTGAGGGTATCCACAATGCCGCGCCCAATCGAATCATCACCGATGAGAGCAAAAGGACCAACCGGGATAGGACCACCGAATTCGTCGCCCATCATCGTCAATACGCAAGGAATTTCCTCACCCCGCGCAGCCCAAGCGGTCGCGTAAGTCGAGTGCGTGTGGACAACACCGCCCACTTCGGGCATATGGGAATACACGTAAGCGTGGGCAGCAGTGTCGGACGAGGGCGAACCCTCACCCTCGACAAGTTGACCGTCAAGGTCACACACGACCATTGCCTCCGGTGTCAGATCGTCATACGACACGCCCGAAGGCTTGATGACGAGCAGATCCTGAGAGCCGTCAGCGGCAGGGCCCTTCACTCGCTGTGACACATTCCCCGCAGTCCACACGATCAGACCCCAGCGGGGAAGTTCCGCATGAAGCAAAGACACGACCTCTCGGGTCGCGCGCACACGCGCAGCAAAGTCTTCATCCCAGGTCAATGGGTTTCGATGATCCATCGCTTTCCCTTCCGATAGCACGATACGAAATCGCGAGCACTTCCCTGCATCGGGCTCGCTCCACATCACAGTGTATGTCTGCCTTCCTGACACAAAAGCGCGGCGCATCGATAAAACGCAGATGGGGCCGTGCCTTAACGGCACAACCCCACCTGCTGCGTCCCGAGTGGAACGCGTACATGTCACACTCAAGCGGCGCGACGCTTGTTCCAGACGTCAAAAGCAACCGCGAGGAGAAGCACAAGGCCCTTCACCATCTGCTGTGTCGAAGTCGATGCGCCCATGAGCTGCATACCGTTCGACATCACTGCCATGATGAGACCACCGACGAGGGCACCGGAAAGCTTACCGATACCACCGGTCGTTGATGCGCCACCAATGAAGCAGGCCGCAATCGCATCAAGCTCGAACATGTTGCCAGCAGAAGGCTGAGCGCCGTTCATTCGAGCCGAATAGATGACACCCGCAACCGCAGCGAGGAAGCCCATGTTCACATAGGTCCAGAAAGTCACGGCCTTAACGTTGATGCCCGACAGGGCCGCCGCCGAAATATTGCCGCCAATCGCGTACACGTTACGTCCAAAGACCGTTGAGTTCGCAAGGATTCCGTAGATGAGGACGAGGACGGCGAGGATGATGAGAACGAAAGGCAAACCGCGCGAGCGGGAAAGCTGGAACGCGAACCACATGACGAAGGCCGCGACCACGACGATCTTGCCGATGAACAAAGGCATCGACTCCACCGCCTGATTGTAGGAAATGCGTGCCCTGCGCGAACGGAACTGCTGGTAGGCGAAACCAAGGACACCGATGCCGAAGATCACGAGGGTAAAGACATCGAAGCCCGGCCCACCCAGAAGACCGTTGAAGAAGCCGTTCGCGATGTTGTAGTAGCTCTTAGGGAAAGGTGAGAGTGAAACGTTCTCAAGCACCTGGAAGGTCAGGCCACGGAAAAGAAGCATCCCCGCCAAAGTGACGATGAAGCCGGGAATACCCACGTAGGCCACCCAGAAGCCCTGCCACGCGCCAATGAGGAGGCCGAGTGCGATGGCCGCAATGACACCCACCCACCAGGGCATACCGTTCTTAATGACAAGGACCGCCGAGAGGGCACCTGTGACCGCAACAACCGAACCGACCGACAGATCGATCTGAGCGAGGAGGATCACGAAGAGCATACCGATCGCGAGGACCAGGATGTAGGAGTACTGGAGGACGATGTTCGTCAGGTTCCCCGGACTCAAGAACGAGGGGTTGAGCACCGCGAACAGGATAGCGATAGCAAGGAAGGCGAGGAAAATACCGCTCTGGCGGAGATTTCCCTTGAACATTTCGCCGAGGCTTTTAGTGGTGCTCACTTGTCGTTCTCCCTTGAAGGTTCAATGGTCATGAGTTCCATAAGATTCTCCTGATTCGCTTCACCGATCGGCAGTTCACCGGTGATCCGCCCGTAGGCAAGCGTGTACAC
>JASBZF010000101.1 GCA_029983625.1 Pauljensenia sp. | reverse complement strand
CGCCATTGCTGGCGGCGGGCACCCGCGTCTCATTCAGTCGAGAGTGTCCCTCACTCAGACTCAGAGCGCATCTGCAGTCGGCACAAACCCCAGAGCCTTGAGGAAGCTAACGGTTTCGTTCTTGTCTTTGAAAACCGCAGTGTTGTCGAGAATGCGCGCACACACGCTTCCCAGTTCCTCACGAACAGCCTGTTGAACTTCCTCGCGCGTGGCTTGTGCTGAGACACGCTCCTTGAGTTCAGTAAACACAAGGTTGAACTCGGCAAGATCTTCAGGCAGCTCGCGCCCTTCCACCACAGCATCTTCAAGGGCGCCGAGCTGAGCAACGAGGCGACCGGGAAGAATAAACAAGCCCTGAGCCTCGATAAGGCCAATCGACTCTTGCTTGATCGGGAAGAACTCGGAGTGAGCATGGAACACGCCGTCGGGGTATTGCTCGCTCGTGATATTCGAACGCAGAATGATCGACATTTCGTATCCGCGTTCAGTTTTCACGCACGTAGGCGAAACAGCTGAGTGAATACCCTCCTCGTCCTCGGCGATGATTCCTTTCTCAGGATCTGAAAAAGTCACCCACGCCTGGCGGATCCGCTCAGAAATCTCCTCAATGTCACCTCGATGCGGCGAAACGACGCGCACAGCCGTGTTGAACCAGTCCAGAACTTCAACTGTCGCTTCAGAAAAACCCTCCACTTTCAAAGTGGCGTAGGCCCCTGCCTTTTGCATCGGAAGGACTTCACCGCCGCCCTGATAGTGATCGTGGGCGAGGACGGAGCCGCCGATACGGGCGAGGGCGGCATTTGAACCGATGAAGTAGGAGGGGAAAGTATCGACGAAGTCCATGAGCCTGGTAAAAGTAGCTCGATCGACGTGCATCGGAGTGTGCTGCGAGTTCACGGCGATTCCGTGTTCGTTGAAATAGCCGTAGGGAGAGAACTGCCAGAACCACTCCTGGTCGCCCACCTTCACGGGAACCGTGCGTAAAGTGAACTTGTCACGCCCCGCGAATCCTTCATTGTCACGACAGATCGTACATTTCGGGTATCCGCCTGAAACGGCGTTGCCAGCGGCAGCTTTCTTCGCGTCCTTGAACTCTGGTTTTGAAAGGTTAATCGTGACGATTAATCCTTCAGGAGTTTCAAAACGCGGATTCCGATCAAGAAGAGCACGCTTCACATATCCATTGGCTACCGAATAGTGGTAAAGCCAGGACATCGCGTCACTACCGCCAGCTTCTTTCAGGACGCTTACGTAAGCATCCTGAAGCCCTGAGGGCGTCAGCGAACACATCCCCATCACCTGATCGCAGTAGTGGGCCACCTGAGACTCATCGAAGAGCCCAGCAGCCAGACCAGCTTGCGCAAAGTCAGCAAGCAACTCATCGGGCGTGGTGTCCTGAGAAACGCTTCCGGTGGGCGCGTAGGAGTTCAAGCCAAAAAGGGAGAAAATCTGGTTACGCACGTAGATCTCATCGCGCTCATCAAGCACAAGATTGATCTTCGCGTAGCTGAGGAGGCGATCAACCACCGCGTAGAACTCACGGATCGGATCGACAGCCCCGCCCTCGCACACCTGGCTCCCCCGGTACTTTTCCACGATTTCGTGCGTCACCTGGACCATCTGTTCCCACTGCTCTTCCATTTCCTCCACAAGCTTGATCTGCGTGCGTGCGCGCACAAGATTGTGTTCGGGGTAGGCAGTTGCGAAATAGGTGTCACCCTTGAGGTAGTCGCTCAGGAAACGCATACCGCATTCAAGAGTCATGAGCTTTGCTGCGAAGGGCAACAATTCCGCTTCGAGTTCCGTCATCTGTTCTGCGACGGCACTGACAAAACCATCGGTGTAAGCGCTGTAGTAGTCGAGGCAGAAGTGAACCTTTGACAGATCTTTCTCGTCCTCAAGCGCAGTTGATGCGCCAAAGCGGATCGAATCACCGAAGTCATACAGCATCGAACCGGGCATCACGGTGTCAAGGTCGATAATCGCCCTGGCTTCTCCGCTTGCCGCGTCTATGAGGATGTTGTTGAGCTTCGTGTCGTTGTGCGTAACGCGCAGAGGAAGTTCACCGCTTGCAAGCGCATCGACGATACGCCCGTACTGCGAGGCTCGCGCCTTGAAGAATTCAATCTCGTGTTCAACACCAGCTGCTCGACCAATCGGGTCTTCTTTCACCGCCTGAACGAAAGCCTCGTAACGCAAAGGGGTGCTGTGGAAGTTCGGGATCACCTCAACAAGTTGCGATGCGTCAAAGTCGGCGAGGAGCTTTTGGAAGTGCCCAAAAGCCCGCCCCGAATTGCGGAACACCTCAGCATTTTCCACACGGCTGTAGCTCACCGTATCTTCGATGAACAAGTAAACGCGGAAAGATTCTTTCGCGTTGGCGAGGAAAGACTCGCCGCTACGAGTCGGCACAAGAGTAAGGGTTTCCTGGTCGCGTTCACGAAGGTGATCCGTGACGAGACAGATGTTGCGGATCAATCCTGCAGCGTCGGGGAAAATCCCCGTGTTCATTGCCTGAAGGATGTAGCGGCGTTCACTTGTCGTCACGAGGAAAGTCGAGTTGATGTGCCCGTCCCCGTAGGGCTCGACCGAGATAATCTCGCCCTCAAGCGCGAACATTCCAGCGATCCTGGTCAGATCCTCAGCACTGATGACCATCACGGTTCTCCATTGTTGTTGTTCTGTCTTTGATTTCAGGTGAGCGCGATGCGCTGAGCGCCTCAGAGATCAATCCAACTGGACTCGCCAGCACCGAGCGAAACAGCGATATCGATTCGCCCGTTATCGGCTGCGTCCTCGGCCACCCCCACAAGGCCCGATCCTAGGATGCGTGCCTCTTGCGGTGTGTCGGAATCGTTGTAAACGAAGGCGCGACGCACCTGCGGATACCAGGCGACCTCGACTTCAGGATTCGTTGTGACAAGAACAGACTCCCACTCGTCCTCGGCTCCACCTGCCCACATCAGCGCACGATGAAGGAGGCGAGAGTTGACGGCCGACCAGGTCAGTCCTGCCATGTAGACGGCGCGACCTTCCCCGTACTCGTGCGTTGCGAGACGCACCGAACCTTCTGTCATCCGATGGATGTGCGCGCCCAAGCCAACGACATCACCGGGATCTTCACCCCAGGAGAACTCTTCGGGAAGGTCAGCGGTGATGAAATGGTCGGAGACAATTTCCGGGTAGCGGTCGGTAGACAAAGACCAGGAAATTTCCCTGTCCACGCCAAGAACATCGGAAAGAGTGAAAACACAGCCGGAAGCCGGAGTAGCTGAGTGGCGGTTCGCCGCGTCACCCATCCATGCGCTCGGCTCACCGATTCCGATGAAACCGCCGCCTTTACGCACGAATTCACGGATCGTCTGCTGAAGCTTCTCAGAGGCCCAGGCAGGCCCACCGGAAAAGGCCGTGTTCGCTGCGCCCGCGTTAATGAGGACATCAATATTGTCGAGGGCGGAGGCGCCACCGGATTCGACGTCCTCGAAGGAAAGGAACTCCACCGAGAAGGGCAAACCTGCAAGGGATTCGATCACACCGAGGTAGGTGTGAATCTGCTTGTACCACAGGGCGTGTGCGACCATATGCGTCTGCCAGGTCCTCAAGGAACCCCAAGAGTTCAGTACGCAGACGCGCACCCGCGTGTTCGCGGGACGGTGACCGCCGGAGGTGGAATGCAGGGAACGGAACTCTGTGACGATCGATTCGACAGTGTCCACGAATTCGGGGAACTTCAGCGCCAAGGAGAGGTAGCCACCGTAGCCGATCCGATCCAGGGGGTTACGCACGATAGCGCGACGCGCTGTGCGCCACGATTCTTTCGCTTCACCGACGGGGTTGCCGCCCTCGCAGAAAACATCCGGGAAGAAGTAGGGGAGGAAACGGCCTTCGGTGTAGCGCACGCCGGGAATGTCGGCGATCATGCGGCAGGTCGCTGCCGATCCGACTGAACCGACGACAGCATCCATGCCGATGCTGGGGAAGTGCTTCCCGTAGGGTTCGGTGCCGATCCAGTTGTCGCCGAGGAACATCATCGCTTCACGTCCGGCCTCGTGGGCCATATCGACAAGGGTCTTTGCTTTCTCGGCGACGCGGCGGCTTGTGAAGTCAATCCAGTCGCGGAAACGCGGGCTCACCGGCCTGAAGGGTGAGTTGTACCATCCGGCGTCAACGAAATCTTCTGCCGTGAGGGCGTAACCGTATTCTTCCTCGAAGGCTTCCATCGCGGGAATCGACACGGAGGCCGAGTATCCGAACCAATCGACGTAGCGCTCTCGCCCTCGTGAATCGAAAGCCAGGGTGAAGTGGTAGAAGAAGGTTGTGAAGCGGACGACATCACCGTGAGGGTTGTCTTTGAGCCAGATCGCATGCGCCTCTTTTACGTGT
>JASBZF010000100.1 GCA_029983625.1 Pauljensenia sp. | reverse complement strand
CCGGTTTGGCGGGCACCCCGCACGAGAATTTTTACCGGCCGCGTCAGCCCTTCACCGAACCGGCCGCAAGGCCAGCCTGCCAGTACCTTTGAAGCGCGAGGAACAAAATGATGAGGGGTACGACACCAAGGAGCGCACCCATCATGACGGCACCCTTCTCCGGGTTGAAGTAGCTCATCATGCCGTACAGGCCCAAAGTGACGGGTTTAATCTCCGGCGAGGAAACCATCATGAGCGGGAGGAGGAAGTTATTCCAGGTCGCGACGAAAATGAAAAGGAAGATCGTCACCATTGCCGGCGCAAGAAGACGCAGAACAATTGTGAAGAAAATCCTCGCTTCGGAAGCGCCGTCGATACGGGCAGCTTCGATCAGCTCCTTCGGGACGGAAGAATCAGCGTACACACGACCGAGGAACACACCGAAAGGTGAGACACACGAAGGAATGATGATTGCCCACATGGTGTTCGTTAAACCGATCCCGTGGAAGACGATGTACAGGGGGATCGTCAAGAGGGCAACCGGCATGAGCAGACCACTCATGATGAAAACCATCGTGATGTTCTTACCGGGGAAAGCGAACTTTGCGAGGGCGTAACCGGCTGCAACAGAGATGAGCGTGCCAAAAGCTGCTGCGGCAGTCGAATAGAGCAGGGAGTTCCCCACCCAACGCCAGAACAATCCCTGAGTCCAGCTCATGAGCTTCGAATAGTTCTCAGCAAGCTGAATGTCATCGGCGAACCAGAATCCCGGCGAAGACACCAGACCAGGATTCGATTTCGTCATCGAAAACATGACCCACACAATCGGGGCAAGGAAATACAGGAGAGCAACAACGAGAAGGACAATCGTCAGCATTCTCGCCGCTGTTGACGGCGCAATCGACCTCGGCGGCATTCCCTCAACGGAAGCACAATACTCGCGACCGTCAGCAAGACGAGCCATACGGCGACGCGGGCGTACAGATGACGAAACGCTCATTGGACGGTCCTCCTCTGGGCAAAGGCGTAAATAACAGCGAGGGATCCAGCGACAATCGCCATGAGGATCGAAATTGCGGATGCGGGCCCGTCACCTCCGGGCGAAATCTGCCCGAACATGGTGTTGTAGGCCATCATCATCGGTGTGTAGCTCGTCCCCATCCACGTGTTCGACGAGTACATGACGGAAGGCTCATTGAAGAGCTGAATCGTGCCAATGATGGATAAAAGCACAGCGAGCATAGCCGCACCTGAAACCAAGGGAACCTTCACGTGGCGAACGATCTGCCAGCCCGAAGCACCGTCAAGGCGCGCAGCCTCGTACAGTTCATGCGGGATCGCCTGGAGGGCCGCAAGGAAGATCAACATGTTGTAACCCGTGTATGTCCAGGTCGTCATATTCGCCATCGACGCGAGAATCGGCCAGCCCTTCGCCATGAAATCCGGGTTCAGACCTAGCGGCTCAAGGAGCTGCGTGATCGGCGACAGTTCAGGCGTATAAATGTAAAGCCACACCATCGCCGCCACGATGCCAGGAATCGCAAAAGGTAAGAAATTACCGAGGCGGAAAATCGCGTTATGCTTCACGAGATACGAATCAAGCACGAGGGCGAGCGCGAGGGCCGCGAAGATCATGATGGGGATCTGGAAAGCTGCGTACACAACGACGCGCCCCATACCCGTCCAGAAGTCAGGATTCGTGGCCGCGTAGACGAAATTGTCAAAACCAACGAAGGTTGTGTGCAGGTCTCCGCCACCGTAAAGGCCACCGCCTTCAGCGACCTCCCGATAGAAGGATTGGCGGATAGCAACAAGGATCGGAATGGCAAATACGAGGAGGAACAGCAAGAAGAAAGGGGCCATAAAAGCCCAGCCAGTCACTGCCTCGTGACGCTCACGAATTTTTCGATTCGCTGCGGGCGGGGTCGATTTCGACATTGATATCGCCTCGTGGATGTGAAGTCGGAAAGGAAAGGGTTGGGGAAGTGTACGTATAAAGAACGTATGAATGAAAGTCTACTTCCCCTGACAAGGGGTCCCCCACGAGCAACGCGGGGGACCCCTTGGCTCATGAGCGCGTCACTTGACGGAAAGTCCGCCGTCCTTCAATGCCTTCACCGAAGTTTCCTGAGCGGCGGTGAAGACATCGGCAACCTTGCCGGTGCCAGCGCCAGCGGCGGCGGCAGCCTGCTTCATCGGATCACCGAGGGTCGAGAAGAAGGGGATGTAGGGGAAGTCCTTGGAGAGGTTGGCGTTCGCGGTGCCAAGCTCAGCGAAGACATCCTGACCACCGTAGAAAGCGGAGACGGCCTCGGGGGTCTTCATCGGGGCAACCGTCGTCGCAACGACGAGACCCTGAGAAGTGAGGGCATCCACCTGAGTGTTCAGCCAGTTGTTGAACTCCATCGCCTCAGCGGGGTGTGCGCAACCCTTCGTCACGGCAACACCGGAACCACCGTCGGGGCCGGTCTTTGCACCCGCACCGAAGTCGGGGAGCTGAGCGACGGCCCACTGGCCTTCGTTCGCGGTATCCTTCATGTCGCCAGCGAGGAGCGGAGCCTCCCAAGCGGCACCAATCGTGCCGATGAGGGACTGATCGTTGAGGGCGGACTTGAAGCCGTCATCCCAGCGCTCCATCACGAGGACGGACTTGTCGTCAAGCATCTTCTGCCAGAAGTCAGCAACGACCTTCGAAGCATCAGAATCAGCTGTGACAACCCAGGTATCACCTTCGGTCGAGTACCAGGTGCCACCGGCGGCAGCTGCCTGAGCGGAGAGGAAGTACTGTGCCTCATCGGGCTCGAAAGCGGCGATGTACTTGCCCTGAGCGGCAGCGGTCTTTGCGGCCTCCTGGAACTCAGCGATCGTCGTGGGAACCTTGATGCCGAGCTTGTCGAACTCTGCCTTGTTGTAGTAGTAGACGAGCGGCCCGGTGTCCTGCGGGAGACCAACAACCTTTCCACCGACGGACATGTTCGTGTAGGCGCCGGAGTAGTTGTCCTTGTACTTGTCTGCCTCAGCGCTCACGTCTTCGAGGAGACCCTTGACAAAAAGTTCGGGAACCTCACCGTAGCCGACCTGCGCGAGGCACGCCGCATTGCCTGCCTTCACGTCGGTTTCGAGCTTCTTGATGAGCTCTGGGCCCTTACCATCGAACTTTGTGG
Source organism: Pauljensenia sp. (assembly GCA_029983625.1). GTDB lineage: Bacteria > Actinomycetota > Actinomycetes > Actinomycetales > Actinomycetaceae > Pauljensenia. The sequence goes on along the minus strand of JASBZF010000100.1, from coordinate 1,278 downwards.
CCTTGACCTGGATGTTCGGGTGCTCCGCGTTCCACTTTTCGGCGAGCTCGGAGATCTTCGTCATCCCTTCGCCGTCGGGGAGGCGGTGGATGTACTCGATGCTGACTGCTTCGCCAGCGCTTGCAGCGCCGGAAGCAGCTGCATCCGTCGTCGAAGCTTCTTTCGAACATCCTGCGAGGGCGAGCGAGGCGACTGAGGCCACCGCGATCATTGCAGCGGCACTGTTCTTCCTGCGGATCATTGGAATACTCTCTCTCCTTGAGAACTCTCTGATCGTTTATGCTGGAAATCCAACGAAAAAATCATACTGAAACGAGACAATAGGGTGACCAAAACGCCGTCCGATTTGGTTACACTCTGGTTACGATTGATTGCTCTACGACCTGCACCTGAAGCGGACGCACGCACCCAACAGGAACGGAGGTCTTCAGGCATCGACGCCACCTCGTCTCACGCGATCTGAGCACGAGACTCATTCGACTATCCTCACATCGTTCCTGTCTTAAAAATTCGGGAGAAAGGGAGATCCATGACCCAAGAGCGCGCCGGACGCCTCACCCTTCCCATTGAAACGGGAATCGACGAGGAGGTGCGAGCACTCGTCGAACGCCTCGGCGCCGATGCCGTCCGAAATTCCGACGGCACCTCCCTTCCTGACTGGGTAGACCGAGGATTCGCTAAGGTCTACTCCACCTACTTCCCTTCGCGCGGCGACGAAGAATGGGCCGACCAGTCAACCGGGGAAAGAGTTCACCAGTACCTCCTCTCTGAACGACACACTGCCTCGCCCTCGGGCCCCCTTGTGATCGATGTAATGGAAGGCTGGTTCCAAGCTCAGTTCCGACCGGACACCGACTGCGATGTCAAACGATGGTGGCAGGTCATCGACCGCACCACGGGCCGCGTCCTTGCCCCCGAAGAATGGGACGTTGAAGCCACAGGTCCGCGTCCCCTCGTTGATCCGGTTCCTCTTGTGGGCGACCTCCCAGCGGATGCCAGCTCCGCCCTCGTCACCATCGCGAATCCTGAGCCGCTGCATGTTTACACGGTGTCTTTCCTTGCCGTGCAGATCTGGGACTCCACCCAGATGTACAACTACCTGACAAACGACTGGGCACTGGACCCCTCGCGCGTAAAAGAACGCACCTACGACGTCGCTTATCCGCGCACCTGGGCACACGTAAAAGATGCGCTTGCGATCTGGCTCAAAGACAACCCTCACGTTGATGTCGTCCGCTTCACAACCTTCTTCTACCACTTCACCCTGGCTTTCGATTC
>JASBZF010000099.1 GCA_029983625.1 Pauljensenia sp. | reverse complement strand
GGTCAAGAATCGGCATGAAAATCACTGAAAGCGGCAAAAGAATCGGGAGGACACCGACAAGAGCTTGCTGGCGCCCAAGTAAAGCCGGATCAATCTGACCGGTCACGATAATGCCCGCAGCGGCCAGAACCAGTCCGAGAGTTTCCGCGCCACCGCCCATCATGATTGACGAAGGGTGGAAGTTGAACCACAAAAAACCGAGGCACACTCCGACCAGAGCGACAACGATCAGCGAAGCGGTCGTCGCATAGGATGCGGCCCCTACGAGCCGAGACAGCATGTACGAGTAGACGAAGAAAACACCGGCTCCGATTGCCACCATCCCCGCAGCTAAGCCATCGAGACCGTCAATAAAGTTCACCGCGTTCACGATGCTGACCACTACAACGACGGTCACGATTAAGGACAGTCGCGAAGAGCCGATTGTCACGCCGAAGATCGGGAAAGAGATGAGTTGAACGCCCGAATAGGCCATGACTCCGGCAATGAGGATTTGACCGGAGAGCTTGGTCATCCAGTCCAATTCGATAACATCATCAATCACGCCGAGCACGCACATCGCTAAAGCGGCACACATTACCGCCCAGGGCAGACTTGTCGCATACAGGGGAGCCATGTAGGGAATACGTGAGGCAACAAGAAGGGTCACGACCACACCAATGGTCATCGCGATACCGCCGAGCCTGGGGATCGGAGCTTTTTGAATGTCACGCCCTCGCAATTCGGGAACAATCCTCCATCGCAGGCAGAGCCAGCGAACGATAGGTGTCATCAGGAGCGTGACACCCATCGCGATGAGAGTGAGCAGGACATAAACCTTCATGCCAAAGAGGTGTTCCCTATCGGATGTCAGATCGTGGGGAGGATGTCGATCTGGGCGGATGCGGACAGGTTTTCTAAGGATACGGCTCCGAGCCGTAAAGCTTTGGGAGCTCCGTGGGCACAGTCAATAATCGTTGAAGGCGTCGAAGCGGGAGTGGGACCTGCGTCAATGTAGAGGACGCTCTCACCAAAGGATGCCAGCGCTTCGTCAATGCAGGTCGCAGGGGGTTCTCCGGTGAGGTTTGCGCTTGTGACCGCCATCGGTCCCGTGCGTTCTAGGAGTTGACGGGCACGTGCGTGATCGGGCATTCGCACTGCGATTGTCCCTCCGGTTTCGCCCAGGTCCCATCCAAGTTCCGGACGGGCACGCAGAATGAGTGTCAAGGCACCCGGCCAGTGCGCATCTGCGAGGCGGCGTGCCTCTTCGGGAATGTCAATGGCGAGTTCATCGACGGTGTGCGCGTGAGCAAGGAGGATCGGTGGAGGCATGTGACGACCGCGTCCTTTTGCGTGCAGGAGGCGCTGAACTGCTTGCGCATCAGTGGCAATCGTGCCGATTCCGTACACCGTGTCGGTGGGTAAGACGACGAGTTTTCCTGTGCGGATATGCTGTGCAGCTTCTGTCAGCTCGTCTTGGTTCCATGCGCGAGCACAACGAATGATTCGAGGAGTCACCGGTGTATTCTCCCACGCTCAGCGATGAGGAATCGGTCGCGCCCAGCTAGGTCCTGTCTTGTCTGGGCGGAAGCAAATCCGAGGGCTTGTGCTTTTTGGCGCATCATTTCTGCTTGGCTTTCGGAATGTTCGACGAGGGCGCTCCCCTGCACGTTGAGGAGTCGGATTGCTCGGGCGAGGATCCCGGTGGGAATCTGCATTCCATCGATTCCCCCTCCGAAAAGGGCAGATTCAGGGTCGAGGAGCGCTTCAGCTTGGGTCGGTGCCTCATAGGGCGGAAGATAAGGGGGGTTTGACACTACGAGGTCAACGCTTCCGTCAATTTCGCGGAGTGTCTCGGGGTCCGTAGCATCGCCTACGACAAGTGTGACTCGGCCAGGAACGAGAGCGTCGATATTTTCGCGAGCGAGAGCACTTGCTTTTTCGTGAATTTCGACGGCCCAGAGGCGAGCTTCGGGGACGTGATGAGCGAGGGCGATACCGATTGCCCCTGAACCTGCGCACAGGTCCACCACGTTCACACTGCCGTATTTGGCTACGATCGCACGACAGCGACGTATTGCCTCTTCGAGCAGGACTTCGGTTTCTGGTCTGACGAGAAACACTCCCGGTTGTGCGTGTAAAACAAGCCCTGCGAAATACATACGCGAGGTGATCCATTGGAGGGGTTCACGCTGTTGACGGCGTGCAATTGCTTCTTGAAAACGCAGGAGTCCCGCAGGGTCAAGGGGTTCGCGGATCTTCCACACTGATTCGGCTTCGAAGGCCCATTCGGCAAGTTCACGCGCATCCCCTGTGGGTGATGCGCCTTCGATTCCTTCCAGTTGATGCGCTCCGGCGTAGAGCAAGGCTGTCAGGTTTTGAAATACAGTCAGATCAGGGATAGTTCGGTGTCCTTCGTCCTTGTGTTCACTCACTGCCCGGCCGCCCTTGTCAGCCTTTCTGCTTCATCGGCGCTGCGCAGTGAATCGATGACGGCTGCCAGTTCACCACCGAGAACACGGTCGAGATTGTGTGCCTTGTAGCCGGTGCGATGGTCTGCGATGCGATTTTCTGGGAAGTTGTAGGTGCGGATCCGTTCTGAACGATCGACGGTGCGCACTTGGGAGAGGCGCTGCGCTGAAGCTTCAGCTTCGCGTTTTGCTCGTGCTTCAGCGGCAAGTCGTGAGGCAAGGACCCTCAATGCTGCTTCTTTGTTCTGCAGCTGGGATTTTTCATTCTGCATCGACACCACGATCCCGGAGGGAAGGTGGGTGATGCGCACTGCCGAGTCTGTTGTGTTGACGGATTGTCCACCCGGACCGGAGGATCTGTAGACATCGATCCGCAGATCTTTGGGATCGATGACGATTTCGGAGTCATCTTCAATTTCTGGCATGACGAATATGCCGACCGCTGAGGTGTGGATGCGTCCCTGAGACTCGGTGACGGGTACTCGCTGAACGCGATGGACTCCCCCTTCGTATTTCAGGTGTGCCCATACGCCCTCGTCTGGGGTCGCGGGGTTTTTGGCGCGAATCGCTAAGGAAATGTCTTTGAAACCTCCCAGTTCGGTGCGTGTGGAGGTGAGTTCGCTGACCGTCCAGCCTTTGAGTTCCGCATAGCGGATGTACATGCGGGCAAGATCGGAAGCGAATAGGGCTGATTCTTCGCCGCCTTCCCCCGCTTTGATTTCGAGGATGACGTCGAGGGCGTCTTCGGGATCGCGTGGGGCGAGGATGCGCATCAGTTCGTCACGCGCTTCGGTCATTTCGGTTTCGAGGGCGGGGATTTCTGTTTGGAAGCTGGGGTCTTCTTCAGCGAGTTCGCGTGCCGCACTCAGGTCATCTTGAGCGGTGAAGAGGCGTGTGGCTGCCTGACGGATTCGTCCAAGTTCAGCGAATCGCCGACCAATTTTACGCATTTTTGCCTGATCGCTCAGGACTGCAGGATCTGACATGAGTGCTTCGACCTGCTCGCATTCTTCCAGGAGAGGGGTGAGCGCGGAAAGATCGACCTCGATCTCCGGTTCAGTGGGCATGGGGATCCTCCTCGTGCTGCTTGTGATGCGCAACGGCGCCGGTGACCTTCATCACCGGCGCCGCGCTCTTGCCTCGGTGCGCGTTGACCTCACTTGGAGGGGCGGACGCGCTTTCCGTAGCGAGCTTCGAACTTGGCGACGCGACCGCCGGTGTCAAGGATCTTCTGCTTACCCGTGTAGAAGGGGTGGCAGGCCGAGCACACATCGACGCGCATCTCGCCGGAAGTCAGAGTCGAACGGGTCTGGAAGCTGTTACCGCAGGTGCAGGTCACAAGGGTATCCACATAGGGAGGGTGGATGTTCTTCTTCATAGGAACTCCTGGGTTCGTGAGTGCTCCGGGTCCGGATCCGCAGACCTCTTCGTATCGGACGAAGAGTGTCCTGTCGCATCAGTGAATGTCAGATGCGACGGCGAACCGGTGAACCGGATGCCGACGGCCTATTCTGCCACTTCATTCACCTTCAGGTCCATGTCGCAACGCGCAGGCAAGCGTGAGACTGACGACGCTACTCATCTCAAGAGGCAGCAAGCAGTCGTTTGATGCGTGATCGCATGCGTGTTCGAACGGACTCTTTGAGTGTCCAGTCCAAGGTCTTCAAGGAGCGAATCGTGTCCACCAGTTCCCGCGCGATCATCTTGAGGTGTCATCACCCATTTCTTCGAACCATTCGGAAATTCCGAACAGTTGCCTCCCTCACAAGCTCTTGGGAGTCGTAGATGTTGGCAAGGTGCTCGTTGATGGTCGGCGCGGAGACGCCAAACAGCTCAAGCCATGAGCTTTTGGGTGAGCCAGATCGTGCCGTCCTCATAGCGCACCTCGATGGTGCCATTGGCCTCACTGGTGAAGAGGAGAAACTGCGAGGATGACACCTCAACGTGCGTGTTCTCCAACATCCGCGACCTCTTCGCTAAGAGCCTCACTGACCAGCCGCCCGGCCTCATCCACCCGCATCCGCCCACTCATAAGCTCAGGCAGAAGAGTATCGCGCAGCTCAGCGAGCGCTACCGATTGCTGACGCCGATCACTCACCAAATGCAGCAGTGTGA
>JASBZF010000098.1 GCA_029983625.1 Pauljensenia sp. | reverse complement strand
GCGGTAACGGACAGGTCATCAGGATTCGTCAAGGTGCGTCTCTTGCAGACTTCGCTGAGAAGATCGAGGTCAATCCCGCAGCCCTCGTCACCGTTCTCTTCCACCTGGGTGAGATGGCGACCGCAACACAGTCGCTCGACCAAGACACCTTCGAGGCTCTCGGTGCTGAACTCGGCTACGAAGTCAAGGTCGTTTCTCCCGAAGATGAGGATCGCGAGCTCCTTGAATCCTTCGATATTGATCTCGAAGCAGAAGAGCTCGACGACGCTGAGAACATGGAGGCGCGTCCCCCGGTCGTTACGGTGATGGGGCACGTCGATCACGGTAAGACGAAGCTTCTTGACGCGATCCGTCATACGGATGTCGTTGATACCGAGCACGGTGGTATCACCCAGCACATCGGTGCCTACCAGGTTGTTGTCGAGCACGAAGGCCAAGCGCGTCCGATCACCTTCATCGATACGCCAGGTCACGAAGCCTTCACCGCTATGCGCGCCCGAGGTGCGCAGGTCACCGATATTGCGATCCTCGTGGTCGCAGCCGACGATGGTGTGATGCCGCAAACCGTGGAAGCAATTAACCACGCACAGGCTGCGAATGTCCCGATCGTGGTTGCCGTCAACAAGATCGACAAAGAAGGCGCAAACCCCGACAAAATCCGAGGCCAGCTCACCGAATACGGTCTGGTGGCCGAAGAATACGGCGGCGATGTCATGTTCGTTGATATCTCCGCGAAGCAACGTCAGGGTATTCACGATCTTCTCGAAGCGGTCCTCCTGACGGCGGATGCTGCCCTCACGCTCGAAGCGAACCCGAATAGTGCTGCCCGTGGTGTGGCGATTGAAGCCAAACTTGATAAGGGTCGCGGCGCGGTGGCCACCATGCTCGTGGAACGAGGAACGCTGCGTATCGGTGACGCAATCGTTGTCGGTTCCGCTCATGGCCGTGTGCGTGCCATGTTCGACGATTCCGGTAACGACATGTCTGAAGCTGGTCCTTCGAGTCCAGTTGCGGTTCTCGGTCTGACCTCGGTTCCGCGCGCGGGTGATTCCTTCCTCGTCGCTGCCGACGACCGCACGGCACGCCAGATCGCTGACAAGCGTGAAGCCGCTGAACGCCAAGCGATGCTCGCGAAGCGTCGCAAGCGCGTCTCCCTTGAGGACTTTGACAAGGTCTTGAAAGAAGGCGAAGTCGATACCCTCAACCTCATCATTAAGGGTGATGTCTCCGGTGCTGTTGAGGCGCTTGAAGATTCGCTCCTCGGTATTGACGTGGGCGAAGAAGTCCAGCTCCGCATCATCCATCGTGGCGTCGGTGCGATTACACAAAATGACGTCAATCTTGCCACCGTGGACCACGCGGTCATTATTGGCTTCAACGTCCGCCCGGCTGAACGAGTTGCTGAATTCGCTGATGCCGAAGGCGTTGAAATCAAGTACTACAACGTCATCTACTCGGCGATCGACGATATTGAAGCAGCCCTGAAGGGAATGCTCAAGCCGATCTACGAGGAGGTCTCGCTCGGTACCGCCGAGATCCGCCAGGTATTCCGTTCTGGCAAGTTCGGCAACATTGCAGGCTCGATCGTCCGTTCGGGCACGATCAGGCGTGGAACGAAGGCTCGTCTGGTCCGCGACGGTGTCGTGGTCGCAGAAAACCTCGAAATCCAGTCCCTGCGCCGTGAAAAAGACGATGTCACCGAGGTTCGCGAAGGCTTCGAGTGCGGTATCACTCTCGGCTTCAAGGACATTACCGAAGGCGACATTATCGAGACCTGGGAGATGCGCGAAAAACCTCGTGACTGACCCCGCTTGACCGCGAGATGGTGCCCGGAGCACACCCTGCTCCGGGCACCATCCTTTCGTCAGCATCTGCTCGTGTGAGCTCAGATGCTGACGAAAAGCCACTATGAAGACTTCTGTTTGGCCCCGTACCATGGACCTTTGGAAGTTTGAGTCCGATACCGCAAGTAAGCCAGGAGGGGACATGGCGGACGAATCACGTCGTCGTAAGGTTCAAGACAGAATCCAGCAGACCGTCGCCAATATGCTCGGTCGGCGAATTAAGGATCCTCGCCTGGGGTTCGTCACGATTACGGATGTACGTGTGACGGGAGATCTTCAACATGCCTCGATTTTCTACACCGTGCTCGGTAATGATGAGGACCGTCAAGCAACTGCTCGGGCTTTTGAATCCGCTAAGGGCATTATTCGCTCCGAAATCGGTAAAGCACTGGGTATTCGTTTAACCCCGTCAATCGAATTCCTCCTCGACGCGCTACCAGAATCTGCCGCGGCAATCGAAGAGGCGCTGACACTGGCGAAAGCGCGAGATGAGCAGATCGCGCAGCTCGCTCAAGGTGCGTGCTACGCAGGAGACGCTGATCCTTACCGTCATGAAGAAGACGATGAGGATGAAGAAGCCGACTATGAAGATACGGGTGTGAGTGAAGGCGGCGATCACTGACGATGGCGAAACGACCCGATCGTTCAGTTCCGGGGATTGTTGTTGTTGACAAGCCCTCAGGACTGACGAGTCACGATGTCGTTGCGCGTATGCGCAAGCTTGCACATACCCGGAAAGTAGGCCATGCGGGCACCCTCGATCCGATGGCAACCGGTGTTCTCATCCTGGGAATTGGGAAAGCAACCCGTCTGCTGACCTGGATCACAGGCCACGAGAAGGCGTATACGGCGACAATCCGTTTTGGTGCGACAACTTTAAGTGATGATGCGCAAGGCGAACTTCTTGAGACATACGGGTGTGTTTCCCTCAACGAGGGCGAACTCGAATTCGCGATGGAAGAACTCAGAGGCGAGATCGATCAGCTCCCCTCAAGGGTATCAGCGAAGAAAATCGCCGGAAAAAGAGCGTATGAACTGGTCCGTGCGGGCGCAGACGTTGAGCTGGCGACACAGAAGATAACGGTCCATCGTTTAGAACGGGTTTCGCCTGTGCGACACACTGTGCTGAATGGCCCCGATGGGCCAATTGACGTCGTGGACCTTGACATTGAGGTGGAATGTTCCTCGGGTACTTACGTGCGCGCGATTGCACGTGATCTCGGTAAAGCTGTGGGGTGCGGTGCGCATTTAACGGCACTGCGGCGTACTCGCGTCGGCTTATTCACCTTGAAAGATGCCAAGCCTCTTGCGGATCTTGAAGCACAAAGAAAAAATCAAAGCGATACGCAGCACGATCCTCAGCCAGCTCCCGGTCTGATCCCTCTGGCAGATGCTGTTCGGATGCTCTTTCCCGCCCTCGTCCTCGATGCTGCAGAAGCACAACGTTTTGCTCACGGTCAAGCTCCCGCACGTCCTGTGGAAGAAGAAAACCTGGCTGGCGGGTCTTGCAATGAGCAGATCATCGGTGCTTTTAACGCCTCGGGTGAGCTTCTGGGCTTGCTTCGCGTACACAAAGGACGATTGTCCACACTGACCGTATTCCAAGGAGCTGAATAATGAAGACCTGGTACGAGCTGACGCAGGTGCCGGGAAACCAGCGTTCGGTCGTGACGATCGGAAATTTCGACGGAATGCACAATGGGCACCGTAGGGTGCTTGCGTCCTGCGTGGAACGTGCGCAGCGACGCGGGGTTGAAGCCGTAGCGGTGACATTTCATCCGCATCCCGCACAGGTGCATCGGCCCGAGCAGGGGCTCGAACTGATCTGTCCTGTGCGTGATCGTCTCGATGCGATGGCCGCATCGGGTCTTGATGGGACTTTGGTTGTTCACTACGACGCTTCGGTGTATTCCCTAGACGCACAGGAGTTCGTCGAAGAGTTTCTTGTGGATCGTCTCGGGGCGATCGAAGTTGTTGTCGGTCAAGATTTCCGTTTCGGACGCGATAATTTAGGGACGGTTGATACCCTGCGTGAGCTGGGACGTCGTTACGGTTTTGACGTGACGATGGTGACGGATATTGAAGCACCGGAAGGACGGCGTTGGTCCTCCTCGTGGGTGCGTGAGCTCCTTGCAGTTGGTGATGTCGCGGGGGCTGCGCGCGTGTTAGGTCATTTGCATCGTATTCGAGGTACGGTCGAACACGGCTTTAAACGAGGACGTGAGCTGGGTTTTCCGACGGCGAATCTGCGCGGCGGTATCGAAGGAGTGGTTCCGGGCGACGGCGTGTATGCCGGTTGGCTGGTGCGAGCCGTACCGGGAACTCAGTCGGCGGAGTTTTTACCGGCGGCAATCTCGGTGGGTACCAATCCGCAATTTAACGGTGTCGAGCGGACGGTTGAAGCACATGTCTTGGGCCGTTCTGATCTCAATTTGTACGGAGAGAAGATCGCGGTGACTTTCGTCGCGCGGATCCGTTCGATGATGTCCTTTAACTGCGTTGAAGATTTGCTTCGGCGCATGGATGACGACCTGAGGCAGACGGCCTACATTCTGGGAATTGCGGTGACGACGCGCGTGGATCCCGCAGGGGTGACTGCACGTTAAACGAGGTGCCGCGAGGAAGTGTCGAGGGCGTTACCTTCGTGCAGGTGTCGGATTGCACAGTCGGTGGACTGTGAAGGACTCTTATGGACTGAAGGTGAGTGTTGGGCCCGTGCTAACCTTGAAAGGCCGTCAGAACGGCCACGGATTCTAAGCGGCGGGGATAAGCCCTGACGCTCCGTGCAACGATGTGATTGAAGGAGAAGCCTGTGCCGCTGAGCAAGGACGTGAAAGATCAGATCATCGCCGAGTATGCGACCCACGAGGGCGACACCGGTTCCCCCGAGGTGCAGATCGCACTGCTCACCCAGCGCATCAAGGATCTGACCGAGCACTTCAAGTACCACACGCACGATCACCACTCACGACGCGGCCTCCTGCTGCTCGTCGGTCGTCGTCGTCGTCTCCTCGGATACCTGGCCTCGATTGATATTGAGCGCTACCGTTCGCTGATTGAGCGTCTCGGTCTGCGTCGCTGAAGCTGTCCCGGCCCC
>JASBZF010000097.1 GCA_029983625.1 Pauljensenia sp. | reverse complement strand
GGGCGGAGCTCTTAGCCCGTCGTGAGGGTAAATCTGCGCGCCCTCACTATGACGAGACTTTTCACTTTGCGTTCAGGTCATGAGCAGGCGCACAGCTGACTTCACGAAAGGCGTGTAATGCGATAACGCCAGTCAACAGGTCCAGCTGTCAGGGTCTCAACCCGGTAGTGGGCCTGACAGGAATCAAGATGCTGGAAGAGGGGAGTTGGCTGATGGGGCGCAACAATCACGAGGCTTTCACCAACAGGGATTGCGTCGAGCGCGGCAAAAAGTGCGGCGCGGCGCACGAGCTTTGGGATCGCGTGGATGACGAGTTCTGAAGCGCCGCCAGAAGCGCAGGCATGAGACTGCTCAGGCTTAGACGTGCTACAGCACGTGCCCTCTGTGCTTTTCTCAGATGCGCACGCGCGAGTCTTTTGGCAACATGCACAGTCTTCACATCCGCATGTACAGCCACATTCGCCTCGACTGCATAGCTCAGCGTCACAGCGACAGGCACCGCACTTGCAGCCGCAGGTCTGACCTTCAGGAGCGCTACCAGCGCAGGCAGTATCATTCGGGACTTCGCTACCGCAGCCGCATTCTTTTAAGGCCGCCGCTGATTGAGGCGCGGCACTGCCTTGCCGACACGTGCAATCACTACATCCGCAGGTACACCCACACTCACATTCCCCTTCACCGCAGGTCGTGTCACTGCACCGACACCCATCACAGCACCTGCCCGCGCCCTCGGCACGAGCACCACCTCGTCCACCGCAGCCACACTTGCACGCCTCACCCCGCCGCCCGCCGCAGCCGCAGGCGCGCCTGCGGCCCCTTCGCTCACGGCCACGCCCTCCACAGCCACAGCCTCGCTGACCGCACGCACAACCTTCTGTTGTGCGGTTATCAGGCTGAGCGTCAGCGGCAACGAGTGTGAAAGTACGAGGTGCGCCCTCGGGAACCGTGGTGGATGAAGTGTCAGCCATGATGATCCTTTCCGGCTCAAAAAGAAATCCTGCGGGTATTTATTCAAGTGTATGCACGCATCCTCATCTCTGCGCAGCGTGGATGCGAGCAAGAAAATCAGTCCTCGCGCAGAGCAAACTCCACTTCCACTTCAACAGAAACATTGAGGGGAAGCGCCGAAACACCCACTGCGGAACGCGCATGAGAAGAGCTGAAAACTTCGGCGAAAAGTTCCGAAGCACCGTTGATAACCCCCGCCTGACCGTAAAAATCCGGCAGCGAAGCGACAAATCCTGTCACTTTCACAACTCCGGCCAGACGATCCACACCTCCGGCAAGCTCAGCAGCGGCCGCGAGCGCGTTCAATGCACACACCTGTGCCGCTTCTTTTGCGTCTTCCGGGTCGGCACCGTCAGTACCGACCGCTCCAATGCAGACAGGCTCGCCCTCGACAACAGGAATCTGACCTGAGGTGCGGATCACTCCACGGTCAAGAACTGCCGGAACGTAGGCGGCAACGGGAGTAGCGACGGGTGGCAGCTGAAGACCCAGCTCGGCAAGCTTTTTGGAGGGCAGTGTCATTGTGGTGGTCCTTTCTTTATTGTCATGCGTTGTTGTCATGCGTTGCACACTGTTGCGCGCTTGAAGGTGTGGACATTGTGATACGCAGTGGTGACAGTGATGTTCAGGCTAGACGATCGCGGTCTGGGTCATGTTGTGATTCTGCTGCTGGTCGTTTTTGTCTTTCGTGCTGTTTTTCGTGCGTACCGCCCAGAGTCGATCGGCGATCAGCGTGTAGAGGATCGTTAAAGCGAGGCTGAATCCGAGCGCCCACAGTGGCATTCCTGAGTCGTCGAGGGGGTTCACAACTCCGAGGACTGCGAAAACGATTCCGCTCATGTTGTTCATGATGTGCAGGGCAATTGAGGCTTCTAGTCCTTGAGTGCGCCAGCTCAGCCAGCCCATCGCAATTCCGAAGACGGTCACGTCCATCATGCCCATCCACCCGTAGAGGTGTCCCAGTGAGAAGGGGATTACTGCGAGGATGATGGCAGCTAAGGCGGGCAGCCCCCAGCCCATGAGGATTCTGAGGAAGAGCCCTCGGAATACGTATTCTTCGGCTGCGCATTGCAGGGGGACGAGGACGATCACGATAGCGAAGAGCAGGGGTGCGCGTCCGAGGGCTTGTGCGGAAATGCCACCCATGCGGATCACGTCACCGATGGTGAGAAGGATTGAGGGCGTAAGGACAAGAAGCGCGAGGCCGAGGGCGGCGGCGAAGCGTTTCCAGCGTAGGTGTCCTTCGATGGAGGATAAAGCTCCGATGCTGACGCCTTCGACGATCCGAAGGGAAAGCCAGAGGAAGGGGATCATGAGGGCGAGAACCCCGAAGGTGAAGAGGTAGAACCAGGGACTTGCCAGTGATTCTGCTCCGCCCTCGAAGATGCGTAAGAAGGATGTGAAATCCCCTCCTGTTAAGAAGATCGCTACGACGCAGCTGAGCGTGAGGATCATCATGGTGAGGAACCATAAGATTCCGCCGAGGAGAAGTGTCAGTAGTGGGGTCCACCATTTCCGGGGGCGAGGGCGGTCGGATTTGTGGAGGCGAGAGTGTCCGGGTGCGGGCCAGGGTTGTTGTGAGGCTTTTTCGACGCGAGGGGTTTCGGGTATCCCTGGCCATGAAGCGTAGGGCGTGTAGGCGAAGTGCGAAGATCCGGCCTGAGGGTGTGTGCTGAGAAGCCCTGTGTGTGGTGGAAGTGCTTGGGGAGTGACCTGCGAGGGATTGGGGTGTTGAGGGGTTCCCTGCGGGATAGTGCTGTGTTGGGGATCGACCTGCTGGGGAGAGTGCGGCTGGCCGGGGTTCGGGGGCTGCGGTGTCGTCATGTCCATGCGCTGAGTCTGACAGATCCGCCCCGTTCACGCTTCCTCACCTTGGTCGAGTCCGTCTAGTCCTCACCCACTCTTGTACTCCACCCTCTCAGGCAGGCCATCCCCTCAGGCAGGGCATCTCTGATCTGCCTCGCCCTCGCGTAGGAAGTATTCACCCTTTGGTTGCTCCGCCCGATAAACCGGCGACAATGTACCTTTGTAATGCGATGAAAATCAGGAGGACAGGAAGAGCAATCAGAGCGGCAACAGCCATCAGATGATTCCAGTTTGTGCCGTATTGTCCAATCAGGCGATTCAAAGCGACCGTGAGGGGTTGAATCTCCTGTTGCGTGGATAAAGTCAGTGCGAAAGTGAACTCACCCCAGGCCATGAGGAAGGCAAAAGATCCGATCATCACCACCCCTGGGCGAATTGTGGGGATGACGATTTTTAGGATTGTAGAAAGAACCCCAAGTCCGTCGAGTTTTGCTGCTTCTTCGACCTCGTAAGGGAACTGTTTAAAGTAGGGGCGAAGAAGGATCACGGCGAAGGGTAAAGTAACGGAAAGATCAGCGAGAATAATTGAAAGATGCGTATTGATCATTCCCATTTGACGGAACATAACAAAAAGCGGGATAGAGATCGCGATCGCTGGCAAAAGTTGCACAACCGTCAAAGCCACCATCATCGCAGTGGAAACACCGTCCCGGAAACGCGCAACCGCGTAAGCAGCGGGGAGCGCTACCGCCAAAGTGAGAATCAAAGTCCCCAAGGCAATGAGGAAAGAGTTTGCAAGGGCCAGCCACACTCCGTATTCGGGTGAGAAAGCCGCACGATAGGACTCAAGTGTGGGCGCATAGGGAATAAGGTGAGGTGGCGAAGAGAAAGTCTCCTCCTTATTTTTAAAGGACGTAATCACCATCCAGTAGACGGGGAAAAGGTAGACGCAGGCGAGAATCCACGCGATCACAGACTTAGCCCAACGCTGGCAGCGTCTGCGTTTTTCTGCGCGTGGAAGTTGGGACTGCAGCTTGACGGCATTCACTTTTCCTCCTCCTTCAGACTGCGCACGTAAAACCAGGAGAGGACCAGGGGAAGAATAAGGGTGAGCGTCGAAGCAGCCGCTCCGTTACCGAACTCAAAAACCTTGAAAGTTTCCAGATAGGTGTAGACAGGTAAGGTGGTCGTCGCTGACACCGGCCCACCCTTGGTCATGGTGAAGATCAGATCGAAAACTTTGTAGGTATTAATCACTCCGAGAAGTAAAACTGACACGATCACAGGGCGCATCAAAGGCGACGTAATGGACCAGAATTGACGCCACCAGCCCGCACCATCGACTTGAGCGGCTTCATACAATCCGTCATCTATTGCATGGAGTCCAGAAAGGAGAAGAAGCATATTAAAAGGGATCCCCACCCAAAGATTCGCCACAATTACCGCAATCATTGAGGTCACCGGACCCGTCAGCCAGTGGACAGGTTCAGAAATAACTCCGATCTGCAAGAGCGCATAATTCAGGACACCAAAGTCTGAATCAAAGAGCCATTTGAAGATCGTGCCGGTCACAACCGGTGGGAGAATCCAACCGACGAGAAGTAAAGCGCGAATGATGCCGTTCCCTGGAAAGGGTTTTCGGAAGAACAAAGCCAGGGCGTAGCCGATCACGAATTGGAGCACGAGACAGGAAAGAGTGAAGATCGCACTCAAAGTCACGCCGTTCCAGAACTGCGGATCGTCGAGGACGGCCCGGTAGTTTGCAAAACCCGTAGGTGCGAAGTTCCCGGTAATGAGGTTCGCGCCGTTCGCATTACTGACAGAAATCCAGAGGTTATAGAGAAGCGGAACGAGTAAAAATATCGCGATGTAGCAGAGTGCGGGAAGCGCGAGGGCCAGGCCCAGGCCGCGAGTGCGAGTTGTCGTACTCGCGGCCCAGACTCGATGATTCCCGAGTTTCACTTGTCCGACTCCAAGAGCGGGCGAAGAGTATCTGCGGCTTTCTTCGCTGCTTCTTTTGGTGTGAGTGCGCCGGTCAGAGCTTCTTGCATCGAGAGCTGAACAGCTTCAGAGACCTTCGCGTACTGTTTTCCGTAGGCGCGTGCATGGGCAACTGCGAGCTGGTCTTCAAAGACTTTGAGCTTTTGATCTGCAGAAAGCTTGAGTGTCCCGGCGAGGTCGGGCCGCGCAGAAAGCTGCCCCGACTCATCACAGTAGATTCTTGCGCCTTCGGCACCGGTGAGGAACTCGGCAAGCTTCACGGCAGCATCGGCGTGTTTGCCTTCTTGGAGGACGACCACATTTTCGCCGCCGAGTCCTGTAGCGGCCTCCTTTCCTTTAGGGAGAGGAGCAACA
>JASBZF010000124.1 GCA_029983625.1 Pauljensenia sp. | reverse complement strand
GGGGGGCGCCACTGTCATTGGCGCGCTGTTGGCGCTGGGTGTGTTGGGTGTGGCTGGTTGCTGGTGGGTGTCGGCATCAAAAGGCTTTATGTAGTTTGAGCATGAAGTGTCTGTCAATCGTCATCAATCAGGATCGCTCATACGTATTCTGCGACAGTAATACGCGCAGGTAGTATCTTTTGTGTGTGACTGGTGATGAGGTGCATGTTCTTGCGCGCGTCATGCTTAGACATCCTGATCTGACTGTGGACGATGTCGTATACGCACGCATGGCACAATGCGGTGCTGTCCGCACCTCGTTTTGGAAGTGAACCGACGGAATATATTGCGATCGGCCCTGATCCGATAGGGCGGATGTTGGAAATCGTTGCTGTCGCTCTCCCTGACGCAAGCGGCTGGGTGATCAAACACGCACAGAGGCCACCTCAAGAAGGCATAAGACGTGAGCTAGGGCTTGGGAGGAGATAACAATGAGCATGATGGATCAGATTAAGAAGCAGGGTATGAGCGACGACCCTGTCGCGCAGATGCTGGGAGTTTCACTGTCGCAGATCGAAGCTGACGTAGCCAAGTATGAGTCTGGAGATCTGTCAGGATGGCAATTCGGTGCTCCCAGTGAGGGCAGACCTTATGCTGCGCCGATGCGGACAACCTCTGTGAAACTCTACGAGCATGAGCTGCGTGCTATTGATCGACTTGCAGCACATGAAGGCATCACGCGATCCGCGTTTATTCGTCGAGCGATCGACAGAGATTTACTTGCCGCACACTAGGCTTCGTCTGCTCGACACTGTCTGATGCTCTCTCAGCTTTAATGACGAGTCGGCGCAAGGTGACATGTTGGCGTCGTAGTGCTTCATGGCAAACTGAGCATGTGAGCGGGCTGCTGCTTCCTGACTGCGAGCCTGCAACTCGGGTTAATGGCGTAAAGGCACCTCGGGCGGAAAGTGGGGGCCGTGAGGGCTGCGTATTCGGATGCACAGCGTGTGGAGTCCGTTTTATGGGGCTTCTGAGTGGGGTGGTTTCCCTTGCGGAATGTCGGTGGTGTGGGCGTGATACGGGGCGAGGGGTCAGCTTGGCGCTGAGGCGACCCATTGTGTCCCATGAGGTGAGTGCCTCGACGGGTGTGGCTGAAGTGTGGGAGTGCGGGTGACTTTCCTCTCCTTCCCTATCGTGGGGCGTGTCTTTTTGTCGCTAAGAACGCTGATTTTGTTACTTGTAAGGCAAAACCTGCGGGGTTGTGTCCTGATGCTGTTGTGTGCTCGGGTGCGCCTGGGCAGGTGTGTTGGGAATGTCCGTATGGAGTGAAGTGGTGTGGCTATGAGGGCTACTTCTGTTTTTCGTGCTGCCTGTCGTGCGTGCGTGGGTGCCTGTGTCGTTGTTGTTGTGGCTGTGTTAGGTCTTGTACAGGTTGCGCCTTTTTCTGCTCAGGCAAATGAACCCGGTGTTTCTGTATTTCCCGTGCGGGGGGGGGTGAACTTTTAGGGAGTTCTGTTTTTGCCGGGGATTCTGGGCCTGCTCACGCAGATGTGAAGCTTGAGCTTGTGGTTCCTCGTGATGCTTTGGGGGCGAGTGGTTTTGCGTATACGGCGACGGTGTCGAATCAGGGGCCTGCTGGTGCTGATGGTACGCGCTTTAGTGTGGAGTTTGAGCCTGGTACGAGTGAGATTAGCTGGGAATGCACTCCGCTTGACACAACATCTAGTGCGCCTGTGCATGGTGAAGCTGTTGGCTCTGCTGGGGCTGTTGAGGATGGGGGTGTCGCCTCTGATGATGCGGGAGCGAGTGGTGAGGGTTTATCGCCTGAGGGCACAACCCCTGGAAGTGACGGTGTAACCACTGTACCCGTACCTGGTCTTGGTGTTGCTGGTAGGGCCTCGTTTGTGGGAAGCGGTGTGTCTGCTCAGACAAGTGCTAGTAGAGCGCAGGTGTTTGGTGCGGATGGTGGCTTTGGTGCCAGTGTGGGGCCAAGATCTGCTGAAACAACAGGGAGTGTGCCGACTGTCAATGCTTTAGCCTCCTTTGTTTTAGATGCTGGAACTGTGGGTGTTGCACCCAGTGTGGGTGCTGGATCTGTGCCTGCTTCTGGTGTGTTTGCTGAAAGTGTGATGTCTGCTGGCCGCAGAGGTTTTGTCACAGGGGCTGGCCATTCTGTAGCGGGGTCTGGGTATTCTGGCCTGGGATTTGGGCATGGTGACATGCTGGGGCGTGCAGCTGTTTCCCGTGGTGCTGTTTCTTCTGCTGTTTTTGCTTCTGCTGACCTGGGGTCTTCTTCTGCGTCTGATGTGGAAAACGGAAGTGAGGGCGTTGCACCCAGTGTGGGTGCTGGGTCTGAACCTGCTGCTGGTGTGGGTGGCGAGGGCGGGCCTGTGGTGGCGTCGTGTCCGGTGGATGTGGAGATCAAAGAAGGCGCGAGTGTGGCTGCGGGTGAGCGTCCCAGGCTTTCAGGGCGTATTGAGTCTTTACCTGTGGAAGGGCAGGTTGTTTTTACTCTGAAAGGGAAGTTCCCGAACAATAAGACAAGTGCGAGTGCTGTGTTCACAGCTGAGCTTCCTGCAGGGATTGTGGATGACAATCCGGCAACGAACCGCGTGGAACAACAAACCGCCCTCACCCCGGTTCGCCCTTCGATCCGTGTCACGAAAACACAAGACAAAGAAACCACAGCTTTAGGGGAAACACGCACCTACACCGTCACCTACGAAAACACCGGTGATCTTGATATGTGGGTCTCTATGTCTGACTTAGTCCAGTTTTCAAAAAGTGATGGATATGGAGTGCCGGTTTTATTTTCGGTTTCTATTCAATGTGATCAGGAAGCTTCGACGACACCCTGTCCTACGGGAAGGTCAGCTGAGTATCTCGGAAGAGTGTTTACCTATATAAACAATATCTCATCTCTTCCTGGATGGAGTGCGAATATCCCTGTGGGGAAGAAACTTGTTTTTAAAATTCCGGTCACCGTTAGTGAAAAGTTTTGTGCCGTGGAGGCGGGCGATATTACAGTCTCCAATGTTGCATCCGCCCATGCTAGTTCCGTTTATGAGAAATTCGCTAGCGGCAAGACTAAAGAAGCTTCAGAAACTGTTGTGGGTAAAATACTAAATGTTCCAGCTTGCCCGCGTTACTCGGTGCGCGTGTCGAAGGTGCAGGATAAGGAAATTGTGAGTGTAGGTGAGGCGCGAACATACACGGTCACATACGAGAACATTGGCGAGAACGACGCGCAACTGCAAATTTTAGATCATTTCAGCTTTTTCTATAACGATGAAGCTGTATATCTTTCATATTCATATTATGTTGAATGTGATGAAGAGGCTTCAACAATGCAATGTGATTTCATGGAACCATATGAACATTCCTCTATTCGCCAAGTAGGTAAAGCCTGGGATAAGAATGTGGTAATCCCTGCGGGAAAGAAGCTGGTGCTCAAAACTAAGCTCACCATAGATGAGAAAGCATGTGATCTGGGGAGTGAGATTTTAGTGCGTAACTATGCGATAGCATGGCCTTTATATGCGACGCACGGATCTTCGAATCTGAGTGGCGTGTTCGCTGATGGTAAATGGAGTGCGGTATCGGAATTTGTTGATGGTAAGGTGCAAAATGTTCCCACCTGCCCACGCCCTAAAGTGCTGGTATCGATAACGCAGGATAAGGAGGTCACTGCCGTGGGTGAACCTCGTGCCTATACAATAACCTATGAGAACGTCGGCGCAGTTGATGCAAAACTTGAAATTCATAATCAAATTAATTCTCCTAGAGATATGAATGTTCGTTATGCTTATTCTCTTAAGTGTGATCAAGCTGCTTCGACGGCGAAGTGCTCTGGCGACGTCGGTGCCAAACATTCTTTTAATGATAGTGTGAATGTGTATTACCGAGGTTATGCGACGATTCCTGTGGGGAAAAAGCTTGTTTGGAAAGGGGAACTTACATTTAGGGCAGAAATGTGTGGTGCAGATGGGAAAGACATTGTGATAGGCAATGGCACCGGCGCAACTCGTACCGATCTTAAATTCGTCTCATCCGCTCCTTTCGCTGAAGGTAGCAGCACCTCGGTAGGTGCATACATTGGTGGCAGGGTGCGTTGTGTGGATGTGTCGACGACTACTGTTTTGTCGGATTATTCGCCTAGGGTGGGTGAGTTTGTGGATGTGGTGGCTCAGGTGTCGAATTCTGCGGGTTTGGCTGAGGATGTGCCTTTTTGGTTGCAGTTGCCGGTGGATGATCGTTCGGGGCGGAAGGTGGATGTGTTGAGTGTGGATGTGGCAAAGGATGTGCTGTGTGAGGTGGAAGTGGGGGACGGGGAATGCCCGACCGGTTTTACCTATGATGCGCAGGCGAATGCGGTGGTGGGGGTGATTCCTCGCTTACCTTTGGGGTCTGCGGTGAAGATCAAGGCTCGGACGTTGTTGACGACGGGTGCGAAGTTTTTGAAAACCTATGATGTGTTTGCGCAGACTCCGGGGATTTTCGCGGATTTTCATCTTGGTCCTGAGGGCAGTAATAGGTCGTCAACGACGTTTAGTTGGAGTGAGATTGTGACGATCCTTGTTCCTGATACTCCTGTAGAGGTGGAGGATCCGTGTGGTGTGGGCAATGCTGTGTGGGTCAAACCTGAGGATACGTATACCTTGCGGTGGGAGGTGACAGATCAGGGGCGTCTTGTGGTGTATCCGCAGGAAGGGTATGTGTTCGAGGGCGGGCAGGTAAGTCATGATTTTGGTGTGCCTGTGGATAGTGGCCAATTGTGTTGGATCCAGCCTGTGGCGATCCCGATGACAGGGGGTAAAGCCGCAGACACACTCTATGCGGCGGGTTTGGTGTTGCTTGTTGCGGCTGCCTGTGGCGCAGGGCTGAAGAAACGACACAACACGCGGATACGCACCTACACAGCACCCCACTAACACTCACCCACACCCCGCTGCCCCCACCGCTAACACACACCACATCCCCACTTCATACATGCGCAGGCGCCCGCGTGTGCCACACACCCGTAACGCACTAAGCCCGCACAACACGCGCCAAATGCTTTGTGGGCAAAGTGTCGGGTACTTGCAAACACACGGCACCTACAGAAGCAGTGAAGGTTCAGATATGCCTTGCTGCTCGTTGTAACACGGACAAAAGAAAACAGGGTGGCAGAAAGAAAAGAGGAAGGGAAAGGTCATGACACGCATCCCATGACGCGGAGCGTCGAAACATGATGAGATAAGAGCATCGTAATGA
>JASBZF010000096.1 GCA_029983625.1 Pauljensenia sp. | reverse complement strand
CCCCCCCCCCCCCCACGCGCACAGGGCCTCAGAAGTTCACTGCACGTCCTCGTCAACCCAGTCGTAGGTCCGAGTCACCGCTTTCTTCCAGAGGCGATAGGTGCGGTCGCGTTCGGCAGCATCCATCGATGGCTTCCAGCGCTTATCCTCCTGCCAGTTCGCGATGACATCTTCGGTGCCACTCCAAAAGCCCACGGCAATACCGGCCGCATAGGCTGCTCCCAGTGCGGTCGTTTCAGCAACGACCGGGCGAATCACATCCACACCGCACAGGTCAGCTTGGAACTGCATCACAAGATCGTCGCGAGTCATGCCGCCGTCCACCTTCAGTTCCTTCAGAGGAACACCGGCATCGGCGTTCATCGCATCCAGAACCTCAGCGGACTGGAAGGCGGTCGATTCCTCAACGGCACGCGCAATATGAGCCTTCGTTACGTAGCGAGTCAAGCCAACGATTGCCCCGCGAGCATCGTCCTTCCAATACGGAGCAAACAGGCCGGAGAAAGCCGGGACGAAGTAGACGCCACCGTTATCTTCAACCGTTTCCGCAAGGGCTTGAATATCCGACGACTTCTCGATCATGCCGAGATTGTCGCGAACCCACTGGACGAGCGAACCTGCGACAGCGATCGAACCTTCGAGAGCGTAAACGGGCTTTTCGTCGCCGAGCTTGTACAGCAGCGTGGTGAGGAGGCCATTGTGAGAAAAGATCGGTTCCTCACCGGTGTTCATGAGCATGAAGCAGCCGGTACCGTAGGTGTTCTTCGCGCTCCCCTTCTCAAAGCAGGCTTGACCGAAAGTCGCGGCCTGCTGGTCGCCGAGGATGCCGGAGATCGGGACACCCGCAAGCAAGCCGTTCGGACGACCGACACCGTAAACCGCGGCCGAGGATTTGATCTCAGGGAGCATCGACATCGGGATACGGAAGTCAGCGCAGATATCTTCGCGCCATTGAAGCGTGCGGACATCCATGAGGAGTGTGCGGGATGCGTTGGTGACATCGGTAGCGTGAACACCGCCGTTGACACCGCCGGTGAGGTTCCACAAAACCCAGGTATCCGGGGTTCCGAAAAGCAGATCGCCCGCTTCTGCTTTTTCACGTGCGCCCTCAACATTGTCCAGAATCCAGGTGATACGAGGGGCGGAGGGGTAGGTGGAGATGTTCTCTCCGGTGATCTGACGGTAGCGTTCGGTGCCGAGCGGATCAGCGGCAGCGATTTCACGAACGATCGGCGCAGTGCGGGTATCTTGCCAGACGAGGGCGTTATACACGGGCTCGCCGGTGTTCTTGTCCCAGACGATCGTGGTTTCACGCTGATTCGTGATACCGACCGCAGCGAGGTGTTCGGCGTTGATCTCTGCTTTTTGGAGCGCTTCAGCGACGACTGCGCGCACCGATTCCCAGATCTCAACGGGATCGTGTTCCACCCATCCTGGGTTCGGGAAGATCTGAGTGAACTCTTTTTGACCGACCGAAACGATTTCGCCGCAGTGGTTGAAGATGATGGCACGTGAGGAGGTGGTGCCCTGATCGATTGCCAGGACGAATTTCTCGATGGACATTCTGAGGTGTTCCCTTCTGGTCACTTCTTTGTGTATTCAGCAGGACGCTAGGTCCTCGGTAAGTCCGCCCAGGACCTAGCGTTCGCAGTGGGTGGCGCGGTTGACGATCAGACAACGGTAACGAGGCCGGAGCCGTAAGCCACGAGAACCGCGACAACAGCACCGATGATGGGTCCGACGACCGGAACCCAGGCGTAACCCCAGTCAGAGCCGCCCTTACCTTTAATCGGGAGGATCGCGTGCGCGATACGCGGAGCGAGGTCACGGGCAGGGTTGATTGCGTATCCGGTCGGGCCACCCAAAGAGTTACCGATGACGACGACGATCAGGGCCACGCCGAGCGGGCCGATCGCGGTGGTCGTGTAGCCAGAGACGAATACCCACAGGATGAGGACGAAAGTGCCGATGGCCTCAGTAAGGGTGTTCCATCCGTAGGAGCGGATTTCAGGTCCTGTCGAAAAGACACCGAGTTTGAGTGCCGGATCGCAGTCCTCATCGAAATGCTGCTTGAAGGTCAGCCAGCACAGAACCGCGCCGAGGAAAGCGCCGAGGAACTGAGCGAGGATGTAGATGAAGACGTTCAGTGCGGTGACGGCGATACCGCCTTCACCAAGAGCCGGACCGTTGAGGGTGACAGCCGGATCGAACATGTGGGCAACGACCTTAGCGATCGTCACAGCGGGGTTGAGGTGGCCGCCGGTCGAGTAGGCGACATACACACCGGTGAACACCGCGAAACCCCAACCGAGGTTAATCATGAGCCAGCCGCCGCCCTTGCCTTTCGACTTGGGCAAGAGGTGTGTTGCGACGACACCACCACCGAGGAGAAGGAGGAGCGCGGTACCGAGGAATTCTGAGATGAAGATGTGCCCCGTGGTCATATCGCCCGGTGCCAGAGGAAGAAGTGTTGCAAGCATTTTCCCTATCTTTCTCCGACGCTTCTTTGCGTCGGACCTCCGGGCGCTTTCCGCCCGTATGTGCCGATGGTGAAAAGATCAACGCATATCACCACTCCCGCATACACCCACTGGTGATTCACGACTCTTTCTTTCGCCCATCACACTGGGAAAGCGCGGCGAGTGATCGAGTGTGAATCAGGAGGTGGGCTTGCCTGTTGGAGTTGAGGCTGCGTTGCCCTCATTCACTTTGACAGCCTCAGTATGCCAGTCCGAACAGCCCCTGCACATTTAATTCGCACCCATTGAACGCTTGTGCAATTTTTTGTACGTGGTCTCGCTCATACGTGAGACTTCATCGCGCACCGACATTCACACCGCAGCCCCGCCCTCGTACATCCACCACCTGCACATTCCAGAAAATGTCCCTGCACGCCTGTGCATGGCACACTAAGCCAGTGACCATGCGTGACGAACAGGCCCACGAAGCAGCCTCGATGTACTACCTCCAGGGGCAGACGATGGAAACAATCGCCCGCCACCTGGGAGTCTCGCGTTCCTCCGTTTCACGCCTCCTGTCCTACGCGCGTGAAACAGGACTCGTGCGCATCTCCGTCAGCGCCGCCCCTGGGAACAAAGGCACCCTCGCCGGACAAATCTCCGAACTCTTCGGCATCCACACCTCCGTCGTCCCCGTCCACGATGTCCACACCGAAGTCAACCGACTCCACAACGTCGCCCTCGTCGCCGCTGAACGACTCATCGACATGATGAAACCCGGCGCCACACTCGGCATCGCCTGGGGAAACACGACCTCGGAAATTACCCGCTGCCTGCCCAAAGTCAACTTCCCCGGATCAACCGTGGTCCAACTCAACGGAGCAGCCACCGCCACCGAATCAGGGATGCCCTACGCCGACGCCATCATCTCCCGAGCAGCCCGAGCCATCGGCGGAGCAATGGTTCACTTCCCCGTCCCCACCTTCTTTGACTACGCCGAAACGAAAAACGCCCTTTGGCGTGAACGCTCCATCCGTACAGTCCTCAAAACAATCGACAACTGCGACATCGCCCTCTTCGGTGTCGGTTCCCTGTCCGCTAGGCTCCCCTCCCACGTCTACTCCGGCGGATTCCTCGACACCGAAGAAATCGCCGCCGCCCAACGCGACGGAGTGGTCGGTGACATCTGCACCGTCCTCATCCGCGAAAACGGCTCCACCGACATGGAACTGAATGCGCGTGCCTCAGGCCCAACTCCTCACACCCTGCGCCGTATCCCCCGCCGACTCTGCGTCGTCGCAGGCGCCTCCAAAGCACTCCCCCTCCTGGGTGCGCTGCGCGCCCGCGTCATCACCGACCTTGTCCTTGATGACGGCGCCGCACGTGAACTCCTCGACCTTGTCCGCACGCGCTCAACCCACATGCGAAATCACCTCCGATGACACACTTCATTCGTCAAGCCCGCCCCAACGATGTCCGCGCCATCGCCGCCCTCGTCGAACCCTACGCAATGCGGCGAATCCTCGTCGTTAAAGAACTCATCGACTACTTTGAGGACGTCCAAGAGTTCGTCGTCGCCGTCAACGAAGAAGACTCACGCATCATCGGGTGCGGCGCACTGCACGTCATGTGGGATGACATTGCCGAGATCCGCACCCTTGCCGTATCACCTGAACACTTCCACTGCGGTGTCGGTTCAGCAATCCTGCGCGCCCTTATTGAGCGCGCACGCACTCTCGAACTCAAACGAGTCTTCTGTCTGACCTTCGAGGTTGACTTCTTCGCCCGTCACGGCTTCTACGAAATCGAAGGCACACCCGTCGGTCAAGACGTGTTCTACGAGATGATCCGCAGCCACGACGACGGGGTCAAGGAGTTCCTCGACCTCGCCTCTTTTAAACCCAACACTCTTGGCAACACCCGCATGATGCGCGATCTGGAACAGAACTCGTAAACAGCCAGCTCATCCCAGCACACCCCTGCACACACGGAGTTTCTTCGCTCAGTCTTATTTCCCGCTTACTTCCCGCCTGGCATCAAGTCACGCTCATTCCTTCACCCCTGGCCTCCTGAAAGCCTCGACCGTCGTATCCTGGCCTTCATGGCTTCCACCCCCATCCCCCAAGCCCGCGTCATCGTCCTCGCCGGTCCCTCCGGCTCTGGGAAAACCTCGCTGTCCACACGAACGGGGATACGCGCAGTTTCCCTCGATCACTTCTATCGAGACGACACAGAAGAAGCAATGCCCCGCTTCCCTACCGGGCTCATCGATTGGGACGACCCCGCATCTTGGAATCACGACGAAGCACGCAAGGCCCTGATCGAACTGTGCCGAAGCGGTTCCACGCAGATCCCCATCTACGACATCCCCACAAACAGGAGGACAGCGATTCAGACCCTGCGACTCGATGAAAAAGAAAAAGTATTCATCGCCGAAGGGATCTTTGCCGCCACCCTCGTGGAAGAACTACGAGAAGCCGGAGTGCTTGCCGATGCCCTCTGCATCGCCCGATCCCCTTTACGTAACATGTGGTATCGCTTCCTTCGCGATTTAAGCGAAGGCAGGAAAGCGCTGCATGTCCTTGTCCTGCGAGGAATTCACCTCGCGAGGAAAGAACCTGCATTGGTCAAAGGATGGATCCAGCAGGGGTGTCGTCCCGTAGGAAGCCTCAGCGAAGCAGAAAGCGCCCTGCTTCAGGCAAGCGCACAGAACACGCTGAAGTGACGGGCTGGAGGGCCCCCACTTCCGCAACACCGCCCACCCAGACGACACACTCAACACCTGAAGTCAGGT
>JASBZF010000095.1 GCA_029983625.1 Pauljensenia sp. | reverse complement strand
GTCTTTCGGCCATATCCCGTTCAAAACGTCGCGAGTCAAGCGGAGTACCAGTCCCATCATTGAGCTGCTCGATAGGAACGAGGTAGCCGGTGTGCCCATCGACAATCACATCTGGAATACCTCCGGTCGCTGTTCCAACGACTGGAAGCCCGAGGGCCATTGCTTCAAGGTTAACGATCCCCAAGGGTTCGTAAACCGAAGGCGTAATGAAAACACTTCCCGCATCCAGGATGGCCGCAACATCAGCTTGAGGCAGCATTTCGGTAATGAGAACAACCCCTGTTCGATTTTGACGAAGTTCATTCACAAGTCCTTCGACCTCGGCTGCAATTTCGGGGGTATCGGGCGCTCCCGCACACAACACAATCTGCACGTCGCTGGGAAGCAGGCGAGCGGCACGCAGGAAATGAGGTAGACCCTTTTGTCGCGTGATCCTTCCAACGAAGACAACTGTGCGTCGTGTCGGATCGATCCCGTGTTCTTTCAGGACACGCTCTTGATTTTCGAGTTCTTCTTGGGTGCGCGGAGTTTTCCACTTCGCCAAATCGATGCCATTGTGAATCACTCGGACACGCTGAGGGTCAATGGCCGGATAGCAACGCAAAATGTCGTCGCGCATTCCTTTCGATACGGCAATGATCGCACTGGCTGCTTCATAAGCGGTGCGTTCCACGAAAGAGGAAACCCGGTATCCCCCTCCGAGTTGTTCAGCTTTCCATGGGCGCAGCGGCTCTAGGGAATGAGCAGAGATCACGTGCGGGATGTCATTGAGGAGCGCGGAGAGATGACCGGCGAAGTTGGCATACCAGGTATGTGAATGCACAAGGTCAGCACCTGCGGTGGCATCTGCGATTGTGAGATCAACACCGAGGGTTTTCAGTGCCGGATTCGCGTTCGCAAGCTCTACAAGATCAGCGTGTCCACTCACGCCTGGGTCCGCTCCCGGCTCGCCATCAATGCGAGGGCCATCAAATGCGTGAACGCGCAGGTCAGCAATTTTTTCCCTCAGGACTTTCGCAAGTTCGAGGACGTGGACCCCTGCGCCTCCATAAACGTGCGGAGGATATTCACGGGTGAGGAGGTCAACGCGCATGGGATTCCTTCCGGGTGATCGGCATCTGTGAGCTAAGCCTAGCAAGTCGTGACTGAAGTCATACACAAACGCAATTGAAGCTCGCTCCGCTCTCACTCTCAGCTTCACTTTCCCAAGATCTACGCCTCTGCACACACTTCTTCCCTAGTATCACCCTCGTAAACTGCCACTCCAAGAGCTCCAGGTGCCATCCCTGCGGCGCTCTCTCACACATGAGAAAGACACCATATTTTCGGAACGCCTGCGCGCTAGGACCATTGCCGCATAGTCTGTCCTCATGGCCAAGAATCACGTGCTCGCTATCGTTCTCGCCGGTGGAGAGGGCAAGCGGCTCATGCCGCTCACCGACGACCGCGCCAAGCCCGCAGTTCCTTTCGGGGGACATTTCCGACTCATTGATTTCGCACTGTCGAACATCGTGAATTCCGGCTATCTCAAAGTTGTTGTTTTGACCCAGTACAAGTCACATTCGCTTGACCGTCATGTGACAAAGACCTGGTACACCTCTCCTCTTCTAGGTAACTTCATCGCGCCAGTACCCGCGCAGCAGCGACGCGGCCCTCATTGGTATCTCGGCAGTGCGGATGCGATCTATCAGTCGCTCAACATTGTCGATGATGAACAGCCCGATTACATCGTCATCATCGGTGCGGACAACATTTACCGAATGGACTTTTCACAGATGGTCCAACATCATATCGATTCTGGCTTGCCCGCCACCGTAGCAGGAATCCGTCAGCCGATTGAGCTTGCTTCCGCCCTCGGTGTCATTGA
The DNA here is from genome assembly GCA_029983625.1 of Pauljensenia sp. Classification (GTDB taxonomy): domain Bacteria; phylum Actinomycetota; class Actinomycetes; order Actinomycetales; family Actinomycetaceae; genus Pauljensenia. The sequence goes on along the minus strand of JASBZF010000095.1, from coordinate 3,653 downwards.
TGCCCAGGACGGGATCATTAAGGACTTCCTTGAGAAGCCGAAAGCGCCACGAGGTCTAGCCGACGACCCCACAAAGGTTCTCGCCTCAATGGGCAACTACGTTTTTACGACGAAAGATCTCATTGCGGCGCTTCGTGAAGACGCACATAATTCCGATTCCAAGCACGACATGGGGGGAAATATTGTCCCCTGGTTCGTCGAGCGGGGCGAATGTGGCGTATATGACTTCAAAGATAATGATGTGCCGGGATCAACTGATCGCGATCGTAACTACTGGCGCGATGTCGGTACCCTCGATGCCTATTACGATGCCAATATGGATCTCATCTCGGTCCATCCGGTGTTCAACCTGTATAACCGTGAGTGGCCGACGATGACAATGATCGACGGATCATTACCACCCGCTAAGTTCGTCTATGGTGATGAGCATTCCCGGATGGGTCATGCGGTGGATTCTTTCGTCTCCCCCGGTGTCATCGTCTCCGGTGGCGAGGTGTATCACTCGATCGTCTCACCGAACTGCTACATCCATTCGTGGGCACAGGTGACTGACTCGGTACTCATGCACGGGTGTCGCATCGGGCGTCATGCAATCGTCTCAAAAGCCATCCTTGATAAGAATGTCCTCGTCGAGGAAGGTGGCGTCATTGGTGTGGATTTGGAGCATGATCGTCAGCGCGGATTCACCGTTACCGAATCCGGTATCACGATTGTTCCCAAGGGTACGGTCGTGAGTCGGTGAAGGAGGATTGCGATCTCCTGATTCCACGTGCTGTCTCGGTTGGTAGGAGTGTGCCTTCCCCTCCACCACGCCTCATCGTAACGGATGTCGATTCCACGCTGATTGCCGAGGAAGTGATCGAAGAGCTTGCTACGCGAGCTGGAACTCGGGAACGGGTTGCTCGTATCACAGCGAGGGCGATGAATGGTGAGATTGATTTTGCCGAGTCGCTTCGCGAACGTGTCGCCACGCTCTCTGGGATTTCACAAAGCGTTTTCACTCAGGTTCTCGCTGAGCTACATCCCCGAGAGGGCGCTCAAGAACTTATCGATGCCGTTCATGCACACGGAGGAGTTTTTGGAGTTGTCTCCGGAGGATTTGAAGAGGTTGTCGCTCCTCTTGCACAAAGGATGCGAATCGATCATTTTCTTGCGAATCGCCTTGAGGTGAGCGACGGGAAGCTTACAGGAAGAATCCTGGGGGACATTGTCACGGCGGAGGCGAAAGTGGAGGCTTTGAAAAAGTGGGCGAAGCTCCATGAAATAGATCTTCACCTCACCGTCGCCATTGGAGATGGCGCCAACGATATTCCGATGATGCAGACAGCGGGAATTGGAATTGCCTTTTGCGCAAAACCCGCAGTTCGTCAGGCAATCCAATATACGCTTGATCTTCCCCGACTTGATCTTCTCATCACTCCCCTAGGTTTAGGATAAAGTAAAACTCACCTTAAGAAGACTTCAATAGTGCATAAGGACGACACAATCCATCATTCGTTTCTCTCTAAAATGTCACAGGCTTTTGTTTGACCTATTCAAATAATGTCAGAAACGAAAGATATCCTTAGCCGCATTGTGTGTCTTTCATAATCGATGAGATCCGCCGATGGTTTTTGCGAATAAAACTGAGAGAGCACAACAGGACGGATATTTAGGTGATATAAAATCCTTCATACCTGTACTGTTCACGCTCACTTTTCGGGCTACCTTCTGTCCTATACCCCGAAAATTAGCAGACTATTCACATAGTGCGTCAAATTAACAGAAATTACATTATGAAAGCTTTGTAACAAGGCTGGGGTGGTAGTGAGAAATCACTACCACCCCAGAACCCTTGGGCTTATTCCTCTTGGGTTCGCAACCTTGCAGTGAGTAAGAAACCTAGGATGAAACCTACAATCGCAGTAATTGGGGAATTAAAGATAATCGCAAATCCTACATATAAGGTTAAGAACGTAATTCGCTCAATCCATCTAGGTATGACTATCTTTTGTTTGTGCAGGAACACCTGAAGAATCCACTCAGAAACAAGGAGAACTAACAAGACCGCTAGTGAGATGAGATCAGGCAAATTACCGATTAACGTAGACCCCATAGCACCCTCCAATTCCGAGTACATCAAAGAAGCGTTCTTTTCCAGCTTCTAACAGTTTTGTGAGGGCACGTTCCGTGACATCGCCATATTTTACGCCACGTAGCTTTCCCAAAAGCTTAGTCATCGCAGCGTTCAGACCGCCTAATGCATCTACTGCTTTCTTAATGCGTGGAGATTTTGCAAGGAGCGCAGCCGCTTTGGTTGCTTTAGCAGCTTTAATAATCTGAGTACCAGGAACAAAGGTAGTGGCAATATCGGCGATACATAATGCGAGGCTTCCCCACCAAGCCCAGTTAGGATCAGCAACCACTGGGAAAACGGCACCCGTGGTATCAACATATTGGATGATCTCGCTGCCAACGATATCGTAATAAGTTGGTAAACTCCTACCAGTTGCATCAAGTGCCCAAGGATGTTCTGAGGTCATTAGCACTTCAGTAACTTCATTATTTGGATGCCGGACTAATGCTAGCGAACCATCCGATTCCTTAATCCACTCAGTATCATTCGGAACATCTGCATTGATACGGAGTTTTTCAATCCCGTTACCGTCATGAATCGTCCAAAGTATCTGCACGCCATCATTGGTTGGGTTAGTGAGCAAATCCTGAGATTGATTCACTAGCTTGGGGAGCGGGGTTTGAGCAGCAGACCAATTAAAGTCTGGGAGGTTGAATTCAACCGAGATATCGTTCTTCCATGTCTGAATCGTTTCATCTTCATAAGTTGGAAGCACAGTCAGGACATTCGATTCACTAGAGTAAGCCAGATTCTCGTCAACAACAGCAGTTGGTTCAATCAATTCATGCAGTTCATCAACCTGAAGCTCAATAGATTTCTCTGCTGCGAGACTATCATTTGTGCTCACAACATCTAGACTTGAATCCTCATGTGCTTGGGCAATTCCTCCGGTAGAAATTACTAAAGCAAGAGCAGTTAGACCAGCAAGACCTGCCCGTGCGGACGTATTCTTCAGCCACACAATAACCTCCTTCATCGCAGAATATTATGTGGCATAGCCCATATTAGCATTCGTTTCTTATCTTGTATAGGGATTGGCTAGCGAATGTCTCCACCTGTCTCCATCCTTGGCGGTTTGGCGGGAGTGGCATGGCTTGCACAAGGCTTGCAGGTTATTCTCATTGCGCTTGCCACCATGCTCTAGCGGGAATACGTGGTGAACTTCCTGAGCCGGAGTGATATACACGTCCCTGACGTTTCACATTGCTCGTACAAGGGGTGGGCGGTGATGTAGGCGTTTTTGATTTTCCGCCACGCACTGCTGTAGCACCGGTTGATCGTCGGGTCACGCTGCCACCTACGGTAATCAGCATCTGCTTGCTTGGTGTGCGAGGGGCAGTAACGTGACTCGGATAGTTCAGGACAACCTGGGTGTCTGTATGGAGTAGCTGGGATTATAGGACAGACGGCAGCTCGGACAGAAAGTTTGAGGGTTTTTCTGTGAGGGTTGCGCATTCGCAGGCGCAGCGCGTGTTTGTGTGTTGTTTGGGTGTGTGGTGGTGCCCCTCCACGTGTTCCCCTGTTGTTGTTGGGGGTG
>JASBZF010000094.1 GCA_029983625.1 Pauljensenia sp. | reverse complement strand
AGCGAACACCTTAAGGAGTGGTTGATGTGCATCGTCTTGTTCGCACGGTAGGGATTTTCCTTGGTGCTGTGATTGTGTGCCTTGCTTTCTTGCGGGCAATACAATTGGAGAACTTGCTGCCCTTAGACAGTGACGATGTCGGCTACATCAACTTTCAGCATTCCCCCCTGTCAACGACTCAGATTGATGAAGGCTTCGCACAGGCGGGTCAGGACTTGGGGCTGGAAGTTTTTCAACTCTCCGGGACGACTGGCACCCGAGAGGTCACTCTGATCTCTCGGGCAGCCAATCAACCCTCTCAAGCGCAAAATGTCACATTTTTTCGCCCCTATAAAACAGGAACTGTATATCCGGCTCACGAAAAGCCCTCTCAGTCGCGCAGCGGGATCTATGCCATTAAAGGTAAAGCTGCAGACATTCACGATTTCAAAACCTGGCTCAATGAAGTAGGAGCAATCCACACCTGGGAGAGTTTCACACCTTTTCAGACCTATTTTCTCCCCTTGGCTTATCAAGGAACAATCCTCATCCTCGCGGTCACCTCTTTCCTCGTGATTGCCACGATTTTCGGCTGGTTCACAACCCGCGCACCTTCACGCATCATACGACGATGCGAAGGACAAACAAAGACTCAGATCGTATACGAGGACTCTCTTTCTTTAATTTCCCTCGTCCTCATTCCAGCCGGAGCAACACTGTGCGCTTCCTTTTTCCTTTTCCTTCTCTTCATCGGCCCCATTGCATGTGAACTGATCATCCCGATCCTTATTCTTTTTGGCTGCACTTTTATCGCACTAGCTCTCGCGGTGACAATTATTTCCTATCTGACTTTCCCGCGTCTTCGTGACTGGACACAGCGGCGTTCGCTTGTCTCAGGCTTTTCCTGGGTAGGCACCACATTATGCGCTTTGTCTCTCCTTTTTACCCTTGCCGCATTCCCTGTGCTCTGCCGCACATACTTGGTCGCTCAGGAGAATCAGGAAGCTGCCCGTCAAGCATCCTATTTACCTTCGCTTCACTCAATGAGCTTCGGTGGAATCGTTGACGAGGCGCGCGACTACGAACCTCACATCGTTCCCTTCGCCGACTTAGTTTCACAACTCGAAAAGACAGAAGACGTCTTCCTCTTCCGTCACCTTTCCCCCTCTTATGAAAGCAGAGAAGAAATTACAGAGAAAGGCTATAAGTCAGTTGTAATCCTCACTCCGAATAGTTTAGAGAGTTTAAAAAAGATTCCCCAGGGATGCAGTTTTCACGAGATCACTGATACGGATAAAAAACAACAGACAGCGTTACTCGTCATGAATGCTGTATCACTGATTGAACCGCAGCTCATCTCCGAACTCCATTTCTTCAACTGCCACAACGACGCCCCCACTATTTCTGTGCAAAGCCAAGGCATTTTCTTTCTCGCTGATCAGCCCCTGGTGGTGGAAGTCCCCAGCATCGCACGCGCGTTTTCACCCGAACAGATCACAAGCATGACAACCCTCGGAGCGATCGTCTTTCGTGACCCACTCGAAGTCATACAGAAAGCCTCAGCAATTGGATTCAACCTGACAAGCGATAGCACCGCAGACTCAATAGCGGTCTACGCCCAAGATCAACAACTCGGCTACTACGTGAGCTTAAGCTCTCTGATCCTCCTCCTACTCGCTTCCGGTCTGAGCCTTTTCGTCAGCGCCCAAATCCAAGCAACATCCCGACTGCGTTCCCTTTTCCCCCTCTACCTCAACGGAACCCGCATCGGCCACCTGCTGCGCTTCAGAATCGCCTTCGACATTCTTGTGATCGGATGCGGTGTCGGGATCGCAGTTTTACTGAGCTCTCCCCTCATCCTCAACGTCTCCCCTCTTTTTTCCCTCGCCTTCGGAACCCTGCTTTTAGTCGCCGCCATCATCATCCGCTACCGCGTCACCCGCTCCACCTTGGTGCGCACATGCCAAAGAAAGAGTTAGAAAATGAAACTCCAGGTTCACGACCTAACAATCAGCGTCGAAAAACACACCCTCCTTTCCGGCCTCACTTTCGAATTCCACTCAGGGCAACTTGTCGGCCTTATTGGTCCAAGCGGCTGCGGGAAAACCACCCTCTTAAACACCCTTGGGCTACTCCTTCCTGTTCACCAAGGATCTCTTCGCTACGACGGAATCGAAGCAACTCATTGGAAACAGGGCCGCATCAGCTCTTTTTGGAGAAACCACGCTTCTTTCGTTATTCAAGATGCCGGTATCGATGATGACGAAAGCGTCCTCTATAACGTCACGCTGAAAAAGTCACTGCGGAGAAGAAAAGACAGGCAACAGTGCGCACTTCAGGCCCTCGCACAGGTAGGACTTGCTGAACGCGCACGCGACAAAGCTCGCGTACTCAGCGGTGGTGAACAACGTCGTCTCGCCATCGCACGCTCAATGTATCGCCAATCCTCCATCATCTTCGCAGACGAGCCAACCGCTTCTCTCGATGAAGACAACCGCGCCCTCGTCGAATCTCTTCTCATCCGCGAAGCACAACGAGGAGCCCTCGTGATCGTTTCCACTCACGACACTTCCCTCGCTCAACACTGCACCGAGTGTGTGAACCTCGGCGCCTATCAGCCCTCAGCGAGAAAAGATCCTCATATGCGTGCGTGACGGTGACGCGAAACATTCGCGGAAACATGCGCGTATTCGCGCGCAATCTCCCCGTTCATTTCCGCAATCGCCTCCGCAAGCGAAGGCCCTTGGAGATCATGAATATGCAGATGCTCCCACGCGGGGGCAAGGGTCGGGACTGCCTGTTCCAGATCATGCAAAGAGGCCCACACCCACGCAGGCGAACGAACAAGCCCATCGCGACCAAGAATTAAGCCCTCAGGCGCACAACACTCTAAAGGTGCCACCAAAGGCACCTCCTCGCCGATGACCTGAGCAAGAACCTTCAGCCCTTCAGCGTCGTGCGCAAGCAAAGGAACCCCTTGCTCACGAGCACACACAATCTCAGAAGAAACCTGCACAGCAGCGGGCTCAGGCACATCCTCAGCCTTATGCGCAGGAGCCGAATCTGCCTGAGCAGCACCCCCAGCAACACTCCCCGGCGTTTCCTTCGCCTGTCCTTCAAGCTCTGGGACCGTGCCCGTTTGACCAACAATCGCCTGCGGAACATGCCCGTACAAACGCAACCCCACAGGAACAACCTCAAGGAAAGTCCTACCGTTAGACATACGACGCAGATTCACCTCATGGACTTCCACACCCGAAGCTGAAAGGACATCGAGCGCGGGACGAACCTGCGGGTCAATCGCACCCACCACCATGACCAGACGCGGCCCCGCACCGGGAGAAGGGGGCATCGAATCACGGAAACGTAACCAGCCCGCTTTAAACGCCTCCACACCGCCCTCGTACTCGCGAGCCAGATCAGACCAGGACAAAGCCGCAGCATCCGCAAGACGCGAAAGAGAGGTGATGAGCGTATCGGAATCCAGACAGGACAGAACCTCGACACAGACAACCTGCCCCGTTGCATCAAGGGCAGTCAGTCTTGGCGCCTCCCCCGCATCCTGAGTGCGCACAATGTCATTCCATGTGATCGGGAAAAGAGGACGCGACACAATTTCCAGTACCTGCGCACACATCGCGTCAACGATTTCGGCGGTCATCCCCGACGGAACAGGCCAGCCGAACTGCGCAGGAATGAGGTGCCCGTCCTCGAACTCAAAAAAGGCCACCGCCCGTCCTTCCACTCAGCGCACACGCTGTTCTCATTGTTCCACAACTCAGCGTCCAGAACCTGCGCTTGCACCCTGGACACCGCACTTCCATTCCGTACAGCACATGAAAAGATCAGGATATGAGCGTTGAAACCGCCTCGAACACCGCCGCATCTTCCTTTTCACACAGCGGCCACCCAAGGGATCTAGCCCCCATCAACGCCACCACAACACTCCAAGCTGCCTCACCACGCGATCCTTTCCACACCCCGCAGACCCGTGACTTCCTCAACGCCCTCGCCGCAACTCTTGAAGGTGAACTCGACACGACACAAGGAACGCGCGCCCGATACTCAAGTGACGCGGGACTGTATCGGATCCCACCCCTTGCTGTTGTCTTTCCCGCCACCACCACCGACATCCTCACCACCCTTGAACTTGCCCGAAAGTACAAGATTCCCGTAACAAACCGAGGAGGAGGAACCTCCTGCTCAGGTAACGCCATCGGCCCAGGCATCATCCTTGAATCCACCCGACACCTCAACAAGGTCATTTCCATTGACCCGCACGCGCGTACGGCCATCGTTGAACCCGGATGTATCGCAGCGACACTCCAAGCCGCAGCCGCCCCCTACGGCCTACGTTTCGGCCCTGATCCCTCAAGCCAAAACCGAGCCACCATCGCCGGTATGGTCGGCAACAACGCCTGCGGACCACACGCAACCGCATGGGGACGCACAGCCGACAACATCATCGAACTCGACTGCGTAGACGGCCAAGGGCGACGCTTCACCGCACGGCGCGAACACGACCCCGCAATTCCTGAAGTCCCCGGCCTCGCCACGCTCATCTGCGAACACCTCGCACTGATCCGCACCGAACTGGGGACTTTCGGGCGTCAAGTTTCCGGCTATTCGCTCGAATATCTCACCCCTGAAAAACATCGGAATCTCGCGGCGATGCTCGTCGGTAGCGAAGGCACACTCGTCACCGTCCTATCGATTACCGTCCGACTCGTCCCAATCCCACCTTCACCGGTTCTCGTGGTCCTGGGGTATCCCAATATGATTCAGGCCGCAGATGATGTCCCCACTCTTATGAAACACCGCCCCCTTGCCGTAGAGGGCTTAGATTCTCGACTCCTCGATGTTCTTCGCCAACATCAGGGCCCCGGAAGCATCCCTGATCTTCCCAAAGGTAAAGGATGGATGATGTGCGAGGTCGGAGGTGACGGCCTAGAAGATTCCCTCGAACGCGCCCGAGCACTTGCGGCCTCAGCGCACACGGAAGCGATCGCGATCTACCCGCCCGGCACCGATGCGACACGGATGTGGCGGATCCGAGCGGACGGCGCGGGGCTTGGCGGAAGAACCCCATACAACCCGGAGACCGGGAAAGGCAATGAGCAGGCGTGGCCAGGCTTTGAGGATGCGGCGGTCCCTCCTGAACATCTTGGCGCTTATCTGCGTGATTTCACCGCTCTTATGGCCGAGTTCCACATCGACGGCCTTCTCTACGGGCATTTTGGTGACGGCTGCGTCCACGTGCGCCTCGATATGCCACTCGACACGGACGAGGGCGTGGCGCATTCGCGTCGTTTTCTTGAGCGGGCGGCGGCGTGCTGCGCGTCCTACGGGGGTTCTGTGTCTGGTGAACACGGAGATGGACGGGCACGCACGGAACTTTTACGTTTCATGTATTCACCTGAGATGCTTCACCTTTTCGCTCGGGTGAAAAAGCTTTTCGACCCCGATTATCTTCTCAATCCGGGGGTGCTGAGCGCTCCTGTCAGCTCCACGTATTCCACAGCTTCGATCAGCTCGGCGGAACCCACTTCTCTTCACCCTGCAATGGCAGGCGAGCAGGGCACAGCACATGAGCAGCACACAAGACGCGAAGAAAAGAAAACCGGTGAAGACTTCAC
>JASBZF010000093.1 GCA_029983625.1 Pauljensenia sp. | reverse complement strand
TTCGAGTTCGGAGGAAATGACGATGACGGCTTTACCCGCCTCGACCATCGTATTGATGAGAGTGTAGATCTCGTACTTCGCGCCGATATCGATACCGCGAGTCGGCTCGTCAAGAATGAGGATATCCGCGTCGGTGTACAGCCATTTGGAGAGCACGACCTTTTGCTGGTTACCACCCGACAAAGAGCCGACACGCTGCAGCACCGACTGCGAACGAATATTCATTCGTTCCTTGAAGTCCACGGCGACCGCAAGTTCCTCGTTCGCGTTCACCATACCGTGATGTGAAAGCTTGAACAGTCCCGCAGTCGCAATATTGTGCCGGATATCGTCAATGAGGTTAAGACCGTAATGTTTACGGTCCTCGGTCGCATAGGCGATGCCGTTCCTAATGGCATCAGAGACCGTTTTAATGCGGATCTCCTTACCTTCCTTATACATGCGACCCGAAATGTTACGCCCGTAGGCGCGTCCGAAAAGACTCATCGCAAGTTCGGTACGGCCCGCGCCCATCAGACCGGCAATACCGACAACCTCACCGTGACGGACGTTGAAACTTGCGTCCTTGACGACAAGGCGCCCCTCCTGGGTCGGGTGGTAGACAGTCCAATCTTCGACGCGGAAAAGTTCTTCCCCGATATGGGATTCACGCACCGGATAACGCTGAGAAAGTTCGCGACCGACCATCAGCGAAATGATCTTGTTCTGAGTCGATTCAGGATCAGACATGTCGAGAGTTTCGATGGTCTGACCGTCACGCAAGATGGTCGTCCGATCGGCAATTGCAGCGATTTCGTTGAGCTTGTGGGAAATGATAACGATCGAAACGCCACTGTCTTTGAGCTGACGGACCAGTTCAAGCAGCTGTGCGGAATCGTTGTCATTCAGTGCCGCAGTCGGCTCATCAAGGATCAAAAGCTTGACATCTTTCGAGAGCGCCTTACCGATTTCAATGAGCTGCTGTTTGCCCACACCGAGCTGACCGACAGGAGTGGTCACATTCTCATCGAGGCCGACTTTCGCCAGCACTTTTTCAGCGCGATGGTTAATCTCATGCCAATCGATTAGCCCGTGCTTTTTCGGTTTATCGACACCGAGGAACAAGTTTTCTGCCACCGACAGATAGGGAACGAGGGCGAGCTCCTGGTGGATGATGCCAATGCCGAGGGTTTCGGAATCTTTAATGGAGGAGAAGGACACCTCCTTGCCTTCCCAAATGATTTGTCCGTCATACTGTCCGTGGGGGTAAACGCCGGAGAGAACCTTCATAAGGGTGGATTTTCCAGCACCGTTCTCACCGCAGATGGCGTGGACTTCACCGCGTCGGACTTCAAGGTTGACGTGTTTCAGCACGGGAACCCCGTTAAAGCCCTTATCGATATCGCGCATCTGAAGAATATTCACAGTCATATCACTTCCGCATTCGCGTGATAGGAGACTTCGAGAAGTGGGGGGGGGGGGGGGGGGGCGCCGGCCCGGCCCAGCGTGGATCACTCAGTGACGCCAGCGGCGACTTCGTCAGCCGTGTAGTAGCCCGAACCGATGATCTCGGACTCGATGTTGTCCTTGTAGATCGTCTGGATCTCAAGGAGGAAGGACGGCACAACCTTCACGCCGTTGTCGTAGGTCGTGGTGTCATTCGTTTCAGGCGAAGCACCCGAAGCGATCGCCTTCACAGTCTTAACGGCCTGTTCGGCGAGGAGACGAGTGTTCTTGAAGATCGTGGACTGCTGCACGTCGTCGTTGATGAGCTTCACCGAAGCGATCTCAGCATCCTGACCGGTGACCACCGGAAGACCCTCTTTGATCGTCGGACCGTAACCCGCTCCCTGAAGTGCGGTGATAATGCCGCGAGAAATACCGTCGTAGGGTGAAAGAACACCAGCGAGAGCTTCAGAGCCTCCACCGTAGGTCGAGGTGAGGATATCCTCCATGCGCTTTTGTGCGACATCCTGCGCCCAGCGCAAGGTGGCCACCTGATCGAAGGCGGTCTGGCCAGACTTCACAACAAGAGAACCTTCTTCGATGTAGGGCTTAAGGGTGTCCATCGCCCCATTGAAGAAGAAGCTCGCGTTGTTATCGTCGGGTGAACCGGCGAACAGTTCAATGTTCTGCGGTTCCTTCGGAGCGTCGGCGACCTTCTTGCCGTCCTTATCCGTCAGGCCCAAACCGAAGAGAAGAGCCTTAGCCTGAGCGACACCGACCTTGTAGTTGTCGAAGGACACGTAGAAGTTGACGTTCTCATTGTCACGAATGAGTCGGTCGTAAGCGACGACCGGAATATTGGCTGCGCCAGCGGCATCCAGCTGACTGGACAGAGCAGTACCGTCGATCGCAGCAATCACGAGGATCTTCGCCCCGTTGGTAATCATCTGGTCGATCTGCTGAGTCTGAGTGGGGATGTCGTCATTGGCGTACTGGAGATCAACGACGTATCCGGCCTTCTCCAGACCTTCCTTCACTGCGTTGCCATCGGCGATCCAACGCTCAGCGGTCTGAGTCGGCATGGCGACGCCGACCTTGATGCCCTCACCAGAGGCGGCACCTCCTCCCGAAGCAGCCTCATCGGCAGTGGAACCTGCACCGCCACCGGCGCACGCAGATAGGGCGAGAGCGCCCGCGCTGAGAACGGCTGCGAAGCCGAAGGCGCGACGACCGAAGATTCGCCTAATGGTCATGAATATTCTCCTCATCGAGCAACATATTTGATGCCGTCACCGCAGAAGTTTCCTTCGCGTGCGAGCGACACTTCACGATAACCCGCACACGTGCACTAATGCATAGCTATGCAGATAAAGATTACATAACGATTATGAATGCTCGAATCCGCGAGGCTCTCACACCCCTTCCTCAGTCCCAACATGTGCAGAAAACAGCGCAATTCCTTTCCCTGTGTTCGCAAGCCCAATACCATCGCGCCCACACGGACACGCAGCTCCGCCCTCGGCACCCTTAAGGAAAGCCGACGACACTACCCTTCCGGCACAAGAATCAGTTCACAAGCGGACGGCGCTGAAAATAAGCCGCGAGGATCGAACCTGAAACGTTATGCCACACGGAAAAAATCGCACCCGGAACCGCAGCCTCAGGGCTGAAGTACTGAGCACCAAGCCCCGCAGCGAGACCTGAGTTTTGCATCCCCACCTCAATCGCCGTCGTGCGCGCAGCTCTCTCCCCCACTTTCAGCGACTTCGCACTGAAATAACCGAAGAAAAGACCGATACCGTTGTGGACAATGACGGCTGCAAGAACAAGGAGACCCCCCGTCATAATCCGAGGCGCAGAAGCTCCCACCAGACCAAGAACCGCATAAGAAATCCCAATCACGGAAATCCACGGAAGAACCGGCAAAAGAAGTCGAACAAAACCCGGGGCAATCTTACGCACAACAAGACCCGTCACCACCGGAATAAAGACGATCATCAGGATCGACTGTGTCATTGCGGGCGCATCAACCGGCATATAGGTGTCGGCGAGAAGTTTCGTCAACACGGGAGTCACGATCGGTGACAGCAAAGTCGAAACGGAAGTCATCGCGACCGACAACGCAACATCACCCTTAGCCAAGTAGGACACCACATTCGAGGCCGTTCCTCCCGGCGCACAACCGACCAGGATGACACCGACCGCAAGCACCGGATCAAGGCCGAACACCCATACGACCACAAGAGCTGCGATTGGCATGATGACGTACTGGATGCATACTCCAAGCAGGATCGGCCAGGGCCGACGCGCGATCAGAGCAAAGTCTGGGGCCGTGAGTGTAAGGCCCATACCGAACATAATCACCATCAGCGCATAGTTCACGCCTTTCACAAGTGGCGCGGTATGCAGCGGAAAAACAAGACCCAGGACGAGGGCCGCCAAGATGATAAGAGGAAATACCGTGACGGCAATCTTCGCAGATCGTTCCTCCTGAGAAGAGGAGATCTTCGCGGACACACTACTGGTCTGCTGAAGGTTCATACACCGATTGTCGCCGATGCGACTCTCCGAGAGAAAATATCCACTTCAGCACAGCTGAAGGTCTCAGCAACATCGGAAACAGAAAGCTCTCGCTTCAGCCCTTACCCGCCAAACGCCCCACACAGGCAAAAGCTTTCATTCGCAGCGGCGACACCACAAGACGATAGTTGCCGGGTTGTTCCATCACCCGCCCACCGAAACGTCGCTTAAAGCGATAGACGCCCTCGTCTTCACTTCCAGAGAACTTCCCGAAAGTACCGTAAAAATTATAACGCTCCAGATTCTCAGAACCCACGAGACGCAACATCTGAGAAGTTGCCAAAAAATTATTGCCGTTCAGATTCACGTGCATAAACTTCTCGTAAGTCCCTCCCATGAAATGCGTGTATTCATTCCCATGCTCAAAGAAAATCCCGGCCGCAAGGTTGGCGATTTCCACTCCATCTGTAAGAAGATCACGCAGCACCCTCACGCGATCCTCAGTCGGTGGAATCTGCTCCGCCAGCACCTCCAAACGACGACGCAGACCGTCAGAATCCTGCTTTTCACACTGTTTTTTCACTCGCGCGATCTCTGTGTTGAGTTGATGAATCTCAGCTTCCAAGATCTCAATTCCCTCCTGCACATTCAGTTGCGCGAGGAGGACGTGGCATTGATCCCCGAACTCTTCCTTCAGCGCGATAAGGAAATCATCACGAGTCTCAAATCCGCGTCGTTCACCGGTATGGTTCAATACGTCGAAGAAAGGCTCCATATTTTCACTGGAAAGTTCAACGATCTGCACACGCAGTTCCTCGGCTGTGCGGTACTGGCGACGAACCGAACGATCAACGCTTTTAAAGAAATCCTTCTGAGAAGTGATTCCTTGGAAGTCCTTGACGAACATCCAGCGACCCACACCGTTAATTAAGGAATTATCTGGACCGAGATATTCCAATCCTGCTGCTTTAAGATTGGCTAACTGGTCGGCATGATCGAAACCACCTGCAACGATCTCACCGTCAAGGTCGCGCAGAACAACCTCGACATTCGGGGTGATAAGACAGTAGGTCACTCCTCGCTTCGCTAGTGCTTCTCGAAGCTGAGAGAAGAAGAAAACGACCAGGTCTTTGCGTTCCAGGTCAATCACAGGACCTTGGTTAATATGGGCAACCTTGAAGAACTTGCGTTCACAGTGACAGACAACGAGGGCGGCGGCGACGAGCTTTCCTTCTTCTGCCACTCCGAAGCAGAATGTCTGTCGTCCTCGCGACTGTGCCCTCGCCATCGCTGCACTCTGGATGAATGAAGAATACGGGGTTTCGCAGCTGAGCGCGTCGAGTTCCTCAGGAGTTATTTCGCAAAAGTGCAGGTCACTCATGCCGTTCATGATAGTCAGCGCACACACGAACAGGTGAGATGCGCACATTTCAGCTCACAGGTGTCAACAGTCGTGATGCCCTCAGCTGTACTTCTTCGGCACGCTCAGCGCGAATCCCTTTGCTCCGTATTTGCGTGAATAGTGAATATGAAAATCCCTGGCAACTCACACAACAAGACCGCCCTGTCATGAACTCACAGCACACACATCACAGCTGACGAGAACTCAGCAGAACATCGAAGGCGCACAGCGCATCGTCCTTTCATTCATGCCTCGCACACACGTCAGACAACTGACACTCACACAAGCAGCACTCCCTTTTTCCACAGTTTTGTGCGTTTTGGGTATATGCGCTGCGGGTGTCGATTACTTTG
>JASBZF010000092.1 GCA_029983625.1 Pauljensenia sp. | reverse complement strand
TTCAGAAGCGGGTTCTGATCCTCGGGGTGGAGGGGTTCAGAATCGGTGGCGGGCGTAGCGCCGTCAAGGACCGCAGCGGGGATCGCTTCTTCGAGTGCGGGCTCGGTCATGGGAGTTGTGTTCTGCTCAGTCTGCTCAGTCACTTGCGTGCCTTCGGGTCTAGGGCGTCGCGGACCGCATCGCCCATCATGATGAAGCTGAGGACGGTGAGGGCGAGGGCGAGCGCCGGGTAGAAGAGGACCATCGGGTTGGTGCGCAAAGAGGCTTGCGCTGCGGAAATGTCCGCACCCCAGGAGACGAGGGTCGGGGGAAGACCGATGCCCATGAAGGACAGGGAGGCTTCGGAGACGATGAAGGTACCGAGGGCTACGGTCGCGTAGACGATGATCGGGGCCATTGAGTTCGGAAGGATATGCGACAGGAGAATACGTGTTTTTGAGGCTCCTGTTGCCCGTGCTGCTGTCACGAACTCTTCGTTTTTCGCGGTCATAACAGCGCCTCGTGTGATGCGTGCGATCTGAGTCCAACCGAAGATCGACAAGACGGTGATGACCATCCACACGTTGCGGTTGTCCTTGAACATCTGCATGAAAACAATCGCGGCGAGAAGCAGCGGAATCGCGAAGAAAATATCGGTGATGCGTGACAGGAGCGCGTCGAACCAGCCGCCGAAGTATCCGGCGATCATGCCGATGAGTCCACCGATGAGTACAACGAAGATCGTGGTGAACACACCGACCGCAACCGATGCGCGCGCACCGTAGATGACGCGGGCGTAAATATCGCAGCCTTGACGGTTAAAACCGAAGGGGTGACCATCTGTGGGGGCACCGAGTGAGTGCGACAGCTCGCAGTAGCGAGGATCCTGGCTCGTGAAGAGGCTCGGGAAGAGAGCAATCGCGAGGGCGATCAGGATGATGGTGGTCGCGACCCAGAAGATCGGACGTTTACGCAGACGCTTCCATGCTTCACCCCACAGGGATGAGGGGGCGGAATCATCGGCAACAGCGTCAACTGCGCCCAGGCCGGTTTCGTCGATGTCGGAGACGTAGTGGCGCTGGCCTGCGCGGGTGCGCTCGATGTGAGCGGAGGGGATGTAATCACTCATAGCGGATCCTCGGGTCGAGCACGGCATACAGGAGGTCAACGATGAGATTCGCGACGATGTAGACGAGCACGAGAACGGTGGTGACAGAGACAACGGTTGCGGGCTCGCCCTTGATGATGGCCTGCCAGAGGGTACCTCCGACACCGGCGATGTTGAAGATGCCTTCGGTGATGATGGCACCACCCATGAGGGCACCGAGGTCGCCGCCGAGGAAGGTGGCGACGGGGATCAGGGAGTTACGCAGGACGTGACGTGTCATCACTGCGCCGTTGGCGAGACCCTTTGCGCGTGCGGTTCGCACGTAGTCGGCAGATACGTTTTCAGAGACCGACTGGCGGGTGAGTCGGATGACGTAGGCGAGGGAGACGCCGCCGAGGACGAGGGCGGGCATCGTCAGGGATTCAAGAGTGACGTTCGCCCCGACGGTTGTGGGGAATATCCCGAGTTTGACGCCGAGGATGAACTGGAGAACGAAGCCGAGGACGAATGTCGGCACCGAAATGAGGAGGAGAGAAACGACGAGGATCGTCGAGTCGAAGATTTTACCGCGCTTGACTCCGGCGACGACACCGAGGGCGATCCCGAGAAGGGCTTCGATGGTGAGGGCGTAGAGGGCGAGCCTGATCGTGATCGGGAAGGCACGGGCCATCACCGCTGTGACGGGCTGTCCTGAGAAGGTGGTACCGAAGTCGAGGGTGAAGACGCCCTTGAGGTAGAGCAGGTACTGCATCCAGAAGGGCTTATCGAGGTTGTACCTCGCGGCGATTTCGGCGTAGGCGGCATCGGAGAGACCTCGGTCGCCTCCAAGGGCTGCGACGGGGTCACCCGGCATGAGGTACACCATCGCGAAGATCAGGAACGTGGCGCCGAAGAAGACCGGGATGGTCTGGAGGAGCCGCCGTCCGATGTAGCGAAGCATGGACAGTCCTTCTGGCAGTGGAACGGGAGTGGTTCTCCCGCTTGTGGCAGTGTCGCCTCTGGGGCGACCGGCACCGGTGGTGCCGGTGCGTACCTAGGGCATCATAGGGTAAACACTGGGCAAACGGGAGTCGTGCCCGGAAAATGGGCCGACGTGAAAGGCCTTGAGGGCCGGATGGGAGCGCAGAAAACGTGACTTTCTGTGCGTCCCACACAGGGCAGTTGAGTAAGGTTTCGCCCGAGCGTGAACGATAGTACGCGCATGTACGCGGACTTCTTTTTGAAGCGTTTGTTTCTGAAGCGCTTTTTAAAGTGCGCTCAGGCTTGAGAAAAGACTGGGGGGGCGGGGGGACTGGCGTCCGCCCGCCCCCTAGTGAGATTCAGCTGCGAAGCTCATCGTGGGCGAGAGCTTACGCGCGAATGTCACTCAGCCTTGGTGATGTTGTGGTAGGCCGGAACGGAATTCCAGTTGAAGACCACGTTGTCAACCGTGGGTGCCCAGCCGCCGATGACGTTGGAGTACCACAGCGGAATGACCGGGAGATCCTTGAAGAGGATTTCCTGAGCCTGATCGAGGTACTTGTTGGACTCTTCGACAGAAGGTGCGGATGCGGACTTGGACATGAGAGCGTCGAAGTCAGCATTCGAGTAGCCGGTATCGTTTGATCCGGCACCCGTGGCGTAGAGCGGGGCGAGGAAGTTGTACTTACCGGGGTAGTCGGCCTGCCAACCGGTACGGAAAGCGCTAGAGATTGAGCGGTCTGTGACTTCGCTGCGCAGCGATTTGAAGTCGGGGTAGGGCTTGCCGATCGCGTCGATGCCCAGTGTGTTCTTGATGGAGTTCGCAACCGCATCCACCCACGCCTGGTGTCCACCGTCAGCGTTGTAGCCGATCTCGAAGGAACCGGACCAGGGCGAAATCTTGTCGGCCTCGGCCCACAGTTCCTTTGCCTTCTCCGGGTTGTAGCTCAGAACTTCGGAGCCGGGAACGTCGGGGTTGTAACCGTCAACGACCGGGGAGGTGAAGTCTTTAGCCGGAGTGCGGGTGCCCGAGAAGATTGTCTCGGTGATGGTGTTGCGGTCCACCGCGTAGGAGATGGCCTGGCGACGCAGCTTGCCTTCCTCGCCGGAGAAGTGCTCAAGCGTCATCGGGATCGCGAAGGACTGGAAGATCGCAGCCGCCTGGTTCACGGAGCGGCCTTCGAGTTCAGTTTCGTAGGTGGCGAATGCCGAGTCCGGAATTGCGGTGAGAACATCAAGATTGCGACCGAGAAGATCCTGGTAAGCCGCGTCCATCGAGGCGTAGAAGACGATGGTGATGCCACCGTTCTTCGCGACATTGTCGCCCTTGTATTCCGGGTTCGGGATCAGCTTGATCTGAGCGTTGTGCTCCCAGCCGTTCTCAGCGACCATGTAGGGGCCGTTGCCGACGGGCTTTTCGCCACCGGTAACCGGGTCGGCGAGGGTTGAGTCAGGAAGCGGCGCGTAGGCGGAGTAGCCCAGACGCTGCGACCAGTCGGCGGTCGGCTCTTTGAGGGCGATTGTGAAGGTGTAATCGTCGATCTTTTCAAGACCGGTCAGATCGCCAGCGCCTTCTTCATCGGCACCCTGGATCGGTGCGTAGAAGTAGGAGGAGAGCATGGCTTCCTTAGCGCCCATCTTCCATGCGTCAATGAAGTTGTGGGCCTTGACTTCGGTGCCGTCGGAGAACTTCTGGCCCTTCTTGAGCTTGACGGTCCAGACGGTCGCGTCTTCGTTCGGCTCGATGGATTCGGCCATCTCCAGGTGGGTGGCGCCCTTAGAGTCGTAGTAGACGAGGCCCGCGAAGATGAGATCGAGGATCTTGCCGCCGCCGGTTTCGTTCGTGTTCGCCGGGATGAGCGGGTTCTGCGGCTCGGAGCCGTTTGTGGTGACAACGGCGGTTGAGCTCACTGCGGTAGCACCGGAGGCTGAAGATTCGGAGGTGGTGGTGCCAGAGGAGCACGCGGTGAGGCCGAGTGCGAGAACGGCCGGCACGGCGAGCCAAGTTCTCTTGAGGTTCATAAAAGAACTCCCTTTGATCGATGGGTCTCACCCGCGCGAAGGCGCGGGCTCTGGGCTTGAGAGTAACCGGAATTGTGCAAAACTTCTTTCTCGGTTCGTCAAATGAACATTGCGTTTTGGTCACGAATGATAAAGTCTTGATAAAGACATGGTGTATGTGTGGCGGCTTGAGCGTGATCCGTGCGGCGCTGCGCGTGTCAGTGCCGCAACTTTCCTTCCTCCCTATCTGGTGCGAGGAGGAAGGAAAGTGTGAGAGGTCACTGGGTGGGTGAGGTCGCTTTGTGTCGATTCGCATAGACCCCGGATTCGAGTTCACTACCCGCAGGTGCTGAGGCCGGGGAGGCTTGTTCAAGGGTGGTGCCACGAATCTTCGAGATCCACTTCATTGCGTGATAGATCGCCAGTGCCGCAGCGGTGCCGAGGGCGATTCCTTCAAAGGTCATGCCACCGGGGCTCCATGTGAAGTTCGCGATCGCAACGACGAGGGCGATGGCGGCGGTGTTGAGGTTGACGGGGTTGGAGAAGTCAACGCGGTTTTGCACCCAGATCCTCACGCCGAGCATCCCGATCATGCCGTAGAGGACGGTTCCTGCGCCTCCGAGAACTCCGGCGGGGATCGTCGCGATGATCGCACCAAACTTCGGTAGGAGTGACAGAGCGAAGGCGCAACATGCGGCGACAACGTAGGCGGCGGTCGAGTACACGCGGGTTGCCGCCATGACGCCGATGTTTTCCGCGTAGGTTGTTGTGCCGGAGCCTCCGCCAGAACCTGCCAGAACGGTGGCGAGGCCGTCGGCGAAGAGTGCGCGCCCGGTCAGGTCGTCGAGGTTTTCACCGGTCATCGCGGATACAGATTTGACGTGGCCGACGTTTTCGGCGACGAGGACGAAGACGACGGGAACAAAGAGGCCGAGGGTGGACGGGTCGAAGGCGGGGGCGTGGAACTGGGGGAGTCCGAACCATGCGGCTTGTGAAATTGCAGAAAAGTCCACTTGGTGTTGAGCGACGGCGGCGACGTAGCCGATGAGGACTCCGAAGAGGATGGAGAGGCGCCCGATGATCCCTTTAAAAAGGACGGTGATGAGGCAGATCGACACGATTGTGATAAAAGCGGTGAGTGGTGCTTCTTTTACGTTGTTCCAGGCGGCGGGTGCGAGGTTAAGGCCGATGAGCGCCACAATCGATCCGGTGACGACCGGGGGCATGAGCGCGTCGATCCAACGCACGCCCGCAAAGTGAACGATGAGGCCGACGAGGGCGAGGGTCGCGCCAGTTGCGATGACACCGCCTTGGGCGTAGTTCATGCCGAGGTTTTGGCTCACGGCAACGATCGGGGCGATCAGTGCGAAGGAGGAACCGAGGTAGGAGGGGAGGCGTCCTGCTGTGATGAGGAAGAAAAGGAGGGTGCCGATGGCGCTGAAGAACAGTGTGGTTGCCGGTGGGAATCCGGTGAGAAGGGGGACGAGGAAGGTTGCGCCGAACATTGCGACGACGTGTTGGGCGCCGATCCCGATGGTGCGAGGCCAGGAAAGTCGTTCGCCTGCGGCGACGACTTCACCGGGGGAGATCGTCGTTCCGTTGCCGTGAAGTGTCCAACGGAAGAAGGCGTGGGGGGTGTTGCTCATGAGCAAGCTCTCCGATCAGTTGATGGGCGGTGCCTGATGGGCGTGGCCGTGTCACCGGTCGGAACCTCAGGATAGCGTCAGCTTTCTAGGCGAAAAGAGGCCCTTCGACCTTCTGAGACGAGCACCGCAGCTTCAAGTCACCACCACCACCAATAACTTCATGCAATGTTTCTGTGTTCATATCGTTCTTTCGCTCGTCGAAAACCTTGTCTGCTGCATAGTCGTTGCGATTATTGAGCGAAGGCGGCGTGAACTCTTCGCGGGGCCC
>JASBZF010000091.1 GCA_029983625.1 Pauljensenia sp. | reverse complement strand
GAAGGACAGGGAAACGACCTCGGTCCTCAGTATCGCAGCGCGATCTGG
The DNA here is from genome assembly GCA_029983625.1 of Pauljensenia sp. GTDB lineage: Bacteria > Actinomycetota > Actinomycetes > Actinomycetales > Actinomycetaceae > Pauljensenia. The sequence continues at coordinate 6,019 of JASBZF010000091.1, read as the reverse complement.
ACTTCAACGCCCGAACAGCTTGAAGTGGCGCTTCGTGCCAGGAACGCCTACCAGGATGTTCTCAAAGCGCAAGGATTTGGTCCCATTGCCACACAGGTTGCTCCCGCCGACCACGCAGGCACTTTCTGGTACGCCGAGGAATACCACCAAAAATACCTCCACAAGAATCCCGAAGGCTACGAGTGTCACGCACGAACCGGAGTGCCATGTCCGATTGTCTCAACAGACCAGTAAGCACAGCGCGCTGCCCTGGAGGTGAAGGGCAGCGCGCTCAGCACATTTATTCAGCGACGCCGAGAATATCAGTCACAAAGACCAAAGTGTCGCCGCCACCGATTCCTGCTTGAGGGACGCCGCGAGCGCCATAACCGTACTGCGGTGGAATCGACAAAAGGACGCGCGAACCGACACGCTGTCCGACAAGGCCATCGTCCCAGCCTCGAATCACCATGCCCACACCGATCTGGAAGGAAAGTGCTTGGCGACGATCATACGAGTTGTCGAAAACCTGGCCGCCAAAAACCTGACCAAGGTAGTGACAGTGAATGGTGTCGCCCGCTTCAACGAGCTGACCGTCACCTTCGTGAAGAACCTCGACAAGCAGTTCATCGGAAGGGGTATTGTCAAAAGCGAGAGTCGGCTTGTCACCGAATTGTCCGTGGACGGTGATGTTTTCCATCAGTTCTCCTCAAAATTTAATGGTCGATGCCGTGATTCAGTTGTCGCGGAAAAGGGCCAGGAGTCGCAAGATTTCAAGGTACATCCACACCACTGTGACGAGAATGCCGAAAGAACACATCCATGCATACTTGGCGGGAACACCCTGGCGTACACCGAGTTTGACCTGATCGAAGTCTTGAATCAGGCAGAAAGCTCCGATGAGCACGGCAAGCAGACCAACAGCCAAGCCTAGAGGGATCCCCATGATCGTGATCGAGTCAAAACCACTAGAAATGACGCCCGTCATGGTCAGGATCATCGACAAAAGCCTGTACACGAGGATCCCGACGAGCCCGATGAGCGTAAACTTCATGAGCTTTGAGGAATTGCGAACCTTGCCCGAAGTAAAGAGTGCAAGAGTCACAGCAAACACCGCTGCGGTTGCCACAAGGGCTTGGACGACAATACCCGGATACCTGCTTTCAAAAACAGCACTCAGGCCACCCAAAGCAAGGCCCTCACAGGCTGCGTAAAGAAGAACGAGGGCGGGACGAATTGTCTGTGAGAAGGAGTTGACCAGAGCGAAGATCAGTCCGCCGACCACACCAGCTAAAACAAGGAGGGCACCCGTGCCGGGGGCCATGGCGATGGTCTGCCAGGAGGCCACAGCACAGGCTAAGAGGACGGCGAGGCAGATCCCAGACTTCACAATGACATCGTCATAGGTCATGCGGCCACGATCCACAGCATCAGCAGCCGGGGCAGAAAAGCTGTCCTCCATACGCGCAAAGGCCTCAGCGCTGACAGAAGACGAGGATTCATCTTGCTGTGGTGCGGTGGACACAGGAGCGGTCATCGTGTGAACACCCGGCGTATAGCCGGGCATGGTCGGGTATCCCTTCGGTGTCACACCTTGAGTTGCCCACTCTTTTTCCAGCTTGCCAAAGACGGGATTAGACACACAGCCTCCTCATGTCGATGTCGTTACTGTCTTCATTGTCCCATGTGCGCTCACGCTGAGCTGAGCGAAAATCAGCCGTGTACCGTGCCACGGCGCCTGCTGCGGCGCAGAGGTTTTTTCGGATGCGAAGCTGCTTCTCCACGCACTTTGACCCGCAAGCGAGCCTTCAGAGCGAAGGCCGCGAGAATCGCTGACACAAAAGTCCCGAGGATCACACCGAAGCGAGCATGGAAAACCTCGACCTCGTCGCTGAAAGCTAAACCACCAATCAGCATCGCAACGGTAAAGCCGATCCCCGCAAGAAGTGCCATCGCCGCCACGTCCGACAAATCAACACCATGCCCTAGACGCAGCTTCGTGAAGCGCGTGAGGAAAGCCACAGACCCCCAGATACCCGCGAGTTTCCCTAAGGGAAGCGCTAGTGCAATACCGAAGGTCACCGGATCTGAGAGCGCACCAAGGACACCGCCCTCGGCCCCCAATACCGGAACACCAGCAGCGAAGAAAGCAAAAATTGGCAACGCAAGACCCGCCGACCACGGACCTACCGCCTGAGCAAAATCGTGAGTCATTTGCCCTGCGCGCGTGCGCTTAGCCGGAACCACCAAGCCCAGAGCAACACCCGCGATCGTTGCGTGTACTCCCGAATTCGCCATCAGTGCCCACGCCACAATACCGAGCGGGATGAGCAGCCAGGGACTGCGCACACCTCGTCGAGTCATAAACGCGAAGAGGGCAATCACCGCAAGAGAAGCAGCCAGAGCAAGGAAGTTCAAACCGGAAGAGAAGAACACCGCGATCACGATAATCGCCAAGAGATCATCCACTACCGCGAGTGTGAGTAAGAAAGTGCGCGCCGTCGGCGGCAGCCCTTTACCGAAGATCGACAAAATCGCGACCGCGAAAGCAATATCCGTTGCCGTAGGGACCGCCCATCCGCTCCACGCTGAAGAATGGCACATCATCTGAATGAGCGTGTACACAATCGCCGGTCCGACCATGCCGAAGGCCGCAGCAATCATCGGGAGCGCCGCTTCCTTCATATCCCGTAAAGCGCCCGTGACGAACTCTGTTTTCAGTTCCAGTCCAACGACGAAAAAGAAGATCGTCAGTAGCCCATCGGCTGCCCATTCATGGGCCGACAGGTTCAAGCCGAGTACAGAAGGCCCAAGATGCGTGTGAGAAAGAGTTTCGTAAGCATGAGCCAGAGGCGAATTTGAAATCAAGAGGGCAATCGCTGCAACCGTAATCACAAGAAGCCCCGCCCTCGTTTCGTCAGCAAGAAAAGCAAGGAGATGATCTCCTAGTCTTCTCATCGACATTCGCGCAGAAGCGGTCGTATGCGGCAGATGCGATGAAGCGTGTGCCCACTCCCCCTTGTCTTTCTCCAAGCTCATAGTGAAGACTTCCTTCCGTGTCGCAACTCAGGTCATTTTACCGACAAACGCGGATAACAGGCCGAAAATCTGCGCGTAAAGACAGCGCAACAACAAAGAATTAGGGGTCCGCCACACGTCACTTCAGAGCATCAACGCGCACAAAGGACTACAGTGGGAGTCTGCGCGGCCGATCTGGCCCGCAGCCCCCGTAGCCCAACGGCAGAGGCAGCCGACTTAAAATCGGTACAGTGTCGGTTCGAATCCGACCGGGGGCACCTCAGCCACTTACCCGCATCACAGGCACTTTTGAGCAATCGACATTGCGATGCCGTCAAGGATGTCGTGCTCGGAAGTACAAACACTCGTGATGCGTGTGCCACGCCTTGCAGCGCGCTCGGCTACGCGATGCACGATCCTCGACCAGATCAACGCCCCAGCAGCAATGACATCTTGACGACCATCGGGCATGAATCCGAGCGCCGCCTTCACCGCAATTGGCTGTTCAATCATGAAACGCACGGCCTCATCGATCTGGGAAAGGCTCAGACGCGCACCGTGAATCTTCTCAGGCTGATACGTCGATAATTTCAGCGCGTGCGCCGTGACAGTCGTCACCGTACCGGCAACGCCGACGAGGCTTGCCACGCGATCAAAATCCACCACCTGTTCAGCACTGTCGAGTTGTTCATCGATCCAGGCTGAGGCCCGCTCCTCATCGGCAGTGGGAATTCCCTGCTCGGGCGCACACTGAGCGAAAAACTTCTCCGTTACACGCACAGCTCCCATATCAACAGAAATCGCTTGACGCACCTTCGAGTCGCCAAGAACCAGTTCCGTCGAACCACCACCAATATCCACAACAAGCATCGGAGTGGGCTCCCCCGCCTCCAAAGCTGACACGGCACCACAGAAAGACAAAGCAGCTTCTTCGGTCCCCTCAACAACCTCAGGCTCAACGCCAAGCACGCTGCGAACAGCATCGACGAACTCCTGACGGTTCTGCGCATCCCTCGTCGCTGAAGTCGCCACGAAACGCACTGCGCTCGCATCCAGGCGACGAAGCATACGCTCATACTCGACAAGAGCGCCGATTGTCCGATCAATCGCTACCGGGTCTAAGCGCCCAGTTCGATCCACGCCCTGCCCAAGACGGACGATACGCATCTGACGGGTAAGATCCGTGAGTTCAAGCGAACCATCTTCTCGCCTGCGCGCGTCCGCGACGAGGAGTCGGATGGAGTTCGTTCCACAATCGATGCCAGCTACACGAGTCACCGGACGATTCTCCCACACGCGCATCACGAGCCCTCAGAACACACCCTCAGCACGAACAGCGTTCCCGACTCCACAGTCCGCGTTCCTTCATCACCTCAAGTACTCGATCCGCGATGGGATTCACCCCCGGCCCAGCCGCAAGCGCATGACCGACGAGGGCGTGTAAGCACTTCACACGCTCAGGCATTCCACCCGCAGATACTCCTGCGATTTCTTCAACCTCACCGAGAAGATTACGACGCACAATATAGTCACAATGCGCCTGCGCATACTGCGCACGCACGTCCTCGTCTTTGGCCAGCAAAGCGTTGTACTCGTCCATAACATGCTCAGCTTCCAAAGTTGAACACGCCTTCACAATCGGAGGACAGGTCAAATAGAAGGTCGTCGGAAAGGGAGTACCGTCTTCTAAACGCGGAGCTGTCATCACAACGGTCGGACGACCACACAGGCAACGCGCAGCGATTCCCACAACACCCCTCGGCACGCGACCGAGCTGTTCACCTAAGACCTCAAGGTCTGATTCCGTTGCCGGATCGACGGGAGCGACACTCATGAGAGCCTCCTTTACTTCAATCATTCACGACAGAGGGCACAGCTGACTGTAGGGGGAATACGGAATAGGTTGATTCGTTTCACTCATCCGTATTCGCAGAAGACAGGGAGGAAGAATCGGACGGCGCATCCGCTTCTTTCAGGAGAAGAGCCACCACTTGCACCCAGGGACGAGCCGGCCCCTGAGCCTGCGCCGCCGCGATCTGAGCGTGGTCCTGGTACTCCTCACCCGGATCAATCACCGTGAACTGGGTTTCACCCGGCTTCACGTACCCTAAACGCGCGCGGGCTTGGGATGCGATGTAGTCAGGATTTTGCCAAAGATCAAGCGTGTGCTGCATCTCTTCATTGCGTTCCTGTGCTGCCTGCACGCGCGCGGTGATGTCACGTAGCTCTTGTTCCTGAAGCCACCAGGCGTACAGATTGGGCAAAAGAAGAACAGCAAGAACGCTCGTCAAAAGGAACACGGAAAGAAAGCGCGTCGAAATTTCCAAACCGCCGATCACGAAACTGCGTTTCGTATTCCAACGCGCTGTGTTCTTGCGTTCTTGTGCGAGGTCGCTACGTTCTCTCTGATCCCGATTTTTTGGCTGGCGTGGACCGGTTGTGGCACGCGCACGCACCCGGCGGACACGCCGATTCGTGTGGGAGGAAAGAGGGGTCGCGGGCGTGCGCCCCGAAGCGGTGGTGCGCTGTGATGAAGAGCGTGGCGAGTTTCTGGGGGTGTCTTCAGGTTTCACACGAGGGCGAGCACGCGCACTTTCGTGTGGAGTATGCGCGGTGTGCTTTGTAACAGCGCGCTCGGATGCCACACGGCGAGCAGTGTCGCCAGGAGCTGCGGGTCGCCTCGGAGGATGAGGGCGTCCCTTGCGCGGTGAAGAAAGCATAGAACCATGTTGCCTTATGCGTGCGCCCTCGACGTCTCTCAGTCTCGGCGCGCCCTAAGCAGTCGCGAGATACACATGTGTCCGCCATAAGTTCCATGCGCAACATAAGAGAATTCAGTTCTGTAGCTGAGATTGAAAAAAGTTCCCGAAGAAAAGCCTCTTGTTTTTATTCAAAGCGACAATACAGCAGCTGGAAACTTTCAGCAGGAACCTAGCTGATAAAAGAAAGAAAATGAAGAGGAGATCAGTGTGTAAAAGTGTGTGAGTGAAAAGGCCGGAGCCCGGACCGCGCGGTCCGGGCT
>JASBZF010000090.1 GCA_029983625.1 Pauljensenia sp. | reverse complement strand
CTCCCGAAGACACGCTTCACGTCCCCTGGATTCCCATCCGAAGCGCCGAGGCGCCCACACCGGGGCAAGCAGCACAGCAGGCAGCGACACCCACAGCAGAGCACACACGCACCAAGGACAGCGTTTCCGTATTCCAAAACCTATCCGCTTTCAACACAGAAATCGGGTCAAGCATCCAGACTCCCGAGGGCGGAGCAGAGCCTACTGCGACACCTGAAATCAAAGCTGAACCTGCACGAAAGAATCTCGCTGCCACAAGGCCCACACTGACTCCAACAAGCGCAACATCCTCCGCTCATGCAGCTCCTCCCACGCGCACACCCTCCCTCGCTCATACGCCCTCCTTCATGCGCGCAGCGGCCACAGCACAGCCCCATACACTCACCCGTAACGACTCCACTCAGACGACACCTGCTCCCGCCCTCGATACCCCAGCGTCGCACGCACGCACACGCCACGAAGACCCCGATCCGATCACTTCAGCACTCCGCGCACTCGTCGCCGACCAGCGCAAGGAACAGCCGCAGGAACATCACGACCGCCTCCCTCGTTCCCTTGCCACCCCATCAGTTCCGAACCTTCAACAGGCCGAGGTCATCGACTGGGCGAAGAAAATCCTCGAAGACTTGCCCGGCCCCGTCATTCCCGACTGAAAGCGCACAAAGGCCCCGCGCACTCGCTCACCTAGACTTCACCTCGGCTAAGGCGACTGCATGGAGAGCCTGAACGTGAGAAACTGGACTCCAGCGTGACAGCACATCGTGAACTCGACCAGGAAGCGAGTACCGCTGATGACGACACCGAAGGAACCGCTCGAAAATCCAGGGCCTGCATCGGCCCAGAAGCGCCCAGCATCAATGGGTGAACTCTTCGCCGCCCTGTCTTCGCAGGTGACGACCCTTGTATCCGGAGAGATCGAGCTGAACAAGGTCAAAGCAAAAAATTACATAAGGAAACTCGGCGCAGGTGCCGTCTTCCTGACGCTTGCAGGGATCTTCAGCCTGTACCTTCTGGCCTGGGTGTTCCACTCAATTGAACTCGCCCTCGCCCTCGCTTTACCCGCATGGGCTGCCTCCCTCATCACGACTGCTCTTCTTCTCTTCATCGTTGCGTTCCTCGCTATGGTCGGCACAGCACTGCTCAGCAAAAGGAAAAGCAGTGTCCCCGACCCAAAAGCCGGGATCAATGACAGTATCGACGCCTTTAAGAAAGGTCTGGGCAAATGAGTGAAACGACCGAAACGAGTACACGCACTGAAGCGGAGATCCTCGCCGAACTCGAACGCACGCGCACCGAAATGACGGCGACCGTTGACGAGCTTTTTGCACGCGTCCAGCCTGAGCGCTTGTTCGAGGAAGCCAAGACCTTCGTTCAAACGAAGTCGGAGGAAGTGAAGAAGCGCGTCGCCACGACCGTCCAGGACGCACGCGAGGGCGATCCTGAAGCCCTGAAAAAGGTGGGATACGTCATTGTTGGAACTGCTGGGCTCAGCGCTCTTATCCTGTGCCGATTCCTTCGGAAAAAGCGCTGACTCCAGCCCGGATCCGCTCAAAGTTTACCGAACTGTCACACCTGATCCGGGCCACAGTCAAAGGACGATTCTGGCCACATTGACCCATGCCCGGATGAGGACACTCCTCTTGTGCGGTTATGATGAACCCACGACACATTTCTGATCATCCAGGGCACCGCCTTGAGCGGACCCGAACTACGCGGAGGGGGTCACGCCATGGGGCGCGGCCGTCAAAAGGCCAAGCAGACGAAAGTCGCTCGCAAGCTGAAGTATTTCAGTCCAGATACCGATCTCGATGCTCTGCAGCGAGAACTCTCATCCTCTGACCAACACTCAGACGAAGAGTACGAGGATGAAGAGTACGAGACGACCGAGGACGATGACCTCTACTCCAAGTACGCGGACTTCGCACAAACACAGAACTCCGCCCCCGAACTCGATGAGGATTTCTGGATCACTCCTTCACAGAAGTGATCGCAGTTCTTCTCCGAGGACGGGCGCGAAGACGGGCCGAGCTTCAGGCTGTCCGATAAGAACCGCGTAGGCGCACAGCACCCGCGTGTACACCTTTCGTCCCTGAGATCGTCCGCCCATCGAAGTCACTCGACGCTTCGACTTCACCGGGCATCGACACCTCACCGAGGATCCACGCCTCGACCCCGGCTTCGCGTATCACGCGGAGTGCTTCTGCGGTACAGTCACGCCCAACGACGGCAACCATGCCGACACCGAGGTTCAAAGAGTCCTCCATACCCTCCCAGGTCACGTCACCGCCGCGACGCACCCAGTCGAACACAGGAGGAACAACCCAAGAGCCGCGGTCAATATCCGCGAGCGCACCAAGAGGAAGAACTCGAGAAAGATTCGCCCCTAAACCTCCGCCTGTGACGTGGGAGAAAGCGTGGATGCCTTCAGTCCCAGAGCCTGCTCCCAGAGCGTTCACGAGGGCGAGGCACAGGCGCGTGTAGAGGCGGGTCGGTTCAAGAAGCTCCTCGCCGAGTGTCCGGCCAAACTCGTTGATGTGTCCTTCCAGAGGAGAGTTCGTGCGTGCAAGGACTGAGCGGACGAGGGAATAGCCGTTCGAGTGAAGACCGGAAGAGGCCATCGCAATCAGCACATCCCCTTGTGCGACCCGTTCAGGCCCGAGCATTTGCGCGGCATCAACAACCCCGGTTGCTGCGCCCGCGATGTCGTAGTCATCCGGGTCCATCAGGCCGGGATGTTCAGCGGTTTCCCCTCCGACGAGGGGCACGCCTGTTGCTTCACATGCGCGGGCAATGCCGGTGACGATCTTCGCGATTCGTTCTGGGATGACACGTCCGCAGGCGATGTAGTCGGTCATGAGGAGGGGGCGGGCACCGATGACCACGATGTCATCGACGACCATACCGACGAGGTCTTGTCCGATCGTGTCGTGGATATCGAGGGCTTGGGCGATTGCGATTTTTGTTCCCACTCCGTCAGTTGACGTTGCCAGGAGGGGGCGTTCCATTCCGAGTAGGGCCGAGGCATCGACCATTCCTGCGAAGCCTCCGGTTGCGCCGAGGACCGTAGCGTCATGGGTTCGTGAGACGGCGTTTTTCATGAGTTCGACGGCGCGGTCTCCTGCTGCGGTGTCAACTCCTGCGGCTGCGTAGTCGAGGGGGGCGGTGTCGCTCATTGCTGCTCCTGAAGTGTCCGGGTGGATTCGACGGGCGTGTGTTCAGCGTTAACAAGTGGAGGCTCCGGGGGTGCCTGGAATCGGGGTTCCTTTGGGGATCTGTTCTGGATAGTCGCCGTTGAAACAGCCCAGGCACAGGCTTGTTCCTTGGCGGGTTGCTCGGATCATCCCTTCCATTGACAGATAGGACAGGGAGTCTGCTCCGATTGAGGCGCGTACTCCTTCCACGTCCATCGAGGAGGCGATGAGTTCCGCCCTCGTCGGGAAATCAATTCCGAAGAAGCAGGGCCAGATCACCGGGGGGGAAGAGATTTTCACGTGGACTTCGGCTGCTCCTGCTTCGCGGAGCATCTTCACGAGGGCGCGTTGCGTATTTCCTCTGACGATCGAGTCGTCGATGATAATGAGGCGTTTCCCTGCGATCACTTCGCGTAGGGGGTTGAGTTTGAGGCGAATGCCGAGCTGACGTAGAGATTGTGTGGGCTGGATGAAGGTCCGACCGACGTAAGCGTTCTTCACGAAGCCTTGTGCGAAAGGAATCCCTGAAGCTTGCGCGTAGCCGATCGCTGCGGGTGTCCCTGATTCGGGGGTGGGGATCACGAGGTCGGCTTCAACTGGTGCTTCTTGAGCAAGGATTGCACCCATTTCACGTCGTGCGGCAACGATTTGTCGGTCGCCGATGACGGTGTCCGGTCGGGCGAGGTACACGTATTCAAAAACGCAGGTGTGTGAACGACGCAGAGCGAAGTGGCGTGAATGGACGCCGCTTGCATCGATGGCGACGAGTTCGCCGGGCTCAATTTCACGGACGAAGGTCGCGCCGCACAGGTCGAGTGCTGCGGTTTCGGAGGCGAGAACCCAGCCTGAGTCCAGGCGTCCGAGGACGAGGGGCCGGTAGCCGTGCGGATCGCGCGCACCGTACAAGGTGTTCTCATCCATGAAGACCAGGGAGAAGGCACCTTTGAGACGCGGGAGGACTTTCAGTGCTGAAGCGATAAGCGTAGGGGTGTCATCAGTTAATGTCTCGGCGGAGTTGGACTCAGTTTCCGTGCTGTTGTGTGATTCGTCTTCGGTATCCGAAACGGACCCGTCAGTGTTTTTTCCAGTGGGAGTAGCGAGGGCGATGGCGGGTGGGATAAAGGGGACGGGTCCGGGGATTCGGTCTGCCATGCCCAGCAGTGCTGTCAGAACAGAGGTGTCCGTGGATGCACCTCTTTCGACGTCCTCACCTTGATCTGCGATCGAGTGGGCGAGATCGCGGAGTTCCACGGTATTTGTGAGGTTTCCGTTGTGGCAGAGGGCGAGGGTTCCGGTCGGTGTTGGCCCTAGGGTCGGTTGGGCGTTCCTCCAGGTGTCAGCTCCTGTGGTCGCGTAGCGGACGTGTCCGAGGGCGAGATGTCCTGTAAGGCCACGGAGGGATTGTTCGGAAAAGACTTGGTTGACGAGACCTTGGTCTTTGTAGACGAGGATGTGTTCTCCGTTTGAGGTTGCAATGCCTGCGGATTGTTGTCCGCGATGTTGGAGTGCGTAGAGGGCGAAGTAGGTGAGTCGAGAGACATCTTCTCCGGGCGCCCACACTCCGAACACTCCGCAGTGGTCGTGAGGGTGATCGTCCTCGAAGATCTCGTGGCCGGTCAGTGTCTGGTCCATGTTCACGGAATCAGAAAGCACGGGGGCACTATCTCATAGGAAAGTGCGAGCGCGCCACGCGCGCCCATTCTTATCAGGACTCCATATGCCGGGGGGATTATTCGTTTTGAGCGTTTTAAAGGGATTCTTATCCATCATTTCGCTTCAAGGATTGGTGCTCGATTCTCACTGGCTACCCTGATATTCTCCGTTGCTTTCACTTCTGTTCTTTCCTACCTGATCGCCCTCATCATCTGGCTACCACCAGGCCCCGGCCACCTACCACTCAACACTCTTATCATCGCGACCCCGATCCTCCTACCCGGCATATTCCTCACCTGCCTTGGAGCTTTCGGAACCGCCCTCGTCATCGCCTCCGTTTTTGTTTTAACTCCGAACGCCCTCGCCTATGAACCCCTCCTCCTCATGCCACTTTTCCTTCTCTCAGGTGTATTCGGTAGCCCCGGAGGGATTCTCGGCTCTCTCGCTATGTGCCTGTCACCGACAATGCGCATCCTCACGCTCATGTCACACCACAACCTCAACTTTTTCGCAGCCGCACCACCCCTAGCTCTTGGAACACTTTCGGCAACGGCATGGGTCATTCTCGGCTTATGTCTCCTGGGCCGTTTCACACGAATCGCACGCGCTTCACAATTAACAGATTTCACTGCCTAAAGGAGAGTCACGATGCCACAACGGCGCTTCCTCACGAGCTTCGTGCTCTCATGCCGTTCTTCCGCGATGCTCGCGAATAAGAAAACACTCATCGTCTCACTTTTCACCGCCCCCATTTTCGAAGTCTTCTCCTCCTATTTCCTCGGTCGCGTTCTGCATTCCCCAAGCCCAACGCACATCGTCCTACGCGGTCTCATCCTGTCGGTTCTTCTCATGACCGCCACCTTCATCGTCATGACATTCGCACACGATCGCGAAACAGGGGTTCTTGCTCACATCACTTCCCAACGACAACTCGACACACAATACGTAACGGGAGTGGTCCTCGCAGCCGCAACACTGGCCACAGCATCAGGGTTCGTCAACCTTGCGGGCATCCTCCTCCTTTTCCCCATCCGCTCTTCAGTCCTTAGCGCGATCGCACTCTTCCCCCTCGCCCTCGTCACCGGAACCGCCCTCGGCATCCTGTGCTCTCTTACAGTTTTCTTCCTCACAGACCCCTACGCAGCACTGAACCTCCTCGCCCCCACATTCCCCCTCATCATCGGAGTTCTCGTACCCTTAAACGAATACCCACCCACCATCCAAAAACTCCTCCGCCACATCCCCCCAGCAAGCAGCCTAGAAAACATCACCCAAAACACACAC
>JASBZF010000089.1 GCA_029983625.1 Pauljensenia sp. | reverse complement strand
ATGACGTGCGAGATGGCCAAATCGCTTGGGCGCGCTTTCATGAATGGGGGAGCCTGTCACACGCACGCTGTGCGGGGATCTCAGAAGCTGTCACCGGTGTTCCTGTTGACATGGGAGTCAAAGAACTGAGCGCACTCATCGAAACACGCTTCCCCTTGGTGGATCCTCATGAGGGAGTGCGCGCCTTAGATTGTGCCCTTGCCCTGAAACGCGGCCTGAAACAGGCACTGAATTGGCGAGATATTGATTTTGAGGTGATCCACGGGCCAGAACTTGACCCGGTGATCAATGTGGCTCTTGATGAAACCCTCGTGGAAGAGGTCGCTGCGGGGCGCCGTAAACCTTTTATGCGCCTGTGGGAGTGGAATGCCCCTCAGGTCGTGATCGGTTCCTTCCAGTCCTACATGAATGAAGTACATCCTGAGGGCGTGAAACGTCACGGCATTGTTGTGTCGCGTCGAGTCAGTGGCGGGGGAGCGATGTTCATGGAACCCGCTTGCTGCATTACCTTTTCACTGGTCGTCCCCACTGCCCTGGTTGAGGGTTTGAGTTTTGAACAGTCTTATCCTTTCCTTGACTCTTGGGTCATGGAAGCGCTTGAGCGCGTGGGAGTGAAAGCGAAATACGTGCCGCTGAACGATATTGCCTCTCAGAAAGGTAAGATCGGCGGAGCCGCTCAAAAACGTTGGTCCAACGGCTATATGCTCCACCATGTGACCATGTCCTACGACGTGAATGCGCAGAAAATGAAGGACGTGTTACGCACGGGCCTTGAACGCCTCGTCGATAAAGGGACAGCTTCAGCTGTGAAGCACGTTGATCCTATGCGCTCACAAATTGACTTAAGTCGAGAAGAGGTCATCGAGGCGATGATTCATACTTTCGTTCAGAAATACCGTGCGCAGCGTGGTGTGCTTTCGCGAGAGGATATTGAGCTCGCGAAAGCGCGGTGCGCTCTGAAGTTCTCTACCTCGGAGTGGATTCACCGGGTGCCCTGAGTCGGACTGTGTTGTCACTTCCCGGTTTTTAAGCTCTTGCTCCAAAAACTGCGGTGCCGACGCGGACACGGGTTGCGCCCTCGGCGATCGCCCATTCCATGTCCCCGGACATGCCCATCGATAAGGTGAGGTTGGCAATTCCCGTATCTTTTTCTGCACGGTCGTAAAGAGCGCGTAAAAGAGCGTAGCCACTGCGCACGTCTTTTTCCGAACGCGAATGTAAACCAACCGTCATGAAACCTCGGAAAAGTAGCATGTGTGAGTCGAGAACTGAATCCACCACTCGCATCGCTTCAGCGGGTGCGCACCCGTGTTTGTGTTCCTCGCCTGACACATTCACTTCAACGAGGACGGGAAGGGGCGTGTCGAGACGGCTATCGATTTTCTTCACGAGGGTGGAAGAATCAAGAGTATCGATTGCGTTAACACATGCGAGGGCCTGATTAATTTTATTCGATTGCAAGGGCCCAATCAGGGCAATCTGAGCGCCTTCGACCTCGTGAATCGCATCCGCTGTTGCGCGTGCTTCTTGGACGCGGTTATGCCCAAGAAGGATCGGGCATCCAAGAGCGCAAAGGCTCAGGGCCGCTTCCTGACACTGGGCGGCGCTGCGAGTTTTGACCGCAAGTTGCAACTCAACCGGGTCCGTGCGACCACAGGCCTGGCGTGCCGACTCAATTCTTTCCAGTGCGTTTTCAATCCCTCGACGAATTGTCATAACGGAAAGTTTAAGTGGCACACAGGCCCCACAAGAACGCACTTGTGCGCTCTTTCAAAGCGAAAAAAGTATCAGTGAGGACCGACATCTAAGATCTGTAAGGCGACGCGCCCTTGACGATCTGACTGCTCAAGATCAATCAGAGCACTGATTCGCCAGTCGCCATCACCATGAGGATCCAGCAGAGTCTGAGTGACAAGCCAGTAGTGCCCGCCCTCGTCCACATGTGCAGCACCCGCCGCAAGCAGATCAGCTGAAGAAGGATCCTCTTCAATGTGACACAAGTGTGCCGAACGCGCCTGCTGGTCGATACCAATCCAGTCGTATTCGGCCCAGTACCGCGCCAGAACATGATTCCAACGCGCCTCATCCCAGCCGGAAGAAGCATCTTCTCGTGCGAGAAGTTCAACAGCGTCCCGACTCATCAGCTCAACTCGATGGAACAGAGCTTTCCTGACTGCCGTGCGTAACGCATGAGGATTCGCGCTGAAGGACACTTTTCCGTCTTCGTTCGCGCCGAAGGGAAGTTCAACGCCGCTCGTATCGCAGTGGCTGCCGAGCTGACGGCCCTGGGCGAGAGCTTCCCATTCATCAAGGAGTGAGGAGTCAACGGCGCGAATCAGGGTACCCAGCCACGAAATAATCGCTTCAAGGTCCGTATTCATCACAGACTCAGGGATGATCTGACGCATAGTCCGATACGCATCTGTCAGATACCGCAAGATCACGCCCTCGGAACGGCCAATGTCGTAACGGGAGATCAGTTCAGTGAAAGTCATTGCATTTTCTACCATCTCTCGCACCACTGATTTAGGGGAGAGTTCAAGGGACCCGACCCAGGGGTTTGCTTTCACATAGGTGACAAAAGCAGCTTCGAGAAGTTCCGCGAGGGGGCGAGGCCAGGTGATTTCTTCTAAGGCTTCTTTTCGCTCTTCGTAGTCAAGTCCTTCGGCTTTCATCGCGTTCACAGCTTCCCCTTTTGCCGCATAACGTTGTGCGTATAGCAGGGGGCGCGGATCTTCGAGAACGGATTCAATCACTGAAACAATATCGAGGGCGAAAGTGGGGGAGTGTGGATCGAGAAGTTCCATTGCCGCAAGGGCAAAAGGAGAAAGAGGCTGATTAAGAGCAAAATCATCAGGGAGATCCGTGGCGGCACGCAGTCGCGGTAACCCGTCCTGTTCTGCTTGACGAGTGGACACATGGTCAACGACACCGGCTGTGCGCATAGAAGAATAAATATCCCCGAGGCGACGCAGATGCGGATTCGCGCGCGTGACAGGATCGTCGTTGTTCTTCGCAAGATCAACAAGATGCTGACCGGGGTCACGCTGAGCGATCTGTGCTCCGGCAAGAACATTCAGCACCATCGCATGTGTGAGAGCAAAATGAGAGCGCAAAGCTTCGGGGGAAGCGGTGACGAGACGATCAAAAGTTCCTTTCGTCCACGAAATTGTTCCCTCAGCGGGGCCGCGACGCTTTTTTGCTTGCTTTTTCTTCGCACGTTTCAGGTTGCGAGCGTCCTTTGCTGCTTCCTGCGCTGCATTTAAACGGGCGCGCTCGCGGGCGGCTTCAACTTCCTCTTCGGGGGCGAGCACTCGGACAAAGCCAACGGTGTCGAATCCGGCGCGTCCTGCGCGCCCGGCGATTTGATGGAATTCGCGTGCGGAAAGGTGGCGCATCCGTTCGCCGTCAAACTTCACGAGTGAGCTGAGGAGGACGGTACGGATCGGGACGTTAATGCCGACACCGAGAGTGTCGGTCCCGCAGACAATCGGCAGGAGGCCCTGCTGGGTGAGGCGTTCGACGAGGCGGCGGTAGCGCGGCAGCATCCCCGCGTGATGGATGCCGATCCCCTGTAAGAGGAGTGAGCGGAGTGTCTGACCGAAGCCGCGTCCGAAGGAGACTGTGTGCAGTTCCTGAGCGATTCGTTCTTTCTTTTCC
The DNA here is from genome assembly GCA_029983625.1 of Pauljensenia sp. Classification (GTDB taxonomy): domain Bacteria; phylum Actinomycetota; class Actinomycetes; order Actinomycetales; family Actinomycetaceae; genus Pauljensenia. The sequence goes on along the minus strand of JASBZF010000089.1, from coordinate 2,499 downwards.
GCGTCGATCAGTTTTGCCTTATCGAAGGATTGTGCGGTTTCTACAGCATCTTTTTGGGCAAAATGCACGATGTAAACAGGCCAGCGTCCTTCCTTTAACAGGCGTTCAACCGTGTCGGGGAGGCGATCGATCACGTATTCAAACTCAAGGGGGACTGGGCGTTTGGCATCATCGACCAGCGCGACTTTCCGTCCGGTCCTCTCTTCCCATGCTTTTTCAAAACGCGCGGTGTCTCCAAGTGTTGCGGACATGGCGACAAACTGTGCGTGCGTGAGTTCAAGGAGAGGAACTTGCCAGGCCCATCCGCGTTGAGGGTCACCGTAGAAATGGAACTCGTCCATGATGACCATATCCGCATCCAGGTTTTCCCCTTCGCGTAGGGCTTGGTTTGCGAGGATTTCTGCCGTGCAGCAGATGATCGGAGCTTGAGCGTTCAAAGATACGTCCCCGGTGACCATTCCGACGTTGTCAGCGCCGAAAAGAGAAACAAGGTCGAAGAACTTTTCAGAGACGAGGGCTTTCAGGGGGGCCGTGTAGTAGGAGCGTCCTCCTTGCGCCATTGAGAGGAAATGAGCGGCGAGGGCGATCATGGATTTTCCTGAACCTGTCGGCGTTGCCGCGATGAGGTGTTTCCCGTCTAAAAGTTCCAGGAAAGATTCTTCCTGGTGAGGGTAGAGCGGTCTGCCGGTTGATTGAGCCCACGAAGAAAAACTCGTGTATAAGGCATCAATGTCGCTCAGAAGTCCATCGTCTTCGAGTTCGTCCAGCAGGAGGTTCAGTGGAGCCGTCATGCTTTTATTATCGCGAATCAAAGATGTTCACTTATTGAACAACTCAGGAAATTGAGTCGTATCTATGTCATTCTGTGCAAATCCAACAGGGGTCTTGCGAGGCCAGGAAGGAGAAAATGACGTGGAGAATCTTGCACAGGGTATTTTGGCGGTTGCGGACTGGCTCACCCTTCACGTCACCGTGTGGGTACTGGTCGGTACGGGACTTTTCCTCACAATTGCTTCTCGCGGTCTCCAGTTCCGTCATTTCGGGACAATGATCCGAACCGTAACGGGTTCTCGTCGCGAAGCAAAAGGTGGAATTTCTTCTTTCCAGGCCTTCACGATTTCTTTGGCGGCCAGGGTCGGTGTCGGTAATATTTTTGGAGTTGCTGCGGCTCTTCTCATGGGTGGCCCCGGCGCGATTTTCTGGATGTGGGTCGTTGCTTTAGTGGGTATGGCAACTGCTTTCTTCGAGGCGACGCTTGCGCAGATCTTCAAGGTTCGCGCTGCGGATGGAACATTCAGAGGTGGTCCTGCTTACTACATCAAACTCGGCATGAAGAACAGGGTTCTCGCATCGATTTTCGCGGTCATCACTGTTGTGACCTGCGCTTTCGTTATTACTTCTGTTCAATCGAATGCGATTGCCGGAACGCTTCTTGCGGCACTGGGAGATACGGGATCTTCACCTGTTTTCGCCGGTCTCACCGAAGCTCAGATCATGATCGCGGCCCTTCTTTTTGTTTTTGCTGCGATGGTGATTTTTGGGGGTATTCGCACGGTTGCTCGTGTGACCGAATGGATGGCCCCGATTATGTCCATGATCTACGTCATCATGGTCGCGGTTATTGTGGTGATGAACATCGGTCAGTTTGCGCATGTTATGGCTGAGATTTTCCGTGGTGCTTTCGCTTTTGAGCCTCTTGTCGGTGGCCTTGGTGGGGGGATTCTCGCTGCGATTATCAACGGCACGAAGCGTGGTCTTTTCTCCAATGAAGCTGGTCAAGGTACGGCTCCGAATGCGGCCGCAACTGCGACTGTGCCGCACCCGGTCAGTCAGGGCATGATCCAGTCGCTCGGTGTTTTTATCGACACGATCATCGTCTGTACAGCAACCGCTTTTGTGATCCTCATCGCCGGTCCTGAGGTCTGGGGTGCTGAGGGTGTGAATCCTGCGAATCTGACGAGTTTGGCTGTTGCTCATGAACTCGGCGCCTGGTCGATCATGCCGATGGCTGTTTTGATTTTCGTCCTCGCCTATTCGTCGATTATTGCCGCTTATGTGTATTCGGAAACGAACATGACCTTCGTCACTGGCTCCAAGGTGGCGACTTGGGCGGTACGTGTCATCTCGGTGGCTTCGGTGGTGATCGGTGCGCTGGTTTCCCTTGATCTTGTGTGGAACAGCGTGGATATCGCGATGGCGATTATGACGGTCACGAACCTTGTTGCTCTGCTTTTCTTGTGCAAGTGGGGTTTGGGTGCTTTGCGTGACTACGAGCTTCAGCGCAAGAAGGGAGTGAAGGTCCCGGTCTTTGTGGGGGTTGCTAATCCGAATCTCCCCGCTGACGTTCCGAGTGATTCGTGGACTGGCGCTCAGGACTGACTTGAAGCTCACACCGGCTTTCGGGAATCCTTCCCGAAAGCCGGTGTTGTGTATTGAAAGCTTTGTTGTGCGTGTGTTCTCAGTTTTTGCTTTTCTTGACTGGACCTGATTTGAGGGTAG
>JASBZF010000088.1 GCA_029983625.1 Pauljensenia sp. | reverse complement strand
TCATAGTCAACGAGGATTCTTGGCCCACCTGGAATGTCGTATTCACCGCGCATGGACACATTTTCGCCCTCGCTTTGCATCCCAGGCGAATCGAGGGCGAAAAAGCAGAAGCGCACGCGCGAAGACAAAGAAGCCGACAGGGCAAGCGCAAAGAAACAGAAAGGTCACTCTTGGAGAAGCGAAAGCGTGCCCGAATGAAGCAAACCCCAGTGGTACGCCTCGAAAAGTGCCTCCCAGGAAGCTTCAATGACGTCGGTACCGATACCGACCGTTGACCATGAACGCCGCCCATCGGTCATTTCAATAAGAACACGGATCGTCGCGTCCGTACCCGCCCGATCCTCGTCCAAGATACGGACCTTGAAATCACTCAGTTCAAAACTCGCGCACACCGGATAATCGCGAGTCATGACATGACGCAAAGCACGATCGAGGGCGTTCACCGGTCCGTTACCTTCCGCAGTGCGGATATGCCGCCGATCCGTGTGAATCTTCACCGTCGCTTCAGTCGCCGCATAAGGCTCACCCTGAACCTCTGCGATCTCTTGCGTCGTCACCTTCCAGGATTCCACGCGCAAGAACTTCGGCAAACACCCCAATTGCGCTAACGCAAGAAGTTCGAAGGACGCATCCGCAGCATCATAGGTGTAGCCTTCCGCTTCACGTTCCTTCACCCTCTGCGCCAGAAGCGCCGCAGCATTCGGAAGCGAAGTAAGATCAATCCCTAATTCCTCAGCCTTGAGTTCAATCGAAGACTTACCCGCCATCTCTGAGACGAGCATCCGCATCCCGTTCCCGACAAGCGCCGGATCAATATGCTGATAAAGATCAGGGTCAACGCGGATCGCTGAAGCGTGAAGTCCCGCTTTATGAGCAAAAGCTGACTGTCCCACATAAGGGTCACGCGCAAAAGGCGGAATGTTGACAAGCTCAGCCATACGATGCGATACAGAATCCAAAGAGGCCATTAAAGCGGGTGGGATCACATCGTAACCAAGTTTGAGCTGCAGATTCGCTATGCAGGTCAAAATATTTGCATTCCCCGTGCGCTCACCGTAACCATTCACCGTTCCCTGGACATGACGCGCCCCCGCTTCCACCGCCGCAATCGCATTCGCAACCGCACAACCGGTGTCATTGTGCGTATGGATCCCAAGAACACACGAAGAAAAACCAGCCTCATCAAGAAGAGCGCGCGCACGTCGCGTCACCGCCCCCACCTCGGAAGGAAGATTCCCACCGTTTGTATCGCAGGGAATAACAGCAACAGCACCGGCCTGAGCCGCTTCACGCATAACCGTCATACCGTAGTGCGCATCGAAAGTCAGGCCGTCGAAGAAATGCTCCAAGTCCACCATGACATCCACGCCCTCGGCGGTGAAATACTCGACCGTGTCGCGCACCATCCGAAGATTCTCCTCAAGAGTGGTACGCAGCGCCCTCGTCACATGCCTTGGGTCTGACTTCGCGACAAGAGTCACCACGCTTGCACCCGAGCGCAGCAGTGCCGCAACCTGAGGATCCTCAGCTGCCCGAACACCAGCTTTCGTTGTCGCACCGAAAGCCGCAAGTCTCGCATGGTGAAGTTTGACGTGACGAGCACGCTCAAAAAAGGCCGTGTCTTTTGGGATCGCGCCCGGCCAGCCGCCCTCGATGTAATCAACCCCAAGATCATCGAGGATCGCAAGGGCTGCGATCTTGTCCGCAACCGTTAACGCAATACCCTCCTGTTGGGCACCGTCACGCAAGGTCGTGTCGTAGATAGCAACATGGTCATTCACGAGAGCCATTCCTTTCAGCGCAGCACACGCGACACGTCGCGCGCCGCGCCCTGAGACGCTGACATCGCGGTAGCCGCGTAAAGCTGAAGAGCAGGAGAGACAGCACGGTCACGATTCTTCGGTGTCCACGGATGCTCACGCCTGGTCTGAGCGAGGCGACGCGCTTCAATTTCATCTGCGGGAACATCGAGTTCAAGACGCCCTTCGTTCACGTCAATAATGATGCGATCACCGTCTTCGATCAGACCAATTAATCCACCATCTGCCGCTTCTGGGGAAATATGTCCCACGGAAATACCTGAAGTTCCGCCCGAGAAACGCCCATCGGTGATGAGCGCACATGCTTTCCCTAAGCCGCGACCTTTTAAGAAAGACGTGGGATACAGCATCTCTTGCATTCCAGGCCCCCCCGCAGGACCCTCATAGCGGATCACCACAACATCACCAGCTTTGACGCTGTGATCGAGGATCCTGTCAATAGCCTCCTCTTGGGATTCCATCACGCGCGCACGACCTTCAAAATGGAAAAGCTCTGGGTCAATCCCCGCAGCTTTGATAATCGCCCCCTCGGGAGCAAGATTTCCAAAAAGGACCGTAAGGCCACCATTGGCCGTGTACGCGTGCTCAACATCGCGGATGCAGCCCTGTGCTGCATCACAATCAAGTTCCGCCCAGGTATTCGCAGTCGAAAATGCTTTCGAGGTACGAACATTACCGGGCGCCGCCCTCCACAGGTCAAGCGCTTCTGCAGTCACGCTCACAGACTTCAGATCCCAGTGGGCAAGCCATTCTTTCAAGGAAGAAGAATGGACCGAATGGACCGAATGCGCAAGCAAACCAGCCCGATCCAACTCACCGAGGATACGGGGAATACCGCCAGCCCGATGCACATCCTCCATGTGGTAGTCGTTGTGATTTGGCGCGACCTTTGACAAGCAGGGGACGTTTTGCCCCAGCTCAGCAATATCGTTTAAATCAAAATCGACTCCGCCCTCGTGCGCAACAGCGAGAAGATGAAGAACCGTATTGGACGACCCACCCATCGCCATATCAAGAGTCATCGCATTACGGAAAGCATCACGAGTGGCAATCGCACGCGGAAGAACCGAATCGTCATCCTCTTTGTAGTACCGCTGACACAAATCGACGATGAGGGAACCTGCGCGAGTAAAAAGATCACGACGTGCCACATGAGTGGCGAGAGTCGAACCGTTACCCGGCAAAGAAAGCCCCAGCGCTTCAGTAAGACAGTTCATAGAGTTTGCGGTGAACATTCCCGAACAGGAGCCACAGGTCGGACAGGCCGCTTTTTCAATCGCTAAAAGCTCCTCGTCACCGATCTCATCATTCGCCGTCGCGTTCATCACCGTGACGAGGTTGCCGTGCCCGGTGGTTGCCGCTCCGATAATCGCCGCAGGATCAATATTCTTCCCGGCCTCCATCGGACCACCAGAGACGAAGACAACCGGGATATTTAAGCGCATCGCAGCGATGAGCATACCGGGCGTAATCTTGTCGCAATTGGAAATACACACCATCGCGTCCGCACAGTGAGCATTCACCATGTATTCAACCGAATCGGCAATCAACTCACGAGAAGGAAGCGAATACAGCATTCCCGTGTGCCCCATCGCAATACCGTCATCAATGGCGATGGTGTTCATCTCTTTCGCGACACCACCTGCGCTGCGGATCGCCTCACAGACAAGCGAGCCGACATCACGCAAATGGACATGACCGGGAACAAACTCAGTAAATGAATTGACGACAGCGATAATGGGTTTCCCAAAATCCTCATCGGTCATCCCCGTTGCCCGCCATAATGAGCGCGCACCCGCCATGTTGCGTCCCTGCGTCGAGGTCGCCGAGCGAAGCTGCCTAGCCATTGAAAAGCCTCCTGCGTTTTAACACTCCATCCCAGCCTAAAAGTTCAGGAAGGAACTTCGTCGAAGGTGCCGCAAGATGGACGCTACAAAAGCAGCCCTCGCTCTTCAACGCTCATCCCACAGCAACGACCATTACGATCGCAGCAGCAAAAGGTTCAGTCGATCCGATACATCCACCCGTAAGGATCTGACGCACGACCCCACTGAATATCAGTGAGACGCTGATGAATATGCCGCGTCCTCTCCCCGATCGGCACCTCGACATCAAAATCATCGCTGGCTAAACGCGCAATCGGAGTCACCACTGCAGCAGTACCACAGGCAAAGACTTCCGTCACTTTCCCAGAACGTATATCAGCAACCAGGTCATCGATACCGATCCGCTCTTCGCGCACATCGACACCCTCATCCCTGAGGAGGCGGCAAATCGCTGAACGAGTCCCACCTTCAAGGATCACTCCGCTCAGCTCAGGCGTGCGCACCGAACCATCAGCCATGACGACAAACATATTCATGCCGCCGAGTTCTTCGATGTATTTTTCCTCGTAAGAATCCAGGAAACAGACCTGAGAAAAACCCTTCTCGGCGGCCTGCTGTTGCGGCATCAGTGACGCAGCATAGTTGCCGCCGCATTTCGCTGAACCGGTTCCGCCCGGACCTGCGCGGTGATAGCCCCTCACCACCCAGATCGGCACGCCGGTAAAACCGGCGGTAAAATAGGGACCAGAAGGTGAACCAATCACGTAATAATCCACGACCCCAGCCGGATGAACGCCCACGAATTCTTCCGAAGCGAACATGAAAGGACGCAGATACAAGCTCGCGCCCTCGCCCTCGGGAACCCATTTCGCGTCCGCGCGCACGTAATCCACCAAAGAGGCAAGGAAATCCTCAGTCTCTACCTCAGGCAGGGCCAGACGCTTCGCCGAGTGGTTCAAACGCGCAGCGTTATAGCTGGGGCGGAAAATCCAGATCGAAGCATCATCATGACGATACGCTTTTAAGCCCTCAAAAACCGACTGCGCGTAGTGGAGGACAGAAGCTGCGGGAGCAAGACTGAGAGGACCGTAAGGGATAACGCCCCGATCATGCCACCCAGACTCTTGAGTCCAGCGCATATGCGCCATGTGATCGGTGAACTCACGCCCAAACGCCAGTTCCTTCATCACTGTGTCATAGTGCGCCTGTGATGCAGGATGCTCACTGCGAGTCAGTGGGAAACGACCCGCCAGTTCGGAGGCGGAAGCAACTGGCTTTTCTGAAAGCGCTTCAAGTTCCGTTGGGACGTGTGCAGTCACCATGTTCTCCTCCTGGTCCTTTACTCTCCTCAACAGGATATGGCCTACAGTACGCTTGCCCGCACAGATTCCGTTATGTGACCGTCCACGTGGGACGAGGGCGATCCACGTGAAAACGGTACAGGGATTGAATGAAGCGAGTGTATTTAAGCCAGTGCCGCGACCAGAGCATCACCGATCTGCGTAGTTGAACGCAGCAGAGGCTGACCTGCGGCCACAGCCCGAGCACGAGCCGCCATATCCTTTTCAATCGCAGCATCCACCCTTGCGGCAAGATCAGCTCGTCCGATGTGGTCAAGGAGCAAAGCAACCGAAGCGATCGTTGCCGTCGGGTCTGCTTTGCCTTGCCCTGCGATATCTGGAGCCGAACCGTGAACGGGCTCAAACATAGAAGGGAAAACCCCGTCAGGATTGATATTGCCCGACGCTGCCAAACCGATACCGCCGGTGATGGCCCCAGCTTCGTCGGTGAGAATATCGCCGAAGAGATTATCCGTCACAATCACATCGAAACGCTGCGGATCGGTAACAAGGTAAATCGTTGCCGCGTCAACGTGACAGTAGTCAACGCGGACTTCAGGATATTGCGCTCCCACAGCTTCAACAGTTCTGCGCCACAAGTGACCGGCGTTAACAAGAACATTGTGCTTATGGACAAGGGTGAGATGCTGAGCTGGACGCGAAGCCGCTTTCTCGAATGCATAGCGGACCACACGCTCCACACCGAAAGCCGTATTCACCGACACCTCGGTTGCGATCTCCTCAGGGGTGCCGACACGAAGCGCGCCGCCATTTCCCGCATACAGTCCCTCAGTTCCTTCACGTACCACCACGAAATCAATGTCACCAGGACAAGCCAAAGGACTCGGAACACCTTCAAAATACTTGGAAGGACGCAGATTCACGTAGTGATCCAAAGCGAAGCGGAGCTTCAAAAGAAGACCACGCTCAAGGACACCGGAAGGAACAGAAGGATCACCCACCGCTCCCAGGAGGATCGCGTCATGTGTCTTAATCGCTTCGAGTTCCTCATCGGTTAAAGTTTCCCCCGTCCGATGCCAGCGTTGCGCGCCCAAGTCATAGTGGGTGGTCTTTAAACTCAGGCCGCTTCCTTCAAGCACAGCTTCGAGGACTTTAATGCCTTCGGGTACGACCTCTTTACCGATACCGTCACCGGGAATCACTGCCAAATCAAGTGTCGCCATAAAGCCATTGTGTGCCCCGAACACGTCAGTGCCGAGGGCGCGTCCGTACAGTGGGCGACTCGTCCGAAACACGAGAACGGGGCCCCC
>JASBZF010000087.1 GCA_029983625.1 Pauljensenia sp. | reverse complement strand
CCCCCCCCCCCCCCACACCTGTATGTGCAAGAATCCGGGCGACATCCTTGACCCATAACGCGAATCTTCACGCCTGCAGTTTTTGCATCACGCAATCTCAGCGCGTCGCAATCGTAATTCCCGCTGTGCCGCATGAAGGGGCGAGCCTGTGAAAGGCAGGCTGCTTAAATCAATACTGGAAGCGACTTTTAAAACGTGTTGATTAATCGCGTGAGCGGCCCGTAGCGGCAAGCCAATCGAATGAGCAAAGTCATCCCAATGGTGTCGGCGAAGCCCCTTCGTCCGACCGGAAAGAGGAAGAGCCATCGTCATATCCGCATACACGACGGTACTCGAAATGTCATAGATGGGAGCAACCTTCCACTTCCCCGAAAGATCTTGAAGAATACTGACATTCTTCGCATGGAGATCACCGTTACCTGTTAACCATGCGTACAGGAAATGAATGTAAAGAGTGCGTGTCGCTAAAAGCGGGGCGTGAGTTCGAGCAGCAAGTGCCTGAACAACTTCTTCACTGTTCACTGAATACTTATGAGCAGGCCAAATCCCGAGTACCTGTCCGGCATCTTCGAGGGCGAGGCGTATCAGGTGTCCAGAAGAGTCACAGGTCCGGTCAAAACGATGCAGAACAAGACCATGAACCCCCTGCGCATCGGTGAGCACCTGATGAGTGGAGACAGGCACACCGAGTTCCTGAGCTTTCTTTAAGTGCAGTGCTTCATTGAGGACAAGGTGAGGGTGATCTCGAGGATCAATCTTTAAAATCACACCCTGCTCAAGAGCTTGAACGGGCGTTGTCACCATCGAAGCAGAAGCTTTGGACTGCACGCCAGGAAGAGCGACCTCATCCACAAGATCGCTGATCGCACGAAAATCAACGTGCGGGCCTCTTAAATCCACTGCGGGAACAACCTCATGCGGGATATTTCCGTGAGGCAGGATCCTCACGTCTCCGGGAGTATCGCCGCCGATGGCAAGAAGCAAAGTGAACTCGTCATCTAGGGAAGTTTTCGTCGCGCGGGCCATAATGGTGAGCCGATGTCCTTCTGGGAGTAAGTCAGCGAAGAAACTCGGTACGGCACCGCCGAAAGTTGTGACCGGCTGAGCCGATACAGGTAAAGACGAAGAAACAGGGGCTCCTGAGTAATCAGGAAGATAGGTGAAAGTGACCTCAGCTCCTGCGTGTCGGCGCAGATGCCCAGCCAGAACCTCACCCTTGTACACGTCGGCTACGTCAAGGAAACGAAGTGAAGTGAGGCTCATGAGTCTGTGATTTCGATTCTGAGGCCAAGAGTGGACAGTGTCGCCAGGAGCGCCTTCACACTGGGTGAGCCCGTTCCTTTTTCAATGTCACGCACCGTCTTATCCGACAGGCCAACAAGTTCCCCGAGTTGGGTTTGAGTGAGGCGGTAGCTTCTGCGCATCTCACGTATCGCGTGGCCAATCGTGGCGGCGGTCGCGTCAGCGTCCTGGGGGTGCATGACTCCCTCACTTCTGTGATGAATAAACGAAGAATTCTTCGGAAACTTCGTGTTGTGCGTATCAGTTTACGCCGCACACACTAAAAACGGAAGAATACTTCGGAAAAAGGGGTGAAGTGGCAGAAGATCAGATCTTTTTGCTAAGAAAACGAAGAATACTTCGGTTTTGCCTGCGCCTCTGCCACCTCCACTTCCTTCCGAGGGCGAAGCATCACAGGATCGCGAGCTAGTCAGAGATTCTCGAGGGCGAGCACACTCAGATACAACACACGAGGGCAGCTCAGGCCACAACCTGAACCGCCCTCGTGGACGAATTCACGACACAAAAATCAGAGCAGCGTGAGTGCCTGCTGAGCAATCGCAAGCTCTTCATTTGTCGGATAGACGAGGAGAAGAACACTCGAATCAGGTGTCGAGATGATACGCGGCTCACCGATACGACCATCGTTCTTCTCAAGATCAATCTTCACACCGAAAGGTGCAAGAGCTTCAGCGAGCTCACGACGCACATTCCAGTCGTTTTCACCGATACCGGCAGTGAAAGTGATGACATCAAGGCCCCCGAGTTCAGCCGTGTAAGAACCGACGTACTTGAGGAGGCGATTAATGTAAATATCCATCGCAACACGGGCCTTCGCCTGCGTTTCGTGATCCTCATCGTTGTGGATGAGCTTCCACACTGAACGCATATCGGTTTCACCGGTCAGGCCCTTCATACCTGACTCTTTATTGAACAGGTGATCGATCTCGTCAATCGACATGCCGCCCTGGCGGGCAAGGTGGAACACAACCGCCGGATCAATATCGCCGGTGCGCGTGCCCATCACAAGACCCTCAAGCGGAGTAAGGCCCATAGATGTGTCGATCGGCTGACCGTTCTTCACCGCAGAAACCGAAGCGCCATTACCGAGGTGCATCACGATCTGCTTCAGGTCATCGCGTCCAAGGAACTTCGCGACCTCGCCTGAAATGAACTGATGAGAGGTACCGTGTGCGCCGTAGCGACGAACCGCGTAAGTTTCAGCGACCTGAGCATTCAAGGCATAGGTGGAAGTTTTTGCGGGAAGCTGCTGGAAAAACGCAGTGTCGAAAACAGCGACGTGAGGGATGTCGGACATGAGGTCACGGGCGACATCGATGCCCTTGAGGTGGGCGGGATTATGCAGGGGAGCCATCGGGCAAAGCTGCTCGATCAGATTTCGCACCTCGTCGGTGATGAGGGCAGGACCGGCGAAGTACTTCCCACCTTGAACAACGCGGTGACCGACAGCAACGATACCCGCTGTGGAAAGCGCAGGCCCCTTCTCGTCAAAAAGACGAAGAACCTCGCGCATACCGACCTCGTGGTCGGGGATGGCGCGCTCTTCGCTGGTGACATCACCGGCGTAGGTGTGAGTGATTTCCCCGAGTTCTTCACCAATACGCTCCACGATTCCCTTAGCGATAGCGTCGCCGGTTTCAGGGTTGATGAGCTGGTACTTGATGGAAGAAGAACCGGAGTTAATGACGAGGACGGTCTGGGTCACGAGGTGGCCTTTCAAGTTGGGCGAGACAGGACTCGGCGGTGTGCCGAGGGCGGGGCAACTCATGAGGAGAAAAGCGCCGCCCTCGACGAGGAGAAGAGGAAAAGTGCTTTCAGACGGGAAAGGGGAGTGGGATCAGCCTTGCGCCTGGACGGCAGTGAGGGCAACAGTATTGACAATGTCTTCGACAAGAGCGCCGCGCGACAAATCGTTCACCGGCTTATTCAAACCCTGAAGGACCGGGCCGACAGCGACCGCACCGGAAGAACGCTGAACAGCCTTGTAGCCGATGTTGCCTGCCTCCAGGGACGGGAAGACAAAGACGGTGGCATGTCCGGCGACGGACGAGTCGGGGAGTTTCTTGGACGCAACAGCCGCATCGACGGCAGCATCAAACTGGATCGGCCCTTCAATGGCAAGTTCAGGGGCTTTCTCGCGGGCAATGCGGGTCGCCTCGATCACGGCGTCAACATCGGGGCCTGAACCGGAATCGCCGGTCGAATACGACAGTATCGCGACCTTCGCAGCGACACCGAATTGTGTGGCGGTGCGGGCCGAAGTGATAGCGATGTCGGCAAGCTGTTCGGGGGTCGGGTTCGGGTTGACGGCGCAGTCACCGAAAGCCCAGACCCGATCTTTCATGAGCATAAGGAAAATCGAGGAAACAATCGACACGCCGGGCGCTGTTTTAATGATTTGGAAAGAAGGAACGATCGTGTGGGCGGTTGTGTGGGCGGCACCGGAGACCATGCCGTCAGCATCCCCCATATGGACCATCATCGTGCCGAAATAGGACACGTCCTGGATCTTTTCGCGTGCCTGTTCGAGGGTGACACCCTTCTTTGCACGTAGGCGCGCGAATTCAGCTGCGTACTTTTCAAGGAGCTGAGGGTCGGAAGGGGAAACAACGGACGCAGCAGACAGATCGATACCCAGTTCGCTTGCGCGCGCAAAAACTGTCTGACTATCCCCGAGGAGAATGATTTCGGCGATACCTCGTCTCAGGACTTCAGCTGCGGCGAGGAGAACGCGGTCGTCTTCAGGCTCGGGCAAAACGATGCGCTGACGATCGGCACGGGCGCGGTCAATAAGGTCAGCCTGGAAGGCAAGAGGGGTAACTGCAGTGGGCTCCGGTAGGGCACGCAGCGCATCAACTTGAGCACGGCTGAGGGGCAGCGGAAGGAGAAGCGCATCTGCGTTGACGTGTTCGATCAACGCTGCGGGAAGTGCGACGGCGGCGAGAGTCGCATGAGCAGCAGCGGCTCGCTGAGCGAAGACGCGGATCTCTTCTTCGAGAAGGTCAATGCTTGCGCCCTCGGCATCAAGAACGAGGACGATCTGGGCTTGTGCAGAAGCAGCGAGGTCGAGGTTCCAGCCGATCGGATCACAAGTCCTCGCATCGAGGGCGGTGACACCATCGATGAGGACGGTATCGGTGTCGGCTGTGCGGATTGCTTCAAGGGTTGCCGCCAGAGCCGTTGTGGGGGTAAGGGCCGCCTCGGAAGGAGTGATGCCCTCTAAGGCACTGAAACGAGTGAAGGTTCCGCCTTCGGTGAGGATAACTGCGAGTTCGTCTGCCACCTCGCGTGCGGCATTCGCTGATTCAGGCCCGACAACGATGTAACGGGAAGTCACGAAGGCTCCTTCATTTCGCGTGAAAATGCGCGCGACTCAATTCGCGCTCTATGAACATCGTAGCCCCGACCTCGTTCCTTATGGTGTCCTCAAGGTGTGATGGAGGAGTCACCAGCTACCCTGAAGAGCATGAGTGCGCACGACTTCGAGAGGGAACGCTCACGATGGTGGGAGTGGGTGACCATGCTTGTGCCCCTTGGAGGCGTGTCTGCTGTGATTGCTTTCGCGCTGACGAATCATCCGCATCGCGCGGTTTTTGCGCTCGTGGCAACACTGGCTGCAATGGCTATTTTACGTCTTTTCCTTCCGGGAAGGCCCTGGTTTGCGTCGAGGAACCGCTGGATGGATTCGGCACTTTTAGCGGGTGTTGCCGCAGCTCTGTGGTACTTCTCGCCCTTCACCGCAACGATGGGGCTGAACTGAATTTCTGAGCGACGCACATTCGTGCGGCTACGGGGAGTGTTTCTTTCATGTCAAGCGCAGCTCTTTAATAAACACACTGATATTGGTAGGGTCACTTCCATACACAAACGGCCGTGAACGCAACGGTCGGTGACGTTGAGGAGAACTCGATGACGAGGAGCCAAGGTGAGGAGTGTATGAAAAGACACAATCCTCACGATCCCTTCGGCCTTCCTTTCGGACAGTCCTATGAGGCGATCACGCTTGTGAAAAAGCTTCACGAAGCACGTTTTTCACCCCTCTTCCCTTCACCCTGATGGGCACTTTCCCTTTTCACTCCACGCAGCAAAAAGAAAGGCGAGCACACGACGATGAGCACTCTTGCACCCCTGCCCTCCTTGGACACACTACGAGTCGGGATCGTCGGATGCGGAGCACGCGCTGGCCTCGCCCTCGCCGCAGAACTTCCCGAGAACAACGGGAAGATCACCCTGGTCTGCGATCCGCATCCAGGTGTGGACGATCACATCCGAATGCGTCTCAAACGCGAACCTTCCGAAGTTGCCACCGTGCGAAACGTTGAGGATTTTATTGCCGAAGGCGTTGATGTCGCTTTCGTCACCAGCCCCGACGACACGCACGCGCAGATCTCATGCCAACTCCTCGCCGCCGGAATCCCCGTCTACCTTGAAAAACCCCTCGCCATCGACCTGGATTCTGCCACCGCCATCTTGAAAACCGCCTACGAAACCGGAACGAAACTCTACGTCGGCCACAACATGCGCCACATGAACGTCGTCCGCGCTATGCGCGACGTGATCCGCTCCGGGCGCATCGGTGAAGTCAAAGCCATCTGGTGTCGTCACTTCGTCGGCAACGGCGGCGACTATTACTTCAAGGACTGGCATTCCGAACGTGAACACGTCAACTCTCTCCTCCTGCAAAAAGCAGCCCACGACATTGACGTCATGCACTGGCTCGCAGACTCCCACACCACCGAAGTTGTCGCGATGGGTGGCCTCACCGTCTACGACCAGGTTGCCGACAGGGCAGACAACTCACACCTCCTCATGGGCCAGTGGTTCTCCTACGACAACTGGCCGCCCCTGGCTCAAACCCGACTGAACCCCGTCATTGACGTGGAAGACATCTCAATGATGCTCATGCGCATGGAATCTGGGGTTTACGCCTCCTACGAGCAGTGCCACTACACCCCTGACTACTGGCGTAACTACACCGTGATCGGCACCGAAGGGCGCATGGAAAACTTCGGTGACTCCGAAGGTGGCCTCATTCGCCTGTGGACACACCGCTGCGACTACAGTGCCGAGGGCGATGCCACTATCCCGATCACCGGAGATTCGGGTGGGCACGGAGACGCCGATGTTCTCACCGTTACCGAGTTCATGCGTTTTGTCCGCGAAGGGCACCCAACCGACACCTCCCCCCTCGGGGCCTGGTATGCGGTCGCCGCCGGGATCCTCGCAGCTGAC
>JASBZF010000086.1 GCA_029983625.1 Pauljensenia sp. | reverse complement strand
GCCTCGAGCAAGATCATCAAGGAGTCCGGAGGAGGTGTGCATGTTACGCACGAAGTCATTCATGCGATCGAGTGCCGATTGGTCAGGAGTGATGAGGACATCGATTCCTTGATCTACGGGGTTGAGATCTGAATCCGTAATGATGACTGCGACTTCGATCAGCGCGTCTTCACGAACGTTCAGTCCGGTCATTTCACAGTCGATCCATACGAGCGGGTCTTTGAGCGTGGAAGTCATTGCTTCAGTTTAAGGGGTGCGCATTAGACTTCCCCTCGGTAAAAAGTCGCGATAGCGATGCGTGGATTCGGGGGAGCAGCAGATGGTCAATCACTTGACACCAATGACACACTCAGGAACGACACCGGCAGATATCGAAGCTGCTGCGTCGATTCTTTCCGGTGTTGTGCATCGTACTGCTTTGGCGCGTTCAGAGCGCCTGTCGGATGAGACCGGTGTTGATGTTCTTTTGAAGCGCGAAGACTCTCAAAAATGCCGTTCCTTTAAGGTGCGCGGCGCTTACGCGCGTATGGCTGCTCTTACTCCGCTGGAACGTGAACGCGGCGTGGTGTGCGCTTCAGCAGGCAATCATGCACAGGGCGTGGCATATGCCTGTGCGCATCTGGGTGTGCGGGGAACGATTTATCTGCCCTCCAATACGCCCCGTCAAAAGCGTAATCGTATCCGCGTCATTGGCGGCGAATGGGTCGAACAGGTCATTGTTGAAGGGACTTTTGATCGTGCGAATGCTCTTGCTCAGGAGAGTGCTCGGGCAAGTGGGCGCGTGTATGTGCATCCTTACGATGATCCTTTGACGATCGCAGGTCAAGGCACGATCGGTGTGGAGTTACTTGAGCAGATGCCCGCAGATACCGCAGCGATCCTCGTGCCTGTCGGCGGTGGTGGTCTTCTCGCGGGGGTGGCGACCTGGGTGAAGCATATGCGCCCTGAGGTGAAGGTGATTGGTGTGGAACCCGAAGGTGCTCCTTCTATGCGGGCTGCTCTTGATGCGGGTCGTCTTGTGGATGTGACTTCACTTGATCCTTTTGTTGATGGCACTGCAGTGGGTCGTGCGGGTTTGCTTGCTTTTGAGGCTGCTCGTCGTTATGTCGATGATGTTCTTGTCATTTCCGAGGGCGCAGTGTGTACGGAGATGCTGGAGCTGTATCAAAGCGACGGCGTGATTACTGAGCCTGCTGGGGCGCTTGCTTCGGCGGCGATCCACGAGCGACTGTCCACTCCCAAGCAGCGCCTAGAGCTTCTTGGCTCAGCTCAGGGGGCTTTGGTCGCCCTCGTTTCTGGAGGAAACAATGACTTGACGCGCTACGCGGAAGTCATGGAGCGTTCGCTGCGTCACGAGGGCTTGCGTCACTATTTCCTCGTGACTTTCCCGCAGCAGCCGGGTGCTTTACGTATGTTCCTTGAAGAGGTATTAGGGCCGAACGACGACATTGTTCATTTTGAGTACACGAAGAAGAACAACCGTGAATCTGGGCCTGCGCTTGTGGGCATCGATATTCAAGATAAGACTGATATCGAGGCTTTGCGTTCCAGGATGGAGTCTTCTCCTTTGCACGTTGAAGAGCTTGCTGCCGATTCGGAGTTTTTCCGTCTCGTGATTTGATGAACTCGCGCTGTATGTGTGGAATCCGTATTGTGTGTCGTTCGGATTCTTTTAGGCGGCGAGGGTGTGGACGCGTTTTGTGTGTACGCGGACACCGGAGCTTGTGTTGAATCGGTAGCCTTCGCCTCTGACCGTTGAGACGAGATCCGGGGCATCGGTGATTTTCTGACGCAGTCGGCGGATGTGGGCATCGACGGTGCGCGATTCAGGGCTGAGTTTTGAGCCTGACCACACGCTTGCGAAGAGTTCTTCACGGGAGACCGCGCGGTCAGCGTGAGCTGCGAGGTGGGCGAGGAGTTCGAATTCTTTGGTACAGAGTTTCACGCGTTTTCCGCAGATGATGAGGGAGCGACGATCCAGGTCCAGGTCCACTGTGGCCGGTGAGAGCCGCAGGTGAGCGAGGACGTTGAGGAAGTCGGTGAAGGATTGGGCGGGGGTGTCGTCGATGTCAGTCGAGGGCGCAGGGGTGTAGACAAGAGTCATGGTTGGTATCCGATTCTTCGGCGCCGCTTTGCCCACTTTTCTGGGGTTTTTCTGAGGCGGCGGTGATCAACTGTGGTGTTTTATGGGTCGATCACATACACATTCGCGCACGCATGAGGCACCCGAAGGGGCGGTGCATCGTGGTCGCGAAGGTCGTCATGCGCATAAGTATGAGCGCGCCGGAAGGCACACAGTGTACGCAGACCAGATTGTGAGACACAGGAACACACAGTATTTCCAGCACATCCCGCGCCGCCCTAAAGCAGCTGAGAACAGGATTGACTTCAACAAATTGTTGTCATATGGATATTGATTCACTACACTACAAAACTAAAGAGCCGGGACCCAAAGAAGGGAAGCTCATGTTCACTCACAATTCAGAACCCTCTGAGCACAATGAACTCCTCTCAACACTTCAACAACTCGTTGAACCTCTTGCAGCAAGTGTGCTTGGCCCTTCGGAAGTCATCATCCATGATCTTTCCCGTCTCCCACGCTCAATCATCGCGATCAGCGGAGATGTCACTGGTCGCACGATCGGCGGTCCTGCAACCGATAAACTCTTAAGTGAGGCAGCAAACGGACAGCTGAAAACAAGCATCGGATACCGCACGACCTCCCCGACAGGCAAACCGCTTCTTTCCACCACGATTATTCTTCGCAACGCAGAAGGTATCCCCGCCGCCGCACTGTGTATCAATCGGGACATCAGCCAGTGGGAACAACTTCACGCACTCACCGCTACCCTCACGGGAGTTCAGGAAGCTTGTCCACTCCACAAGGACACAGAGGAAGAAGTTTTCGTTCACGACCTTGACGAGCTCTCCCGGCTCCTCCTGACGCAAGCGATCTCATCCGTTCATCTTCCCGTGGAAGAAATGAAGAAGGAACACAAAGTAGAAGTTATCCGCCACCTGCAGGCAAAGGGGTTCTTCCTCCTGCGAGATGCTGCAGAAATAGCGGCTCAGGCACTGAGATGCACTCGCTTCTCCATCTACAACTATCTCAACGAACTCAATGGAGATGACAAATGACAGAAGCAGAATTCGACTTTCACTCTCCTCTTTCTCGTTGGGACACTCACAGCGCAAAATGGGATCTCCTCGCAGCACCGCTTGGTCGCAAAACCCTTGCACTCAGTGTTGCCGACATGGAGTTTCGTACCGCTCCCGCCGTTATCGAAGCCGTTGAAACTGCGGCAAAACTAGGGTCTTATGGCTATACAGAAGTCTTTGATGATTTCCGTCAAAGCGCCGCCAATTGGCAGCATCGACGCCACGGCTGGACTCCCGATCCTCACGATTGTGTTTTCTTTCCACGCATCGTTCAGTGCGTCGCCGCCCTCGTTCATCTCATCATCCCCCACAGGACCGGAAGGCCAGCGCGTGTCGTCACCTTGACTCCCGCATACCACCCTTTTCTTGAAGTATGCGAATATGCCGGAGCCTCCATCGAAAGTGTCGAACTGCTCGATACGACATCGAAAGCACGCATTGACTTCGAAGCTCTCGAATCAGCAATGACGCGAGCGGATCTTTTCCTCTTCACGCACCCGCATAATCCAAGTGGCAGGGTGTGGAGCCAAAAAGAACTGGAAAAGATCAGCGCAATCGCGCGCGCACACGACATTCTCATTCTGAGCGACGATATTCACGCAGATTTCACCCGCTCAAACGGAGTTCCTTATCTCCCTCTTGCACGCATATCCCCCGACCTATGGCAAGAAGGACGAATCCTTCACTGTACCTCTCCGAGCAAAACCTTCACAATCGCAGGGCTGGAGGCAAGCGCTATTTTTGCGCGTGGTCAGATCATCGACGAACTTGAGAAAGCAAAACGTCAACTTGGCCTTCACAATCCGAATTATTTCGCTATTCCCGCAGCCATCGCCGCATGGAACTACTCAGATCAATGGGTTGATGCACTTCAGGACAGAATCGACACGAATATTCGTGCGACACGTGACCTCCTCGCTACCGAGCTCCCCGAAGCGCACGTGACAGACCCCGAAGGAACCTATCTTCTGTGGGTCGATGCACGCCCTTACGCGCCCACCGCGGCTCACCTTGAACAGGCTTGCCGTAGCTCACGAGTCCTTGTGACACCGGGGCAAGAATTCGGTACGAATTTCGAGGGGTTCTTTCGGATCAACACAGCCATGCCTCTCGATCCTCTTCTTCAGGCAGTTCGTCACTTCAGTCGTGCTCTTATTCGTGTGCGTAACGGTCGCATCCACGCTTCTTTCTAATTCCTCAATCACACAGAAAGGACAATGATGTCAGCGAAATTGTTAGCGAAAACGAGGGCGAAAGTACATCGGCAGCCCTCAGCTCTTCTCGCCACACTCCCGATCCTCACCCTCATTATTTTGCTGGGAGGCGGCTACATTTTCGCCGAGCTTCCAGTCGAACCCCTCCTGATCGCTTCTTCTGTTGTGGCAGGTATTCTCGCCTGCTATTTGGGGTACTCCTGGGAAGAGATCATGGGATCAATAGCGGACAAGATCGCAAAAACCATGCCCGCCATCCTCATTCTCATTTCGGTGGGGATGCTTATTGGCACGTGGATGGCAGGGGGAACAATCCCCATGCTCATCTTCTACGGCCTCCATCTCATCGCTCCTGAGTACATCGCCCTCGTCGCACTTGTCGTCACTGCAATTGTTTCTCTCTGCACCGGAACATCTTGGGGGTGTGCTGGCACAGTCGGCGTTGCTTTTATGGGTGTGGCTGTCGGGATGGATGCCAATCTCGCAATGGTCGCTGGTGCGGTCGTTTCTGGTGCGTATTTCGGCGATAAACTCTCCCCGCTCTCCGATACGACAAACATCGCTTCAATGGCAACCGGTGTCAATCTTTTTACCCATATTCGACACCTCCTATGGACGACTCTTCCCTCTTTTCTGATCGCAGCTCTTGTCTACCTCTTCTTCGGAATCGGAAGCCACGGCGGCCAAGTCCCTGAAAAGCTTGAGACAATCCTGAGCACTCTCGATTCAGCTTTCTCATGGAATCCTTTCCTCCTCCTGCCGGTCCTTATCGTCCTAGTCGGATCCCTTTTCAAGAAGCCGACGATTCCTGTCATTCTCGTTTCCAGTGCAGTTGCGATGTGTAATGCCCTTGTCTTTCAAGGGATTTCTTTTAAAGACACTGTGATTTCCTCCGTCAACGGCTTCAACGTCAAAATGCTTGCTCACAAGGGATTCGACCCATCCACAGTTATCGACGACGTGACCCGACTACTCAACCGCGGCGGCATGAATTCCATGATGTCCATTCTCCTCATCTGTTTCTGCGCGATCACCTTTGCGGGCATCGTCTCAGTCTCAGGTTCACTCGATGTTCTGATTGCGATGCTCCTTAAGCCTGTCAAAGGAACTTTCGGCCTCATTGCAGCAACGATCGGCGCGGGCCTAGCGATGATCGGCATCACGTCAAACGGCCAAGTTTCTTTACTGATCCCCGGTGAAATGCTCCGAAATGAGTACATCACACGCGGGTTGGATCCAAAGAATCTTTCTCGAAGCATCGAAGATTCAGCGACCTTATGGGAGCCGATCCTTCCGTGGACCTCAGCCGGAGCCTACATGGCAGGAACTCTGGGAGTAGCCACCATCTCCTACATGCCGTGGGCTGTGTGTAACTGGATCGCCATAGGATTCGCACTTCTTTGGGGTGCGACAGGCATTGGGATCGCGCGTCTCCCCTCTAAGGCGCAGATTGAAGAGTCATCAAAGATACGTTCTTGAGGACAGAAGTTCCGCTCGTATCACTACGCTACCCTGTAGGGCTTTTCATAAGCTGAGATAGGAAATCCTTGGAGAGTGTTCGACAATCTCCAAGGATTTCCTTCAAGCTCCCTCTTGCGCCCCCGACAGGACTCGAACCTGCAACCTCGGGATTAGAAGGCCCTTGCTCTATCCATTGAGCTACGGAGGCTGGTGCACGGCGTGCGGCCCACAATGTGAGCGCCTCTAGCTTAGCGTCTCATCGAAAGAGGAGGAAATGGGCTGAGAGGACGTGAGAGTCAGAGCCTCTCAATGTGTTCGTACGAAAACACTGCGGGCATGCGTCCCTGCGCGCTTCTTTCGTTACATGGTCTCAACATTCGGATAACTTCTGCCGAGGTTGAGTAAATACCTGAAAATCGATCACATGAGTGCTTTCGTGATGCAGACCTGCCGCCTAACGGGTGGCGTATGCACACGAATGTGTATGTGACCGACTATCCCACGTCCGTCACAGCCGAACCCCTACTACCTTCGCGATGCGCATTGCTACGCGATTCTTAGGTTCGGTGCCAAAGAAATTGGATACACCATCATGGCCCTCGTTTATACTCCCGAACCCGCCGTCGCTATTGAAACTGCCGCGGATACTACCTTCGAGGAATTCCTTGACATCCTCGCAGGACTCCCCCTCTCGCCACTTTCCCTCACGATCGACGTCGATCGCAAGCGCGTTTGCCGCAACCACCAAGACGTTGATCTCACCACCCAGGAGTTCGCTCTCCTCGCACACCTAGCGGTGCATGC
>JASBZF010000085.1 GCA_029983625.1 Pauljensenia sp. | reverse complement strand
GCTCCTGGGAGGCTTTGGGCGGTGCTTTGCCCGGTCGCACAAACATTGTTCTCACTCGTTCGCCAGGATATAAGGCCGAGGGTGCTGTGTGCGTGCCAAGGATCGAGGACGCTGTTGCTTTAGCGCGTCGTATCGCTGCTCAGACTGAAGCTTCGAGGATCTGGATTGCGGGTGGCGCGCAAGTGTACGCAGACACAATGGATCTGGTGGATGAACTGGTCGTCACGGATCTTGATCTTGATGTGACCGCACTGCATCCGGGAGAACACACAGTACTCGCTCCTTGGATTTCACCTGAAGTATGGGCCATTGACGTGTCTCGTTCGGATTCTCAGTGGGCACCACAATCAGGGGATGCGCGTTGGCGCGTCACCACCTACCTTCGGCGCCGAAGCGAAGAAGCAATCCAGGACTAATAGACGCGCAGGTGGGGAGGGCCTAGCCTTCCCCACCTGCTTTGCCCTATGACAGCTGCGACCGTGAATGGGCGAGCAGTGTCAAGGTGCCGTGTTATGCGCTGCGAGCGACCCGTCGTCCATAAAGTCCCGCTCCCACTCCAAGGAGAAGGAGAGCTATAAGGGCGATCCTCGTATCAACACCGCTTCGCGCTAATGCGCCTGCACGGCCCGCTGAAGAAGGCGAAGACACATGCTCTTTGCTCGCGTGCGCGTGTGCTTCGTCCTCGTTCTGTTCCTGTGACGGGGGCGTATTCGCCTCTTCTGCTATAGGCGTGCTCACTCTCAGGGCCATGATGTGAGCGGAGTGCGCATAGCCTTGCTCGTTTTGCGCTTCATCGTCGATCACACCGTCTCCGCCGATGGCGAGAGTGTCAGCGCCAAGGAGGTCCCCGACGAAGGCGAGCGAGTGACCAAAGCGCGCACGTTCACCGGCTGATTCGATCACTTCAGCTTCGACCTCGTCGATGGAACGCACGGGAGCTGTGAATTGGTCGGCGGAAAAAAGATAGGCGCGCCCGTCCGTGTGGTCACCCCAGGCTCCCACGGCGATGAGGGGTGTGTCTTTCCCTCTTTCTAAGGCGTCGAGGGCGTATCCGAATCCGGTTTCTTCTGTGCCCCTGCGCCCGGTGATGACGCGCACACGATCTGATTGATTGGCTAGATCAAGCGGGGAGATCACAAGATCAGGAGTTGAAACTCCGAGGGGTGTGGCGGCTCCCAGGACGAGGGCGACTCCTCCGCTGCCCTGGTAGAGCAGCTGTCCCCCATCAAAACCGATGAGGAAATCGCCTACTCCGTCGCCGTTGACGTCACCAAGAGGTGCGATGGAGTTACCTGCACCAAGACGGTGAGAACGGTCAAAGGGCATGGTCAGAGCGTATCCTCGGCCCGCTTCTCCAGCTGTGACTTCCGGTGAGGAATCACCGTAGACCACCCAGGCCATTCCGGGCATCACCCATTCGTCATTACGGTGCTGGAAGTCTGCGATGACGAAGTCTGCAACACCGTCGGCGTTGATGTCACCGACCGGGGTGAAGGCGTTCATCGTGTGACCGGTGGGGGTGTGAATCGTCTTGATGATGGCCGTATTCGGGGCTTCAAGATCTTTCATGTCGATCGTGGTGCCGTCTTTTTTCCCTGCGAGGATGTAGGCGCTTCCGCGTTCGACATCACTCGTCCCTGAGGCGTAGGCGGCGTTCGCTACGACGAAGCCAAGGTCAGCAAGGCCATCCTTGTTGAGGTCTCCGACGCGGGAGATCTGGAAGCCTGCGCTGCCTTTCGCGGTAAGGTCCACGGCCCAACCGTATTCGGGTTTCAATGCGTTGAGATCTACGTCTGACAGATGTGTCCCTCCGAAGATCACCCAGATTTTAGCGGTGGTGTGGGATCCGAAGGCGATATCGTCAATTCCGTCTCCGTTGACGTCGCCTAGGCAGGCGACGGATAAGCCGATCCCAGAGTCTACGGCCGGATCGGGTGTGCGTTTCGGGCCGTTAATGGAGATGGTGTCTGGCGAGGGGAGCGCTTGACCTGGGGTACCTCCGGGGATGATTTGGATCTGACCGGTCACGTTAAAAATCCATCCCTGTGTCGGGGTGGTTTCCGCGTAGAAGGGATCCCATTTCCATTCGGAACGCACGACGTTCCCTGAGATGATGTCCGCTTTCCCGTCACCGGTGACGTCGCAGCGCCCTCGCGCCAGTGAAGAGCCCAGTCCCGAGGTGAACTCTCCGAGCCAGATTTTCTTTTCTTCCGTGTCGAGCGGAGAAAGTGCGGGTTGTGCTGTGGGTGCCAGAGGCTGTGGGATGGGAGCGATAATCTCTTCGTTTTCGTCGTGCGTGGGGTCTGACTGTCGGCTCATATCCACTGTCCAGACGTCCACTTGCTGTGTCGAGTCTGCGGTATAGAGGCCGACGAGTGGGTCGTTTCCTCGTCTGGGGATGATTCCGACACGGCTTCCCGCATCTCCTTGCCCCGCTTCACCTGAGGCGATGGTCGTCATCTGCCCGGAGGGAATGTCGATGATGCCTTGTCCTGTGTTGTAGTTCCTGTTCAAAGCTTTTTCGGAGATGATGAGGCCGCCGGTGTGTTCCGGGTCTTGTGGGTGACCGACGAGGAGCGCTCCGGCTTGTGTACCGCCGTCGATCCAGGCAAGTGAGGCTCCGAGTCGTCCGGCGGTTCCTCTCAGGAGTAAGAATCCGGCATCTCCTCCCAGTTCGTTGACGATGGGGGAAGGGTTTTGAGAGGACGTGGTGACCGTGATGTGTCCGCTGTCGGGAATGGCGACGAGGGCGATCGCTCCGCGCCCTGCGTTGGCTTCGGGCGCGCCGATGGCAAGATTCGGTGTGCCATCGCCGTCGAGGTCTGCGATGGCAGCGAGTGAGGCTCCGAAGGCAGTGTTCGTCCCTGTGGCTTTGTCTTCGATTCGGATTGCTCTGTCAGCAAATTGTGTGCTTTTTGTGGCGGCGGAAGCAACGAAGACGCTTTGGGTTGCCGGGGAGCCGACCGCGTAGCTTCCGCGTGTCGTTTCCAGTGCGATGATGTGAAGTCCTTGTGAGCCGTCGATGTCCCATTTTTGAGGATCTGTGTGAGACAGGGGCATGGATTCTTCGCTTGTGCCGAGTGCTCCTGTTTTCACGATGGAAACACCTGTCGCTGTTCCGATGGCAAAGCTTGGCGTCAGGGCGTTGCGCGGCCCTCCAGCGAGTGCTGTGATGTGTTCACCGACGTCGATTGTTGTGACCAGAGTTGGCGTGTTTCCTCCTTCACCTGGAGCGTAGAGGTACAGGTGGGTGTCGTCTGAGACCGCGATCATGTGGGAGTTTTGTGTTGATCCGGGCAGACAGGTGACGAGTGTGCCGAAACTTTGGGAGTGTGCAGGTGGGGCGACTGTGACGAGTTCGCTTTGTTCTTCTAGGCTTCGCGTGACTTCATCGACCGGATCGCCGTAGGGGATGTATCCGAGGACGTGGAGTCCTTTGTCGTTGGCGAAGATGATGTCGGGGAGTTCGTCTCCTGTAGCGTCGCAGGCGATCGGAGTGAAGGCCCCGGCGTCGGTGTAAGTGACGCGGTCGGTTTTACGGATGATGTCGCCGTATCGGGAGGTGTGGATCCAGGACCATCGCAGGGAGTTGGAATCTGATCCGGCTGCGCGTCTTTCAGGATCCGCGTAGGCGGGGGCTGTGGCGGCGATCGTCATGAGGACGCTTGCGATCGTTGCGATCGCAAGCGTGATGGGTGATGTTCGACTTTGCATATCGTTCCCCTCAGTCAACTTAGGTAACCCTATGAATATTGAAGGGACACTCTGTTATTGTCCAGAGGCGAAGCTCACAAAACACAGATCGTGTTGTGAGTCTCCCTGAGCTGAGCGTGTCCTCCTTGCAGCGAGGACAAAGAGCGCACTGCGTGACCTGATGAAAAGGGAGGCGTAAAATCTGGCGGTGTCCCCAGATTTCACCTCCGATCCGCACGATATCTCCTCGGCTCCACACTCCAGACGCAGAATGCCCCTGAATCCGACACTTCGCGCTTTGCTGGCTATCGCAGTGTTCACCTACACGGCTCAGAACATGCTCAATGCCTCTATCGCTCCCCTGTCACGCGCCTTAGAGATCCCCGGTTGGGTTGTCGGCGCGGCGGTTTCTTTGGCTGCGGTTGCCGTCGCTTCTCTTAGTCAATTTTGGGGACGGCGTTCTATTTCGTGGGGGAGGCGCCGGGTTCTTCTCATCGCGGTATTCCTTGCTCTGGTCGCCGCTTCTCTTTTTTCTGGGGCTGTCTTTTTCCGCTCATTTGCCCTCATCGCTCCTCTCGGGGCGGGAGCTGCGATCATGATTGCGCGCGGACCCTTCTTTGGTGCTGCGGTCGCTGCGATCCCTCCGACAGCTCAGGCGCTCATCGCGGAAGCAACCCCGAATGAGACGGATCGTGTCGCCGGTATTTCAGCATTTTCCGGTGCGATTCAACTGTCGATCATGATCGGCTCTGTGATCTCTTCGGCTTTGGGTGCGTGGTGGATTTACGGGCCGGTCCATGCAACTCCCGTGTTCATCGCGATCGCCCTCGTTATTGGTGTACTGACGATCCCAAAAGACGGACCTGCACACACCCCAGCGTCTTTCACGCTTGCCGATACGAAGTGGAAAGCTGAGGGTGCAGCAGCGCAGAAGAGGCGCCCAGAACTACCTCCGAAGGTGAGGTGGACTGATCCGAGGGTTCTGCCGTGGATTCTTGGAGTGTGTGGCCTGTTCTTTGCCAATGGGGTTGTGCAGATCACGATGGGTTTTCTTGTGCAGGATCGAATGGGAGTAGACCCGCACACAGCGGTGACCGTCACCGCTCTTATGCTTCTTGCGAATGCTGCAGGCGGGATGCTGATGCAGCTCTTTGTTGTGCCACGCACAGCTCTTTCTCCACGCGTTCTTCTTCGTGTCGGCATGACTGTAGGCTGCGTTGCCCTTCTTGTTCTGAGCCTCGCGTCTTCCGCGTTCCTTTTAGCGTTGTCCACTTTTGTTTTAGGCGTAGCCAGCGGTTTAGCCTCTCCTGGTTTCTCAGCAGGAGCTTCTCTTGCAGTCAGCGACGCAGAACAGGGCGGCGTAGCTGGCGTAGTCAATGCGACAGGTGCTTTAACGTGGGTTTTCGCGCCAGTCAGCGCAACCGCCCTCTATGGGTGGCACGTCTCCTCTCCTTTCCTTCTTTCCCTGTGCCTTTTTGCCATTTCCCTTGTTTTCACTTGGCGCCTTCACACAACCGAAAATATTTCTTCAACGAGTCGAGGACGAGGCGCATAGCAAACGAGACGAAAAACTTTCCGTTTTTCTGCGAGATAAGCGCACATCGCACCCACAGTCTAGTCGCGCGTATTTGAGAAGCACAGAAAAGCTTCACCTCAGGTTTACACTCCAAGAAAACGCTCCATATATTCTTTTAAAGCATAGATGACGCGCTGCTTTTTCTCAGCTCGACTATCACTTCCACTACGGTATGAAAAGCGAGACATCGGCGGAAGAATCGACAGAATCTGAGTTCCCTCTTCAGGAAGATAGCCGCGCTCAAAAGCCTGAGCGATAAAATCACGAGTAGCTTCAGGCTTCAGTTTTTCTTTTTCGATGATCGCATTCAGTTCGTCAGTTTTAGCGGCTTCAAGGATTGCTTCCCACTGGATTCCTCCGTCCGTACCGATCGTGTAGGTGGCGAGGAAACGTTCAATCAGATCACGTTTGGAGTACAAAGACGGGCTGGCTTTCACGATTCGAGTCACATCAGCTTGGATTTCACTGTCCTGTGATTCATCGTGCGTAGCTTTATGTTCTTCGACGAGGCGAATAATGTAGTCGATATTCACCTCAACTTGCTTAATGAGTTCAATCTCGAAAACAAGATCATCATTAATGAGGGTCTTTTCCGATTCCACACGAGGGCGCACCTCGTTATAGATATCAACGTAGATGCCTTTGTAGTCGGCGAACTCGCGCTCCAGAATCGGATCGTCTGCGGCGAAGTCATCAAAGGAGGTGAGGATATTGCGTAGCCTTAAAATTTTCGAAAAGAGCGACACGAAAGCTTCCCGTGCCGATTCAGACACAATGAGACGATTTCGCGGGTATTCACGCAACTCGTCAAGTGCGTTGAGGTATTCACCAAGATAGTCTTCGTAAGGTCGAATCAGGAAGGAAGCGCCGCCGTCTTTATTGCCGAACAGGGCAACTGCAGCATCGACCTCGTCTTTGAGATTACGGAAGCAGACGATATTCCCGTATGATTTCACGGCGTTAAGAATGCGGTTTGTGCGTGAAAATGCCTGAATGAGACCATGTGTTCTCAGGTTTTTATCGACCCACAAGGTGTTGAGTGTGGTCGAGTCAAATCCCGTGAGGAACATGTTGACAACGATCACGAGGTCGATTTCGCGAGTGGTAAGTTTCTTCGCGACATCTTCGTAGTAAGACTCAAAGCCATTCGCTGAAGAATCGTAGTTCGTACCGAAGGTAGTGTTGTAGTCAGCGATGGCGCGATCAAGGAAGTCGCGGTCATCTCTGGTCAACGCGGAAGGATCAATGCTTTCTTCTGCGAGGGATTCACCTGGGGCTTCAGTGTTGGGCGCATAGGAGTAAATGATGCCAATTTTCAAGCGCTCGTCGGGAAGTAGGGTGTTTTGTTGACGATGAAATTCAGCGTAGTAGTC
>JASBZF010000084.1 GCA_029983625.1 Pauljensenia sp. | reverse complement strand
ACTCCAATAAGACACCACACCCACACCACACAAGCAAACACAACACACAAAACTAGGCAGACCACCCAACCCCACGACACGCCGCCAATAGACACACCTTTTGGCCGGTTAACCCCACTTTTACCTCATTACCCCACAACGACTGAGGGAAGAAAGCGCGGCAAATGAGGGGGCGCCCCTAGGAGCGGCGAAAATTCGCCACACCTAGGAGCGCCCATCATGTCAGGTATCGCTTGGAATCTCACATCCCGCGCGAACACATGACATTCATTCAGACCTCCCGGCTCTGCCTGCGACGAGCGACAAGCACTCCGCCGACTCCAGCAAGAAGCGCTGCTACTAAGACAACGCCGGTGACCGTAGCACCCGTGCGCGCGAGAGCAGATCCAAGAACCTTAGGCTGCGTAATCTCCGCACCAGGCTCAGTCCCAGGCTCTGACTCTTCGCCTCCAGGAACAGTACAGTCCTCAGGCGTGGGCGCAGTGAAGGTCCATTCCACGCGCGCGTTCTCCGCGATCGTGAAACCAGGAGCTGCTTGAGCCTTCACCGTAACGGTCTCACCGTATTCGTAAGTGAACGCCCCTGCGTGGACCGCTCGTCCGTCAAGCAGGTACACCACCCCTTCAGTAGCGGGGATCGTCACGAAAGGCTTGATAGAGCAAGTTGCCGGGTCAGTCGCGTTCGGTTCCACGACCTCGTCAACGACAACAGGTTCTCCATCGCTCAAGGGTTTGCCGCTGATACGGATCTCCGCTGCCCCACCGAAGCTCTTCCCTGCAGTCAAGGGGCTCGTCTCTACGAGCTTGACATATGCCCCTTCCTTCGCTTCGAAGGAAATGAAGTGCGGAGTAAGAGCGCCGGTCAGCTCTCCGCGCGCCACAGGATCACCCCAGGTGCTGCCATCTGCGGACACGTACACCTCGTAGCCACGCACCCGACCATTGTCAGCGTTTTGACGCTGAGTGAACTCCAGACCATTGATCGAGCATCCCACAGTTTCGCAGGGCTTCACCTTCAGGACGATCGCATGGGGGTAAGGATCGGTACGCGGCGACCACTGGGTATGCCAGTACGTTGACGGGTTATCGTCAATTGCCGCATTCGCGAAGCCACTGGGTGCTGGCTCGCTCGTTGTCTGCTCAGACGTGACGCTCACAACTTCAAGCTCATCGTGACCTTTGTACAGATCACGCTGGGGGAAGGCAGAAGGATCGACACGCAGCGTCTCAGAAGCCGTCCCCTCCTGGCCTGCACTATCCCTCCACGTTGCCGTAAAGACAACATCGCCGGGAGCAGCATCAGCCGGAAGGGTGAGCTTCCAGGTTGCAACAGAATCAGTTGAGGCATCCGCAGAGCCACTTGCCCGATCGCCAGCTGCTGTTACCAGTTCAGCCGTCCAACCTTCAGGCAGCTCAAGCGCATGAGTAACTCCCGTCACCACACCTTCAGCGAGTTTGACCGTCGTTGTCAGATCCATCGTGGCGGTATCCGAATCGCCGATCGCCTGAGGGGTACCGGAAAGGGAAACCACCGGACGAATACCGAGGTCCACCACGCGGAAGTTATCAATGACCAGATCGTTTTGCGATCCGCCGCCAACCTTACGGACACCGATAAACGTCGGAGCGGTTGTCGTCACAGCAAAGTTCTTCACGAAAGAAGCTGTGCCAGTACCGGTCTCGGCGTCAGTAGTCCAACCCGTGCCGCGTGCTTTGGGGATATCCCACTCCTGATCGAGCTTTTCAACCCATCCGGAAGCGTCAGCTTCATCGTGTCCGATTTCCAGCTTGTAGCCTCCATCGAAAGCAGCTTGGTAATCGAAAGTGATCTGGTAGCTGTGTCCGTACTCCAAAGGAAGAGTTCCTTCGGTGGTGCGCAGAATCCGTCCAGTGTTCTCCTGGTGTGCAAGCAGTGACCACTGACCATCGAGCACGTTGTCGAGGTACTTCTGTCCCTTTTGCCCCTGCCCTTCATTGTTGACGATTCCGTACCATCCAGCCTGCGAGAAAGGCGCATGAAGCTTGGCAAGCTGTGTACGTGCATCGCCACCAATGTTTTGGCGACCAGTCACAAAGGGGTAGTAGCCGGTATCGACATTCTCGAAGTCTTCAAAGACGACAGTGTTGTCCACCGCCCCTTCTTGCTTCGGAGTCGGACGTTCCACAATGCGCAGATCATCAATAGCAACAAGGGCATCGCCCTCGTCGGCACTCACCTTGAAAGTCACCGAGGTCCCGGTGGTTTCAAAATGAACAGGAACGCGCTGGAAGTAGGTGCGCAGTTTCTCATCCGATGCCGTTGCATTGATCGCTGAGGACGAATGAATCGTAGTGACCGCCTCACCGGACTCGCCCTTCTGGGCTGGCGGTAGCGTGACGCCCTCGCCGGAAACAGAGACTTTCACAGTACGAGTCTTACCCAGCTGAATCTCCACCCAAGCCCATGCCGAATACGCTCCGGGCTTCACGGTTAAGGTCTGAGCAAGTGATGCCTGTCCCGCACCGAGCTGAGCGAAAGCATTCTTAAGATCAGACTTCTCAATCGTCACCGCACCAGAAGTTGCATAAGCGTCGAGGGTCTCAGAGAAGAATCCGGGATCCTGAATTCCTGATCCTTGACCCCAGTTCGGAGCCTTCGGCGCAGGAACAGCGCTCGTTGGGTACAGCACGTAAGCAGTAGAAGCCTCCGTTGCCGGAATATCCACCGCGCCCCTGTTCACGGGAAGAACCGCAACCTTTTCACGGCCCGTATCAGTGAGCTTGAACAGAGTGAGCGACGATTGAGTCTTGAAGCTGTCAGTAAGCTCCCAGTTCTGAGGCGCGTTTGAGGGATTCCAGTAGTACAAACGATCACTTCCACCGTTCTTCCAGGGAAGAAGGTAAGAACCGCCGGGCTTAAAGACCGTTGCGCCGTCGTAGGTGATCGTGCGTTGAACCGGAACAACCCGACCCGAAATAGAGGTTTGGTCCGAAGTCACTTCCGTGCCATTTTCGAAAGTGATACGTCGATCTTCCCAGGTACGGATATTCGACTGCTGGAGGAACTTCACCGGAAGGTTCCGTTCCCACACATTCTTGATGAAGGCGTTGAAGTTGACGTGACCCGTCCATCCTTCAAACTCGGAAATATTAGCGTTTCCAAGCATCGGATCAGGATTGAAGGTATCGCGGTAGGAGTTCTCGATGTAGCGCAAGAGCTGAGAGTTAATGCCCTTGTTGGAAGAACCACCGTAGGATTCGTCCGTCGCCCAGTGTGACCAGGTGGAGTACTGAGGCATCGAATACGCCCACTCTGAGCCTAAACGCCAGCCGCGATCAGACATTTCCTGAGCGAAACGCTGCGCTTGCCAACCGTGCTTGTAGTAAACATCCCAGTACAGCCAGTTCATGTTTGAATCAGCAGGGAACTCTTCACGCAGCTGGTCAAGGCGCTTCAGGACATTGCCCGTCGCCAAGTCTTTCCGCTCATTGATGTAGTACGCCTGGTTCATCCATCCCCAAGCTTTACCCGGAGGCAGATTCACCTCGCAAGGAGCACTCACTCCGGTGACCGTCATGTTATCGGCATCCGCGAAGCAATTAGCCTCTGAATACGTTTCGGTCGCATTGACGTGAATACCGAAAGTGGCGTTCCAGTTCTTGCCTTCAGAGACAAGAGTCTTCATGTCGGACATTCCACCGGCACGCACGTTGTAGTTGCCGCCGTAATCACCCTGCGCCGAATCGTGTCCCTCAGCCTGGTACCCCTTCAGAAGCACTTCCTGACCAAGGTTATCCGTGGCAAGAGAGATCCTCTTCGTATCGTCAAGCGTGCGAAGGAAGGGGTGTGTTGCTTGGGAGACGATATTGAAAGGAATGCGCATGATGACGTAGTTCTTCACGTCATCTCGACCGACAACAGCAGGAAGCAGATCGCGCGCTGCGGTTGCTCCATCTTGCCAATCGACCTTTGCGTCAGAATTCGCATCCGCAACGATCTTGACTTTGACCATAGGGTTCGGATCAACGCCAATACCTGAGCCAGCATCGTATTGTTTGACTTCCGCTGAACGGTACACCCACTGTCCCGGTATGACAACACCGACTTTCACGCCACCGAGGGTGATGACACCGTAGCCAAAGCGAGAGTTCGTCGCCGCTAAGGCACTGCCGCTATCGCCGATGGCATTGGTACCAAATCCTGCCGCAAGATCAGAATTCGCTGCCGTGACAGCATATGCACCATCCGCAGAGGGCACTGCATCCGCGACCTTCATGAAGCGGTCACCTGAACGTGCGCGATCAACCGAAATTACAGCAGCGTATATCTGCGAGGCCGGATCCGTACCGAGCATCGACACGAGATGCAAGCCAGGCAAAGCGATTGTTCCGATATGCCCGTTCGGATCCTTGATATCTGCGAGCTCGTACGTGAGGATCCCATCCTTCACGGAAAGCACCGCATTAAACGACACACCATCCAACGCGGGAACTGTCATCGGGTAGGTCACACGCGAACGATCCGTTGACACTGTCGGGTTACCAACAGTGACATCGTAACGCTCACCAGAAACCATCACTTGAGTGAGAGGTTCGCCGAATTGTCCCGGAAGCTGCTTACCTGCAAACCTGTAGTCAAGGATCTGCGGGAAGGCAGGATGGGTGCGCACTGTGAGCTGCCCATCGGTAATTTCAGGCGCACCATCGGGGATCACAATAGAAGGCGCCTGCGCTGGATCCGCTGGATCTGTAGAACCGGGTGTCGAACCGCCTTCCCCTTCTGCAGGATCTGGCGTGCCAGAACCAACAGCGGTCGCAGCACCGAATTCCGCCAGAGTCGCTACTTCTTCAGCAGAATCGTTCCCACCCCACGATGAACGATATGTGACGCGCACACACAACGCAGAAACGGGATTAAAAGTGATCTCGACGGGAGCAAGTTTCCCCGCAGTCGGAGCAGCTGAGACCTCACCGGCAGCAACCTGCGTAAACTGCGCTGCTTGAACATTCTCAGCAACCTGACAGTTCGCATCGGTTGATACCTCGACGGTGTACTCATGCACTCGTCCAGATCCGTTTGAGGACTGACGCGGAGTGAGAGTCACCCGCCCAAGATTCTCCTCTTGCTGCCCCAAATCAATGACAAACCAGTGCGGGAGTGGATCCTTACCACTGGACCACTTCGTATGCCAGTACGTATTCGGATTGCCATCGAGCACCAGATTGATCGGCCCGTTAGCGCCCTCACCAGTTGTCTCAACTGAGTCTGCTTTAACCGCCTTCATGCGGGCCGATTCAATCGGCGTGTATGTGTATGTAGGCGCTGCATGCGCGATCGGTGTTATACCGACAAGCGCAATAATGCCGCACGCAGCTATCGCGGCTTTCCACCTTCTTGGGTGCACCTTTGCTCCTTCCATGATCGCATACGGCGAACCTCAGGCTATGTCTCGACGTAAACGCAGAGGAAGGTAAACACACGACCGCCAAGCAGTCAGTTGCCTACTTCCCAACGACACCACAGTGCGGTTTCTGCCGCTTGTCGTCTATGACACACCTCTTATTCTATCGCGATCAGGAACTGCTCAATGCCCGCTTCAGGAGTAGGAATCAACATGTGACTTCAGTCGGAACAACTTGGTCATAACGACTTCACGCTCATCTGCGTCGAGCCCCGCCCTCGGCGATCACTCGGGTACATGCCAAGTCTGAAGCAGCGCACTCACTCCACCACAGCACTCCCGCTTCTTCTTTCATCTCCCAAGGACGACTCAGCATGAAAAATACTGAAGCTCGACACCCTTCTTATTCCGTAAGACAAATTGTCCGAAAGTGCCACACAATCACGCCATTCTGTATAATGAGCACGAACTTTCAGTTCATATGGTTATCTGAGCTGATTCAGTCTCGATCTGCTTCCTTGAGTTTCATGTTCACAACTCTTAGCGTCGAGAGAAAAGCTGAGGTGACCTCTACATCCCACAGCGACATAATCGTTGTCGCATCACAATCAGGAGACACAATGACAGTCACCCCCCGCTGCCTCAGATGGTAACGGCTCTGTAACTCCTCCTCACGCTGCGCCCGCAAAGAAACCCTTCTGGAAAAAGACGTGGTTCCTCATTATTGTCGGCATTTTCGTAGTGGGAGCGCTTGGCAAAGCATTTGTTGGCCAAGGCTCTGGAACTAAGGCCAGCGACGGTGCTGACACAAAAGCTGACACGGCCACAACTGCTGAAGCTTCATCCGAAGAAACTAAGAAGGACGACGCAGACGCCCCTGTAGCACTTGGTCAAGAATTCACGATCGACGACTGGTCGGTCACGATTTTATCGGTGGGCGAACCGGTCGCTCAGGTAGGTAATGACTTCTTGAACGCTCAAGCAAAAGGAGTGTTTGTCCCCGTAAGCATCACTGCTTCCAACACCGGCAAAGACGCAAGCTATTTTTCCGCTGGACAGTTCAAACTGCTCGACGATCAGGATCGAGAATTCGAATACTCTAGCGAAGCGACAATCTACGGATCCGGCGAAGGCTCAGCACCGATCTTCGACAAAGTAAACCCCGGCACCACAGTCGAGGGCACTATCTACTTTGATGTTCCCGCCGACGCAAATCTGGCATCCCTTAAGGTCGAAGGCGGATTCCTCACGAAGCCCGTGATCGTTTCTCTGAAGTAACGATCACTGCGCGACACTAGCCTGGGCCGTGAAGCAATGAA
>JASBZF010000083.1 GCA_029983625.1 Pauljensenia sp. | reverse complement strand
GCCTGTGCCTGTGCCTGTGCCTGTGCCTGTGCCTGTGCCTGTGCCTGTGCCTGTGAGCTGGAGATGCTGCATGAGGTGATCGACCAAGTTTCACCTGTGCGAAGGTGTTGCCTTGCGTTGTGAACGCTGCTTGTGATTTTTGCCTACTCAGGATCTTTGATCTTCGTACTGCTTGGAATTGAGTCTGCGATGAGAGGTGTACCTCAAAAGATTTCGGAATGCCGAAAAGTTTGTGAGAATCATTCTTGTCTAGATTTCGGGTGACCGAAATCTGCTATAGAATGCGAATGACGAGAAGGGTACCTCCATGCACACTGTCACAACCTACGCGCTTCAGCGTCGCTTCCTCGCGATTGCGGCGCTGACCCTCGGCCTGCCGCTCCTTCTCGGATCGTGCGCGACAGGTTCTGTAACTGCCGAGAAAACGCCACAATCGCACGCGCATGACCTCTCGGTCGTTGCGACGACCACACAGATTTGCGATTACATCACCCAGATCGCCACCGATACCTCGCTGGAGGCGAGCCTCGCCCTCGTGAAAACAGCAGCAAATGGGCAGCAAAGCCGCGCCGGAGCAGAAGAAGGAAAAGCGACCACAACACTTCACCTCACCTGCCTGCTTGCTCCCAATGCCAGCGCCCACGAACATGAAATGATCCCTGCCCAGACGAAAGCCCTTGCCGAGGCAGACATTATGTTCGTCAATGGCATCGATCTTGAACACTTCCTTGACGACGCAGTTGAATCCTCCGGTTTTACAGGAAGTATGTCCGTGACCTCCGGCGTACTTTCCTCCGCAGATATTGATGATCTCGATGCCCAGCTCGCTCAAGAAAAGAAGCTGCGCTATTCGGTGGATCGCGGAAAAGCGAAAGTGGAAGTGGCCGCATGGCCCTTCCCTCCGGAAGAAGGCGAAAGTGAAGCGGAATTCAGATTCGACCCCCACGTGTGGACCAGCCCTCGAAACGCTGCAATTCAGGTGGAAAACATCGGTAATGCTCTCGCTCAAGCTTCTCCTGATAACGCCACGCTCTTTAAAAACAGGGTCGAAGATTACCTCAAGCGTCTCGAAGAACTCGATCAGTGGGTGAATGAATCAATCTCTTCCATTTCTCCTGAACATCGTGTGCTTTTTACTTCACATGACGCCTTCGGCTACTTTGCGGCAAGCTACGGCCTGGACTTCATTGGTTCTGCACTCTCAGACTTCAACGAACAGCAAGACGCGACCGCTGCGCATATCGCCGAAGCCGCACAGAAAGTCAAAGAATCTGGGGCAAAAGCGCTATTCGCAGAAAACTCCAACAACTCCAAATCCATCGAAGCCATCGCTAAAGCTGCGGGTGTTACCGCTGTCATCGGTGATGATGCGCTCTACGGAGACTCACTTGGCCCCGACGGCTCCGAAGGTGCAACCTACATCGGATCTCTCATCCACAACGTCACGACCCTGGTCACAGCGTGGGGCGGTCACTTAGCTCCCCTCCCCACCTCCCTCGGCTGAAAGGAAGCGACCGTTCAGAATGCCGACCGTTCACACACCGATTCTCCGATTCGACGCAGCCGCCCTCGGCTATGCGCGTCAACCCGTCGTCGTCGGGCTTTCAGGAATCCTGCACGAGGGCGAAGCCCTCGCCCTTATCGGTCCGAACGGTTCCGGCAAAACCACTCTTCTACGTTCAATCCTTTCAGAAGTGGACATCCTGTCTGGAAGCATTGAAGTAGCGGAGGGAGCAATCGGATACGTGCCCCAATCAGCTGAGCTTGATCTCGACTTCCCCGTCACCGCCGAAGAAGTCGTCACGATGGGATTGTATGGCGAGCTCGGATGGTTTCGCCGCCCCACGCGCGAGCATCGTCTGCGCGTGCGGGCGGCGCTTGAACGAGTAGGGATGGACGATCGCTCCACCATACGATTCGGTCGTCTCTCAGGTGGTCAACGTCAAAGGATCCTCCTGGCCAGGGCTCTGGTCGCGCGCCCGCGTCTTATCCTTTTAGATGAGCCTTTCAATGGTCTCGATCAACCCAATAGAGATGCGCTGATCGGCATTATTCATTCAGTCAAAGCTGAGGGCGTGGGCGTTGTCGTTTCAACTCACGATCTGTCCTTGGCCACACTGACCTGTGAACAGGCACTGCTCCTTGCGGGTCGTCAGATCGCTTTCGGTCCTCTCTGCGAAGTACTGACACCCGAATATCTTGCGCAGGCATACGGTATTGCCTCCGATGTGCTGATTGAGGCTGATGTCAGTCGGGAATCGCAGTGAGAGCGGCAATGATGGAATATGTCATCGAAAGCCTTGAATCTCTGAGGCTGTTCCTCGCACAGATCCCCGGTCTTGCGACACCGACGAGCGCCCCCTATCTCTTCCGTCCCTTCCTTCTGCTCTTCGTCCTCGCCCTCGTCATCGGTCCTGTTGCGACAATCGTGAATCTGCGGAGACTGGAGTTTAATGCGGAAGCGATGGTTCACTCCGTGTTCCCCGGAATTGTCGTCGGCGCTATTTGGGGAGGGAGCGACGCAATCATCCCCGGAGCTGCCCTCACGGCAATTGTGGTCGCTTTGGCCCTGACCTGGGCTTCTCGTCGTCCCTCCCTTACCGAGGGCGGGGCAGCGGTCATCCTCACCGGCTTCTTCTCGATCGGCATCATTATTTCTTTAAAGAAAGGAGACATGTCGGGGCAGCTCGAAGCGCTGATGTTTGGGCGCCTCCTGGAAGTCACCGATTCCCGTCTCCTTCAAGCCCTTTTCGTTTGCTTCCTCGCCCTCATCCTCATGGCTGCCACCTGGAAGGAACAGATTTTCGTCGCCCATGACAGGCACGGAGCCAAAGCAGCGGGGCTGAATACACTTGCCGTGGATATTGTCATCAATGCTGCTGTGGGGGCTGTCGTGGTCTCCGCCTCCACTGCTGTTGGTGTTCTCCTGGTCATCGGTTATCTTGTCGTACCAGGTGCGGCAGCTCGTCTCCTCGGTACGACGAGCCGAGGGATGGTGGTGATCTCAACCCTCGTTGCTCTTAGTGGAGGATGGATCGGTATCGAATGGATGAACACTCCCAGCGTGAGGCCAGTGTCCCCTCAAGCAGCGGTTTCCCTGTCTCTTCTCGCTGTTTTCCTGCTCTGCTTGGCCCTGTCGAAACTGAAGGCACGCTTTCCTTGGCGAAAAGCGGAAAAGGCAGGACAACTTGCGCCCTCGGCGCGCAGAAGGAGTGAAGCGGCATGAACCTGTGGCACATCCTCTTCCTGCCGATTCTTGAAGTCGTCCTCGTGGGGGCACTTTCAGGGATCGTGGGTGTCGTTGCCGTTCTGAACAGGCGGGTTTTCTTCGCTGAATCTGTGACTCACGGAGTATTCCCCGGAGCGGTGCTCGGAGTTGTCATCGCAGCCGGATTCGGAGCGGGACACTCAGGATTGTCGGCGGCACTCTTTGCGGGAGCTTTTCTCATGTGCCTCCCCCTTGCCGGACTTATGGGAATGCTGGTCCGTATTCCTGGAATATCCTCGCAAGCGGCTGCTGGCATTGTCCTTACCCTGGGTTTTGCTCTCGGATATTTCCTCGCCACCTGGTTCCAACCACTGCCTTTGCAAGTGTCTACCTTTCTGACAGGTAGTGTCCTCACCGTATCCGAAATTGACGTTGCAGCGGCGGGTGTCGTGCTGATGGCACTGCTCCTCCTCATGAGAGGACGAGGAGGAATGCTGCTCTCACACTGCTTTGATGCGTCTTCCACTCCTGCGCGATTTCGGCGCGGACTCGACGGGCTCATTGATGCTGCGATCATTCTCGCTGTGGTTGTTGTCATCCCGGCAGTGGGAACCGTCTTGTCCATCGCACTCATTGCGGCTCCTGCGGCGGGCTTGAAAGGAATCGCCCCCTCGCTGCGCGCCTACACAATCGCAGCGCCTCTGGCCGGTGCCGTCATTGGCCTGGTGGGATTAGGGATCGCGGTCCTCGCGGATCTTTCGGTCGGAGGGACGATCGCTGCGGTTGCAGGAGTTTTCTTCCTGATCTGTGTCACCCTTGATGAGGGCAAGCGCTTTGTCAGGAGTGGACCTCGCGCACGCCTGCGGCAGCCAGGCGCTCAGACGCGACCGCTGCGCTTTGCGGTGACACAGGTTCAGTGAGGTCGGACAAGACACGGACAGTGAATCCAAGTGAAGCCGCATCGAGGGCGGTTTCGCACACGCAGTGCGACTGTGCGAGGCCAACAACATCGACCTCGACAATACCTGCGGCGTGAAGAACTGAAGCTAAAGAAAGCCCCTCCTCGGTGCGTCCTTCAAATCCTGAATAGGCAGCCGCATACTGCCCCTTTTTCACAGACACATCCCGATGAATGCCAGCGAGTGCGGGATGGAGTGCTGCTTCCTCAGAACCTGCGAGACCATGCACAGGCCAGGTCTTCACGAAGTCAGGTTCTGAGGAGAAATGCTCTCCCGGTGCGATGTGCCAGTCTTGTGTCGTGACGATTAAGGCGTAGTCGTTGCCTCGTTCGGCAACGAAATCGGCAATCCGTTGAGCGCAAGCATTCCCGCCTTCGATCGGCAGGGCCCCGCCCTCGCAGAAAGTGGGTTGCACATCAACAAGGATTAAAGCGCGGGACATGAAACCTCCTGTGAGCGCAGCGCGTCTTCTTTTTGGCTTCTACGCTATCGCTTTACCGTACCTTCATCCTCTCCTATGTCCTTGTTCACGAGGGCGGGACACTTCTGCTGATGAAGGAATAGGGAAAACTGTCGAACGGAAAAGAGCTGAACTGTGCCAGGCAGAAGGGAAAACAGAGAAGGTGAAGTGAGAAAACAAGGAAGGAAGGGGAGGAGCATTTTTCGACGGAATCGAGGGCGATGACTAGTCTTGGAGGCTATGAGTCGTATTCTTTCCGCCGTTGCCTGGCCTTATGCGAATGGCCCCCGTCACATCGGGCATGTTGCCGGATTCGGGGTTCCTTCGGATGTTTTCTCACGCTACATGCGTATGGCGGGCCACGACGTTCTCATGGTCTCGGGCACCGACGAACACGGAACTCCGATTCTCGTCGCAGCCGATTCTGAAGGGATCAGCGCACGCGAACTCGCGGATCGCAATAACCGGCTCATCGTTGAGGATCTTGTGGCCCTGGGCCTGTCCTACGATCTGTTTACTAGGACAACAGCGGGCAACCACTACCGCATCGTTCAAGAAATGTTCCAGACCGTGCGCGATAACGGCTACATGATTGAACAGGTCACCCGAGCCGCGATCTCACCTTCGACGGGACGTACCCTGCCCGACCGTTATATCGAGGGAACGTGCCCGATCTGTGCAACTCCGGGGGCACGCGGCGACCAGTGCGATGCCTGCGGTAATCAGCTCGATCCGACAGACCTGATTGATCCGCGCTCGCGGATCAATGGTGAAGTCCCCGAATTCGTCGAATCAACTCACTACTTCCTTGACTTGCCCGCCCTCGCAGATGCGCTGTCCGCATGGCTGGATGAACGTGAAGAATCGGGCACGTGGCGTCCTAATGTCATCAAGTTCTCGAAGAACTTCCTTCAGGATATCCGTCCGCGCGCAATGACCCGTGACATTGACTGGGGGATCCCGGTTCCCGGTTGGGAAGACCAGCCGGGCAAACGCCTGTACGTGTGGTTTGATGCCGTCATCGGTTACCTCTCAGCTTCGATCGAGTGGGCGCGGCGCACGGGTGATCCTGAGGCGTGGCGTCAGTGGTGGAACGATCCAGAAGCGCTGTCCTACTATTTCATGGGCAAAGACAACATCGTGTTTCACTCGCAGATCTGGCCGGCTGAAATGATTGGCTATAACGGCCAAGGTCGCTTGGGCGGTGAGCCCGGCAAGCTCGGTGTCCTGAATCTTCCGACCGAAGTGGTCTCCAGCGAGTTCTTAACGATGGAGGGGAAGAAGTTTTCTTCCTCGCACGGGATTGTGATCTACGTTCGCGACTTCCTTGAACGCTACCAGGCGGATGCACTGCGCTACTTTATTTCAGCTGCTGGGCCGGAGACCTCTGACTCTGACTTTACCTGGGCGGAGTTCCTTCGCCGCACGAACGGTGAACTCGTTGCGGGATGGGGTAACCTCGTCAACCGAACGGCCTCGATGATTGCAAAGAAATTCGGTGAGATCCCAGCTCCGGGTGCGATGCGTGACATTGACCGTAGCCTTCTTGACGCAATCGAAACGGGTTTCGATACCGTTGGCCACCTCATCCGCCATCACCGTCAAAAAGCCGCTCTTGCTGAGGCGATGCGACTTGTTGGAGAAACGAATAAGTATGTCGCTGAGACTGAGCCTTTCAAACTCAAAGCACCCGATCAGCAAGAACGTCTGGCGACCGTGCTGCATACGCTGGCTCAAGCGGTGACGGATCTGAATCTCATGCTTTCACCTTTCCTTCCACATGCGGCCAACGATGTGGATCGTGTGATGGGAGGTAAGGGTGAGATTGCGCCGATGCCGCACATTGAGGAAGTCACAGAGCTTGATCCTGAGGTTTTGCCCGCTGCCTTCGATGGACGAGACGGGTATCCGATCATCACGGGTGACTATACGAGCGCACCCACATGGGGACGTCACGAGGTGATCGTTGGCACGCCAATCGCGAAGCCAACGCCGGTTTTTACCAAGCTGGATGACGCGATCGTAGAAGAAGAACTCGCGCGTTACGCGAACTCAATTCCCGATGATGTCACCGGAGCCTGAC
This sequence comes from Pauljensenia sp., assembly GCA_029983625.1. Taxonomy (GTDB): domain Bacteria; phylum Actinomycetota; class Actinomycetes; order Actinomycetales; family Actinomycetaceae; genus Pauljensenia. The sequence goes on along the minus strand of JASBZF010000083.1, from coordinate 78 downwards.
ACGCAAGCTCAGAGGTCAACATCTTTGACTGGCGCGCAATAATTGCGCGCCGCACAGGGTGGGGGGGGGGGGGGGGGG
>JASBZF010000082.1 GCA_029983625.1 Pauljensenia sp. | reverse complement strand
CCCAGAGGTAAGCGGCCAAGGACAAAATAAACCCGGTTCCGCTGCGCGGAACGGGGACGTGTGGAGCATCGTGGGGAACGGTCTAATCGCCTCCACGACGATCGCGCCAGCGGCGCTCCTGATCTGCAAGGAAACGTGCCCACGCATTCGCACCAGCACCGGCCACACGATTTTGAGCAGCTGCGCGCCCAACTTTTTTCTTTGACACAGCCAGCTTCACACCCAGGATCATCAAGACAAAACCGAGCACAGCACAAAGGCTCGACCAGAGGAAGGAATACCCCAAATACACAGCTGCGACGAGAGCAGCAAGCCCCGCAACTGCAATGAGAGCACCGAGAGCACAACGACGCGCCGAAAAAGAACCTGAAGGAAGCTGAGGCTCAACTGGCTTCGCCATCTTGGACGCAAGCTGAGGATCGGCACGACGAAACTCCGACTCCATCTGCTCAAGTACCTGCTTCTCATACTCTGAAAGAGCCACGGTGCCTCCGTTTCCTACAATCGACTCGCAGTGTAATGCGGCACAGCACAGCGGAACAATTCACGCTCAATCTGAGTGCCACTTGCCACGCTCGTTGTCACACACCCTGCCGCCGAGAAGACGGAGGTACCAGTAAAGTCGCCGGACCTAAAGCCGCCTCACCGAAACGCGAACGCACCGAATCCATCGCCCGCTCCGACGCTAAAGGACGCGCGTCCTCATCAAGACGCACCGCAACCCCCTCCTTCCGTGATTGCAAACCCTCACAGCGCACTCCGCACAGTCGCACACCCCCGTATGGCATCGCTTCGCGCGCAAATAAAGCCCGAACCGCCTCGAACACTTCCCTCCCCACATCGGTGGGCGCTTGAAGCGTCACCGACCGGGTCACCGTCGTAAACGAAGAATCCCGCAACTTCACACCCACAGTCCACGCCACATATCCCTGTGCCCTCAGGCGCCGCGCACAATAGTGCGCGGCCGACAAAAGAAAAGCCTCCACCTCGGCCCGCGAGCGCAAATCCTGATCGAAAGTGCGCTCAGTGCTGATCGACTTTTCTTCGCGAGAGGCCACCACTGGATGCGGATCCTTCCCCCAGGCGAGATTGTGGAGGTGATACGCACAGGCAACCCCGACCAGCTTTTTAAGACGTTCCATCGGGCAGGCGGCGAGATCGCCGATCGTGTCAATCCCCGCACGCAACAGATGCTCGCCGTTTACCGAACCCACACCCCACAGCGCCCCGACGGGCAGCCCGTGTAAAAAGTCGATCGTGCGCTCTGCCGGGATAAGGAGAAAACCATCAGGTTTAGCGTTCGCTGAGGCGATTTTCGCCACAGATTTCGAGGAGGCAATGCCCACAGAAGCGGGAAGACCTACCTCTTCTCGGATCTTTTGCCTCAGTAAGCGCGCAATGTGCAGGGGCGAGCCGAGGAGAAGACGCGCACCGGACACGTCAAGGAAGGCTTCGTCAATGCTCACCTGCTCTAAGCGTGGGGTTACCCTGCTCAACACTTCCATCACCTGACGCGAATACTGTGCATACAGTTCACGATTCCCCGGAAGAAAAACCGCGTCTGGACTCAGCGCCCGAGCGCGCGCCACAGGCATCCCCGCTCGGACCCCTTTGGCGCGCGCCTCGTAGGTTGCCGAAGTGACGACCCCGCGATGGGAAGCCCCTGCGACAATGACTTCCCGTCCACGCAAGCTCGGGTTTTCACACAGTTCCACCTGGGCAAAGAAAGAGTCCATATCGACGTGAAGGATCGGCGTGCCGGAATCATCATCGCCCCAAAAACGTTTGACACGCGCATCGCGCGGAGCATTCGACATGGTGCCTCCTCCCGTCCCGATACAGTGTCCCTCATGGCACGGGCATCAGCGCGCGGAAGCGAATTCTATGAGATCGACTCTGGGACGGTGCAGATACGATGGGAAGGTCCAGTGGCGACTGTCTTCATTGACGGCGTGGAATCTTCATGCGTGAACACCGCCGACCCTTCTGACCTTGAGTTTGAATACATGCAGCACGCGACCTGCGCCCTCGACGCCCTGTATCACTCCCAGGAGAAGATCCGAGCTTTACATTTAGGTGGTGCAGGCTGTGCGCTTCCGGCAGCTTGGGCGGCGCAACGCCCTTTTCTTCAGCAAACGGTCGTGGAGATTGATGCCGCCCTCGCCACTGCTGTCCGCACCTGGTTCGAGCTTCCGAAAGCACCGAAACTCTCAATCCGGGTGGGTGAGGGCAGACAAATACTGAACACAGTAAAGCCCGCTTCCTTCGACGTGATTGTTCGCGATGCTTTTGTGAAAGAAGAAGTCCCCTCTCATATGCAAACCCGTGGTTTCGCTCAGGCCGCGCTACGTGCGTTAAAACCAGGAGGTCTCCTCTTGGCGAACTGCGCTCACGGAGGAGGCAGGGACGCAAAACGCGACATCGCGTCAATTGCCGACGTGTTCCCCGAAGTCTTGTCGGTTCAAGATCCGAAAGTGGGGAAGTCGCAACGACGAGGCAACATCATGGTGATTGCTTCAGCTGCTCCTTTAGGCAGCTACCCTCTTCACCAACTTGACCGGCTTTTGCGCACACTGCCTCTTCCGGCTAGGGCGATGGATGCTGCGGCACTGAACAAATGGCTGGCAGGCGCACTCCCCCTCGACGACCCTGAAGAGAGCGCGCACGAGTAGGCAAGTACACGCTAAGGGCCGCTTTTTCAGCCCTGTGTTTCTTCAGCGGAACCGCCCTCGTCGTCAAGAGAAAGAGGAGCGTTCAAGAAAGGCCCTGCAGTGTCTACGCCTTTCGCCCTGCGCTCCTGTGGCTCTACAGCACGGTGCAAAGGCGGAGTAGCACGCACCCCATCGGGGAACTTGCGGCGCTCTTCGACGCGGCGCAACGCCGCAGCAAGCGGATCTTCATCCTCAGTGTGCTCGCAAGTCGCTTCTTGTGAGTCTTCCCCTTGCCGCTCCCCTTCTTGTGAAGCAAGATTCGCTAAATATGCCTCGATCACTTCGCCGATATCTTTCGACTCCTTCGGCATATTCATCATGTCCGCGTCCTGCCCCAGGGCACCCACAGGCATTCCCGAACCGACACTCGTCCAAGCGTCGTAGTGTTCTTCGAGGGCGGACACCGTGTGAAGGATCTCCGTGTTCGCTTCAATGAGGGAAGCGATTGTTTCTTGATCTTCGGCGGCACCCTGCTCCAGCTCACCTACCGGCAAGGACAGGTCCGCGTATTCAGACAAAGCTCCCAACAAAGCCGAAGCGCCCGCAGGATAACCGGTATCTGCCATGTAGAAAGGCACAGCTGCCAGCATTGCGATCCCGTTCATGCCTCGGCCGTGCAGACGAGATTGAAGGAAAGCGGAAGCGGGCGTAGGAAACTGAAGAACCTGCGCCATTTTCGGCTGAACTGGGACAAGCGAAGCGTCTGTGGCTTGGACATGCACCGGCGTTGCCCGCGTATGCGGTACACCCGAAGGGATCCCGTGGAAAGATACGGTGATTTCCACTCCGGCTTCTTGAGCCAGCGCCGCAACGATACGGGAAAAAGCCTCCCATTTCGCATCCGGTTCAGGGCCGTGGAGGACGAGGATCGGATTGCCGAGGTCGTCACGCACCCGGTCAAGAGCAATTTCTGGAACCTCAAGCGACGTCATCACCCAGTTTTCCACCGTTGAAACCGGGCGGTGGGAACGATAGTCAAGGAAATGATCGGCATCGAAAGTGGCGATCCTTTCCGAAGGGAGGGAACGCAGCATCTCTTGAGTGGCAAGACGACCGGCCCCGCCAGCATCAAGGGCACCGTGAAAATGGATGACGAGGATTCTGGCTCGCACATCATCAACCTCGGTTCGCTCGAACATCATCTCATCCGTCGTTCTCATCACACTTCCCTCCTTCGTCTGCGCGCATCCTGCTCAAACGCTTCCACGCTACCCCTTTCTTCCCGGCTTCGTCACGAGGACGCGAACGGTTCGGCCCAGGGCGAATCATCAGCCCGCTCATCGCGCGAGCAGCTTTCGATAGTGGACAATAGATGGCCGTATCTTGAAGCTGTGGAGGACTCGTATGGCCGAACACCCCCTCGCCGATCACGCGAGCAGCGATATTCCCGAGCAGGATTTCGTTGATGCCGCCTATGAACGCCTCGACGCACTGCGCGAATCCTACCGGGAACGTCAACGTAAAACTCACGCCGAACACGGAGTTGATAATGCACAAGCGTGGACGGAACGGGACGCGCTGTCCTCGCACCTCGGTGACATGGCTGCGCGCCTTGAAGGGGTTGAGGACCGACTTGTCTTCGGGCGGCTCGACATGGCTGACGGACATATCAGAAGAATCGGACGTATTTCCCTTTCGACTCCGTCTGGCCCTCCTCTCCTCATCGATTGGCGCGCACGAGCAGCTATGCCGTTCTACCAGGCAACCGCCGTGGAACCCCTAGGAGTTGCGAGGCGACGCCACATTACGACTCGTGCTCGCCGCGTCATCGCCATCGAAGATGAGCTCCTTGACTCTTCTGTCACGCACATTGACATGCAAGGTGAAGGCGCACTCATGGCGGCCCTGTCCTCTGCGCGTGACGGACGCATGACAGACATTGTCGCCACCATCCAGTCTGAACAAGACCGGATCGTTCGCGCCGATGAGAAAGGCATCGTTGTTGTTCAAGGTGGCCCAGGAAGCGGGAAAACCGCCGTCGCCCTCCACCGCATCGCCTACCTCCTGTACGCCGAACGTGAACGCCTCCAACGTTCAGGTGTCCTCCTGCTCGGCCCCTCGCGTATCTTCTTGCACTACATCGAACAGGTCCTGCCCGCCCTCGGAGAAACCGGAGTTGTCTCCACAACACTGGCGGATCTCCTTCCGGGGACGAGTGCGCGCGAAACTGAGCCTTTTGAAGTCGCCCAAGTAAAAGGGAAAACGGGATGGGAACGTATCCTCGCTCAAGCGGTGAAAACCCTCCCGCGCCCCCTTGACGCTCCCCTGAGCTTAAAAGTGTGGAATCGAAGCGTCACCCTGTTTCCCGAGGACGTGTCCTCGGCACTGAAACGAGCGAAACGCTTACATAAACCCCACAATGAGGCCCGCGAAAGCTTCGCCCTCGACCTCATGAAACGCCTCGCACAGCGCCTCGCCCTCGAAGCCGGAGATGCCGATTCTAAAGAGAATATTCCTGAAGAAATCCTCAACTCCTGGACCATTGAAATCCGCGATTCCCTCGATGCGCGCCGCGCCATCAACTTAGCGTGGATGCCCACTTCCGCACAGACCCTCCTCGCGCGCCTCTATGCGCGCCCCGAACTCCTCACGCGTCTCAACGCCGCTGCAGGCGCTCCTCTGTCGGCTCGTGAGCTTGGTCTTCTGGCTCGTCACAGTACGAAGTGGACACCTGCGGATATCCCCCTCCTTGATGAACTCGAAGAGCTTCTCGGGCCACTGCCCCAGCACAGTGCGCATAAGAAAACACACGAAGCGGCAGAAATCGAACGCGCACGCACTGCGATTGAAAGCCAAGGACTCGGTGGCGGCATCGTGAGCGCCGAACAACTCGCAGCTTCCGTGCATGAAGATAAAGAATGGACACCGCTGTGTGAGCGGGCCGCAAATGACCGACAGTGGACCTACGGTCATATCGTCGTTGACGAAGCTCAAGACCTGTCCCCAATGGCCTGGCGTTCGCTTTTGCGCCGCTGCCCCGCCCGTTCCATGACGATTGTCGGTGACCTCGATCAGCGTCGAGGAACGCAGCGCCCCTCCACTTGGGCAGAGGCACTCGGACCCGCTGCGCGCGCCCTCGAAGCCGAATACGTGCTCACGGTCTCCTATCGCACGCCGCGCGCCCTGACTGAACTTGCCGAGCGCGTCATGGCCAGAGCCGGTGAGCCTGTCCTTCACCCGATGACCGCTGTCCGTGATGTCGAGAACTGCTACCGGGTTCTTTTTGCTCAGGACTCACACACCGGTCACACTGGGCTCTACGAAACCGCCCATCGCGCTGTGGAAGAAGCTACACAACGTCTCGATAGTGAATCTGGCCCAGGGTCAGGACGTGTCGCCATCATCGTTGGCACACAACGCGCCCTCGACTGGAAAGCCGATCTGAGCGGCATGAGCGCACTGGATTCTCGTGTCAGTGTGCTCTCCGCTGTGGCCGCCAAAGGACTTGAGTTCGACTCGGTGATTCTTGTAGAACCCGCAGAAATCGCTTCCGACGGGCTGGGAGATCTTTTCGTGGCCCTCACGCGCGCAACCCACGACCTCACTGTCGTACATCACGCGCCACTCCCGGCGGGAATGGAAGAGTGGTAGGAGGGCGCGCCCGTACTCTGACCGTCCGGCGCCCATGTGCCGGACATCTGGCACTATGAGCCCATGACGCGCGTCCTTCTGCTCGAAAATCCTCACCCGATTGCTGATGACATTTTCGCTCAGCACGGCATCGAAGTTCAGCGTCTCTTCGGCGCACTCGATGAATCTGAGCTACTGCGCGCCCTCGACGGCGTGGAGTACCTAGGGATCCGCTCTAAAACCACGCTGTCGCGCACAGTCCTTGAAGCTCACCCGCAGCTTCAAGCGATCGGTGCTTTTTGTATCGGCACCAATCAGATTGATCTCGCAGCCGCCACCGAGCTTGGAATCTCAGTTTTTAACGCGCCCTACTCGAATACACGCTCAGTTGTTGAGCTGGCCATCGGCGAAATCATTGACCTTTCACGGCGCGTCACCGTGCAAAACTCCCGCCTGCATCGAGGCCTGTGGGATAAAACCGCCGACGGCGCGCACGAAGTACGCGGTCACACTTTAGGCATCATCGGCTACGGCAACATCGGCACTCAGCTGTCCGTCCTCGCTGAAGCTATGGGAC
>JASBZF010000081.1 GCA_029983625.1 Pauljensenia sp. | reverse complement strand
AACGGCGACTCGACGTCGCCACGCCAGGCATCCAGTCCCTCGCGCACCGCGAGCACCGCCACGACCAGCGCCGCGACCGAATCGGCCCACCACCAGCCGAACAGGCTGTTGAGGACCAGGCCGACGAACACCGTACCGGACAGATAGACACAGAGAATGAGCTGTTTGGCGTCGGCCATCACGCTCTTGGAGCCCAGCTCTCGCCCGGTGCGGACCTCGAACCACGCCAGCAGCGGCATGACGAGCAGGCTCAGCGCGCTGATGCCGAGGCCCAGCGGGCTGTGGTCGAGGCCCTCCTGGCCGACCAGCGCGAGCACCGCATCGATCGAGACGTAGGCGGCCAGCGCGAAGAAGGCGATGCCGATGGCCTTGACGGTGACTTTCTCCCACCGTTCGGGGTCCTTGCGCGTGAACTGCCAGGCGATGGCGGCCGCCGAGAGCACCTCGACGACTGAGTCGAGCCCGAAGCCGATGAGCGCGGCCGACGAGGCGAGGACGCCCGCCCAGACGGCGACGATGGCCTCGATCACGTTGTAGGTGATCGTGAAGCCGACGATGAAGCGAACGCGGCGGTGCAGGGTCGCGCGGCGCGCGGTGGTCAGGGCCTCGCTCACGCCTCCACCCCCGTCCCGCAGCTGCCCGGCACCATGCACGCAGAGTTCACGCACGGCGCATGCTCGTCGACAGCCAGCGTCACGTCCACCAGCGCGACGAGCGCCGCCGCGAGGTGCGGGTCGGCGATCTCATAGCGGGTCTGCCGCCCCTCGGGCTCGCCGATGACGATCCCGCAGTCGCGCAAGCAGGTCAGGTGGTTCGAGACGTTCGAGCGGGTCAGGTTCAGCTCGCGCGAGAGCACGGCCGGATAGCTCGGGCCGTCGAGCAGGGTCATGAGTATCTTGGAGCGCGTCGGGTCGGCCATGGCCCGGCCAAGCCGGTTCATGACGTCGAGGCGCGAAGCAATAGTCAGCACACACTGAACTATACAGTGCGCACTGACCAATGTCCAGGTGTAAGGGCTGCCGCACGCGCTCCGTGCGCCTGCCTTCGGGAACCGTGGTCACCTCTTCCGCCACCTCGGCCACTTCGACATCCCGCGACCGCGCCACGTCTCCACCAAGCTCGCAACCCAGCGGACGGACGCGAAGAGGCCGTAGCCGGCCCCGGCGAGGCCCACAATGACCACGAGCCAGCGCCCGACGCCGAGCCACACGCTCCCATCCACGTCCAGCGCCCACTGAGCGCCCGTGATGAGCCCGACGATACCCATCCAGAGCCCGGCGACGACCACGACCACCGGCAGGAGAGCGAGGCACATTGCCGCGGCCGTCGACCAGAGCTGACGCGCTTCCAGCTTCGCCGTCGCCGCGATGATTCGCTCGGCCCGTTCGTTCGAGGCGTCGAGGTTCGCGGTCATCGTGGCCGCGGCCTCCCCGGCGACCTGCTCGACAGCCTTTTCGACCCGCTGAACCACCCCGCCGACCTGGCTCACGAGCTTCTGGTTCGCCGCGGCCTGCGCCTTGAGCCCCTCAATCGCCGAGGCCGTAGCCGCGCGATTCTTCTGTGCCTCCGCAACCAAGCTCCGCCACGCGGCATTCAAGCTCTCGCCGTTGAGACTCTGCGCGAACTCGCCGAGCGTGCTCGCGATCTCGTTCTGCCTGATCTCGATACTCGCGATCCTCGCGGACACGTCGCTGGAGGGCGAGGAGGTCGACGCCGGGACCGTGATCCGCTCCAGCCGCCTCGTCGTCTCCTCGCCCATGACCTGTCTAGAAGCAACACATATGAGACACCCCTACCAACACAACAAACTAAACATCTAGCACAACAAACGAGACCCCGGAAGAGGGTACGCGGACAAAAGAGTCTATGCGCTGATATCCGAAAAAGAAGTCACAGTGATGCTGATAGGCAGCGGAGAAATAATCGGGGAATACATCCTAGATCCCAACAAGAACTACCACGCAAGAAAGCAACAATAACTGTCTCATATGTCTTGCCACATCACATTGGAGCGGGCGACGGGAATCGAACCCGCCTCTGAAGCTTGGGAAGCTTCCATTCTACCGATGAACTACGCCCGCAAGCCCCATCGTGTGAAGTACTTCGATCGTACCCGACACGCTTCTCCTCGTCAACGTGACAACGCACCTTGCATATACTGAGCGCGAAACTCATGTCGTGCCTCTTTTATTTTGAGCAAGAGCTTTTAGTGTCACTTCATAGATGGAATTGTTATGTCAAAAGCAGCGCGCCTTGAGGTTACACACTGCGTATCGCGGGGCATCCTCGACTAAGAAGAACGCGACACTGGACCAGTTGCATGCATCTATGCCTGTCTTACAGCACAACAACCCACAAGCGCACCACTAAGAGATCAATAGCAGACAGAGGCGCATAACCCACTCGCAATATACACAGCTCCATATACGATGATCACATCGCGTGAAGACATGCACTGATCACCTCGCACACGCCACCTCAACCCTTACTCAGCAAAAAGGCAGCGACATGCAGAAACGTGAATGGGCACAACTTCTCGCTATTGTCAGTATCACGGCGCTTGGCTGTTCTGCCATTTTCACAGTCCCCTCTCTCTTCGGATCACCTAGCGCAAAAGACCTCCTGCTCACAGGATTAAAGAATCTGCTCCTTAGCCTTATCGTCAGCACCGTCGTCACAGCTGAGGCCTGGGTGATTTTCTCCCTCGTATACAGGCGAAAGCAGTCGCACCGAAAGCACCCACATTCACCACAAAGATCTGACCACGACGCATATTAAGCGCAGGAAGTGCCTAGCGCCTCACAGAGCGCGCACCTCCTCCTGTACAGCAAGAGCAGAACAGTGAAGAGATCAGGTCAGCGGGACACGGATTTTAACGACACTGAGACTTTTAGTGTCAGAATATTTTCATGCCCAAGATCATCGGAGACTCCCTCGCAGATCACCGGACACTCACGCGCCGCAAACTCTTCGACGCACTCGGCGAACTCCTCGCAGACAACCCCTTCGACACGATCACAATGGCGCAAATCGCAAGTCGCGCAGGAATTGGACGCACAGCCGTCTACAACCAATTTCAACAAAAAGAAGGCCACCACCTCCCCAACATGAAAGAAGCGACCAGCGAATTCGGCACAACGCTACGCGCCGCAGTCGAAACACAAAGCGACCCAATCGAAAGACTGCGCACCTACATCCGCCTCCACCTGGAAATGACCAGCCACTACCACTACCAAATCTCAGGCCGACTCACCCTTCGCGAGCAGGTTTCCCACCCGAACTCCGGGCACATCCACGACCACGCCGGAACCGTCGCCCGCTACCTCGGCTCCCTCCTCATTGACGCGATGAACGCCGGAGCGATCCCCAAACAAGACCCGCGCCTCCTCGTGCCCATCATTCACGCCTGCCTCATGGGCGCCGAAGCTCCCGAACACAACACAGAAAGCCGCACTCGCGCCGAAGTGGCCGAAGAGTTCATCCTCCGCGCCCTCGGCGTCGAAGAGTTAAGGATCACACCGCGACGCGCTCCCTGAGCGGAATAATCCCCAATACGGCATCGTTATCCCTAAGCGAAAGGGCAATCCGCCCTCGTACACACGCTCTCAACCCTGGGAACCCAGAAGGAGAATCCATGTCCAGCATCACCCTCACCTCCGAAAACTTTGAAACGACCATCGCCGAAAACAGCATCGTCCTCGTCGATTTCTGGGCCTCCTGGTGCGGTCCCTGCCGACAGTTCTCCCCCGTTTTTGAAGAATCCTCCGAGAAAAACCCCGACATCGTTTTCGGAAAAATCGACACCGACGCCGAACAGGACCTCGCGCGCGCCGCGCAGATCTCCTCAATCCCAACCCTCATGGCGTTCCGCGATGGTGTTGCCGTGTTCCGTCAGTCCGGCGCACTCCCCAGCTCGGCCCTCGAAGATCTCGTCACCCAGATCCGTAACCTCGACATGGACGAGGTGCGCAAACAGATCGCCGAATCTGAGAAGTGACCTCAGGCGGGCTCAGACCTCGAACTCGCGCGCGACAATCTCAGCGACCTGGATCGCATTCAGTGCCGCACCCTTACGCAGATTGTCAGCCGACACCACGAACACAAGCCCGCAACCACCATCCACAGCTTGATCCTGGCGGATCCGGCCGACGAGAACCTCATCGCGGCCGGCCGCCTCAAGCGGTGTCGGCACGTCCACAAGCCGCACCCCCGGAGCGTCAGCGAGAACAGCGCGCGCCCTTTCAGGGGTGATCGCCCCTGCAAACTCCGCATGGATCGTGAGCGTATGCCCCGTGAACACAGGGACACGCACACAGGTGCCCGACACTTTCAGATCCGGAAGGTGAAGAATGCGGCGTGATTCGTTACGCAACTTCTGTTCCTCATCGGTCTCTTCACTGCCATCGTCCACAATCGAACCGGCAAGCGCAACCACATCAAAGGCAATCGGCGCGACATACACCTGAGGATCCGGCACAGTCACGGCCCGACCGTCAAGCGCGAGGGCGGCAAGATCCTGCTCTACTCCAGACTGTGTCTGACTGATCAGTTCCTGAACGCCTTTCACTCCCGAACCTGAGACAGCCTGGTAGCTCGACACGAACAGTCTGTTCAAGCCTCCCGCCTCATCGACAAGCGGACGCAGAACCGGCATCGCCGCCATCGTCGTACAGTTCGGATTCGCAATAATGCCCTTCGGACGTGCAGAAACATCCTCAGGATTCACCTCGGACACCACGAGCGGCACCTCTGGATCTTTACGCCAAGCAGAGGAATTATCCACAACAACCGCTCCCGCTGCGGCAAACTTCGGCGCATACTCACGCGACGCAGCCGCCCCCGCAGAGAACACGGCGATGTCCACTCCTTCAAAGCTGGCGGTAGCGACATCCTCGACCAGGATCTCCTCACCTTTCCATTCGAGCTTCGTCCCAGCAGAACGAGCCGAAGATAAAAAACGGATCGACTTCACCGGGAAGTCACGTTCTTCAAGTAGCGTGCGCATGACACGACCGACCTGTCCGGTGGCTCCGACAACTGCGACATGAAGTCCGGTCATGATGTTCTCCTTTTCATCGCACGCCCACACGCAGGGCAATGTGAGGGATTTAAGTCTGCGCAATGATCGGGAAATACGCAGGCCACGACCTCGTGTGAGCGAAAGATATCTGCCTTCACCCGTTTCAGCGACCGGTACCGCCGTACACAACAGCTTCCGTTTCCGTTGCATCCAAGCCGAACGCCGAGTGAACAGCCTTCACCGCCCGATCGAGGTCCTCAAGTTTCGTCACCACTGAAATACGGATCTCCGATGTTGAAATCAGATCAATGTTGATCCCCGCTTCAGACAGTGCGGCGAAGAGCTTTGCGGACACACCCGGATTCGTTCGCATCCCCGCGCCGACAAGAGAAAGTTTCCCAATATTTGGGTTGTAGCGCAGCGCATCAAAACCGATTTCAGCGCGCGCGGCCTCAAGGGCCTCCAGCGTGCGCTGAGCATCGCCCTCGGGAAGCGTAAAAGAGATATTCGCAAGGGTCGGGTCTGAAACCGGAACGTTTTGGACAATCATGTCGATGTTCGCTCCGACTTGCGCGCAGATCGAAAACACGCGCGCAGCAACACCGGGGTTGTTCGGTAGGTTCGTGACCGTGATCTTGTCTTGGGAGCGGTCGTGCGCGATTCCTGAGATCAGGGGCTTCTCCATAGTGAGGTCCTTCGGATCAACGAGGGCGGCTGAAGGGACAAGGCCCTCAAGCTCAGGGTTGGCGGGAGAATCAGAAATCCACGTCCCGTTCTTCTCTGAAAAAGAGGAACGGACGTGAAGGGGAACACCGTAGCGACGGGCGAACTCTACCGCGCGCAGATGTAGGATTTTTGCGCCGTGAGCTGCAAGTTCGAGAGTTTCCTCCTGGGTGAGGGTACGCAGACGATGCGCTTTCGGAACGATCCTCGGGTCAGCTGAGAAAAGCCCGTCCACATCCGTGTAGATTTCACACACATCCGCACCCAAAGCGGCGGCGAGGGCGACAGCGGTAGTGTCCGAACCGCCACGACCAAGAGTTGTGACATCGTCATCGTCGGAAACCCCCTGGAAGCCTGCGACGATTGCGACTTGGCCTTCTTTGACTGCGCGAGCAATGCGTTCAGGGACCAGGCCGACGATCTGGGCGCGACCGTGGTGAGAGTCTGTGCGGATACCCGCTTGTGCGCCCGTGTATGCCTGTGCTTGGATGCCGAGCTCGTTGACAGCCATAGCCAGCAGTGCCATTGAAATTCGTTCCCCTGCGGAAAGCAGGACATCCATTTCTCGTTCGGGGGCTTTCGCGGTGAGTTGTGCGGCCATATCGAGGAGTTCGTCGGTCGTGTCTCCCATCGCGGATACGACGACAACGACCTGATGACCTGCGTCGTGCGTGTCGGCGACGCGACGGGCCACTCGTTTCATTGCCTCGACGTTGGCAACGGAGGAGCCGCCGTACTTTTGCACAATCAGTGCCACGAATCCCCTTTTCTTCAGGGCACCCACAGTCGCGGGCGCAGTCCCTTCATCCTATGGCTGTGATGCACTCCTGTAGCGTCCGACCGTTATTCGGGCACCCCTCCGCCCTGACTCACGTCAGCGTGCTTTCTGTGCCCACCTCCGGGCAGCCCGCGTCCATTTAGCCGTCATCTTCACTGTCACCTTCACATCTCCATCCCACTCTCAGCCGAATAACACTTTTATCCGGATATCACTTTCACCCGAATAGGACGAGCGTATTCCGGCCCGAAAGGTCCCTCGGGCCGGAATACGCTCACACCACCGACCATTCAGCGCTTTCTCATACGCTCAGCAGTCGGTGTGAGCTCTTCATGCGCCGCCTGAGGATCCCAAGAGCGGAGTCGTTTAATGTAGCGCGTGCGCTACAT
>JASBZF010000080.1 GCA_029983625.1 Pauljensenia sp. | reverse complement strand
CCGCCCCCCGCCCCCCCGCCCTCCACAGTCACGGCACATTCAAGGCAGAGGAGGACAGCGACGATGAGTGTGCCGCGAAGACACATCGTTTCCTTGCTCCTCTTCTCACGTTCCTCGTGACCGCCCTCGTCATCGGCGGAGGGTGGCTCGCCTGGACATGGACCCAGATGCAGTACTTCGCAATCGGTCAGGACGGCTACGTCGTCATCCACCAAGGTATTCCGCAATCTTTAGGCCCCTGGCAGTTCTCACATGCGGTGGAAGTCACCGACATTGCCCTTTCTGACTTAAAAGATGTGGACCGTCAGCGCCTCAAAGATCCTGTTATTCGTTCCTCGCGCGCCGAAATCGACGCTTATATTGACCAGCTTCGCCTTTCAAAACCCTGGGTTTTATCACCTGAGAAACCCGAATCGGGAACACAGTCCGCTTCACGCACACACACCGACACACAGTCGGGAGAAACGAAGGTGCAGTGATGGCAACTGTCACGATCGCACCGGCTCACCCTCGCCGTGGCCTTGAAATCCTCCTTCTGCTCCTGGCTCTTTCAGTCGGGATCGGCGGATACGTCCTCACCACCCTTAACCGCACCGGGCAGCTCCCCGCAAACCTGCTCGCTCACGTCGGTATCCTCCTTGTCCTCGCGATCATCGCCGAGGTCGGGATCCATCTGCTCGCCCCCTACGCGGACCCCGTGATCCTTCCTATTGCCGTCGCTCTCACCGGCTTAGGTTTGGCGATGATTTACCGCCTCGACATGTCCTATGCCGCTCTTGATGCTCCCACCGTCGGGATGCGTCAGCTCTTCTTCTCAGGGATCGCTATCGCCCTGGCCGTCCTCGTCCTCATTTCTTTAAAAGACCATCGAATCTTACGCCGCTACACCTACACTTTCGGCGCGTTCTCTCTGATTCTCCTGCTCCTTCCCCTCATCCCAGGTCTCGGTGTTGAAACCTACGGTGCGAGAGTGTGGATCAGGATCGCTGGAATGTCCTTCCAGCCCGGTGAGCTCGTGAAAATCACGCTTGCCCTTTTCTTCGCCGGTTACCTGGTGACAAAGCGTGACAATCTGGCAATCGGTGGGCGTAAGCTCTTGAATATGCGTCTTCCGAGGGCGCGCGACCTCGGCCCGATCCTTGTTGTGTGGCTCATCGGCATCGCGATCCTCGTCCTCCAACGCGACCTCGGCACGTCCCTTCTTTTCTTCACTCTTTTTGTTGCGATGCTGTACGTGGCGACGAACCGCGTGTCTTGGCTTGTCATTGGGTTTGCCATGTTCACTCCGGCAGTTTTTGTTGCTATCCGCGCATTCCCGCACGTTGCGAATCGTTTTTCCGTGTGGCTTCACGCCCTCGACACCGAGGTGTATGCGAAGAACGGCGGCTCCTACCAGCTCGTCCAGTCTCTTTTCGGACAGGCATCCGGCGGTCTGATGGGAACCGGATGGGGACGCGGATACCCGCAGCTCGTTCCCTTAGCGAACTCTGATTTCATTTTGTCCTCCCTCGCTGAAGAACTCGGTCTCACGGGGCTTCTTGCTCTCCTCCTCCTCTACCTCATCCTCATTGAGAGGGGACTGCGTGCAGCAATCAGCGTGCGTGACGGTTTCGGAAAGCTCCTCGCAGCCGGTTTAAGTTTTTCCCTCGCGATCCAACTCTTCGTTGTCCTCGGCGGAATTACGCGCCTCATCCCCCTCACGGGTCTGACCGCACCC
This sequence comes from Pauljensenia sp., assembly GCA_029983625.1. Classification (GTDB taxonomy): domain Bacteria; phylum Actinomycetota; class Actinomycetes; order Actinomycetales; family Actinomycetaceae; genus Pauljensenia. The sequence goes on along the minus strand of JASBZF010000080.1, from coordinate 5,205 downwards.
TTCCTGGCAGCGGGCGGTTCCTCGATGGTGTCCTCCTGGATCACCGTCGCCCTACTCATTCGGATTTCAGATGCCGCCCGCAGGCCCAACGCTCAGCCCGCTCCGTGGAACTCCGGTATCCAGCCCCGCGTAGAACAAGCGACGGTCAGCGCATGAACCAGCAGATCCGTCGCCTCTTCATCGTGATCCTCGCGATGTTCGCTCTCCTCGGTGTGACCGCCACCCACAATCAAGTCTTCCAAGCGCCTTCTTTGAACGCTGATGCGCGCAACGAACGCACGATCTTGCACGCCGCAGAAACTGATCGCGGCCCCATCATCGTCGCCGACACCGCGATCGCATCCTCCACGAAAATTGAAGGCTCGAAACGCTTCCAGCGCACCTATTCTCCCGGTCCCCTGTATGCGCCAATCACAGGGTTCTTCTCTTCCGCTTTCTCCCAGGCCACGGGCTTGGAGGCGGCAAGTGAACAGATCCTCGACGGTCAATCTCAAGCTCTTCTCGTCCAGCGTATCCGCAACCTCTTCACGGGGGCTCAGCGTCAAGGTGGCGGAGTTGTTCTCACCGTGAACCCGGAACTCCAGCAGATCGCTGCCGAACAGCTCGGAAGACGTAAAGGCGCAGTTGTCGCCCTCGACGCTAAAACCGGAGCAGTCCTCGCACTCTACTCTTCCCCCACTTACGATCCGAACACCTTAGCTGCTTTCGACTCTGCGGCTGTCAATGCCACCTACCAGGCTCTCCTTGATGATCCGACTGCTCCACTGTCGAATCGTGCAATCGCGGGAAGCCTGTACGCGCCGGGTTCGACTTTTAAGCTCCTCACGACAATCGCCCTACTGGAAAACGGCATCGCCTCCCCGACAACTCACATGGATTCCCCGGTTTCCGCTCCTCTTCCGGGAAGTTCCACCTCGGTCCCTAACGCCCTGTCCGCTGAATGTGGCGACGGTCATCCCACCCTCACCGAAGCTTTTGCGCGCTCATGTAACACGACGTTCATCCTCGCAAGCCAAAACCTCACCGAATCTCAGCTCAGCGATGTCACCCAGCGTTTCGGTTTCGGCAAATCCCTGTCGATTCCGCTTAACGTCACCCCCTCTTCCTTCCCGAAAGAGATGGATGCCGCACAGTTCGCTATGGCTTCGATCGGTCAGTTCGACGTGAAGGTCACTCCCCTTCAGATGGCGATGGTCGCTCAAGCAATCGCGAACGGCGGAACAATGATGCAGCCTTACCTGATTGCGCAGATCGTCGATGCTGACCTGACGGTCCAAAGCCAAACCCGCCCCTCGGTTTCGGGCACTCCGATCAGCGCTGAGATTGCCGCGCAGCTCACTGAGATGATGACGAGCGCAGTCAATGAACCTTACGGGACCGGTCAGCATATTCGTCTGAACGGTATCCAGGTTGCGGCAAAAACCGGCACCGCTGAAACAGGTGTCGGAGAATTCACGAACGGATGGACCGTCGGTTTCGCGCCCGCAGAAGATCCTCAGATCGTTTTCGCTGTCATCGTGGAAGGCGATGACGCAGACCCTCACCCTTTCGGTTCCACGGTTGCAGGGCCGATCGCCCGAGCGCTTCTTGAAGCGGGGATTCGATGATGAACGCACGAATGAAGACACGTACAGGAACTGTCCTCGGAGGCAGGTATAAGCTCCTCACCCCGATCGCACAGGGAGGAATGGGGGAAGTCTGGAAAGCTAGGGACTCTGAAACAGGACGACTCGTCGCCGCGAAAGTCCTGAAAACTGAACTTTTTGGGGAAGAACTTCCGCTTTCACGTCTTCGGATTGAAGCGAAAAACTCTATGAGTATTCACCACCCCAATATCGCGAATGTTCAAGATTCCGGGGAGGAAAACGGTCGCGGCTGGATCGTGATGGAACTCGTCGAAGGTCAACCTTTGACGCACTACCTGAAAAACGGTGCGCGTATCGCAAGCGAGGACCTTATTCCGATTCTCACGCAGGTTGCGATGGCTCTGGGGGCCGCAGCGGAGGCGGGTATCGTTCACCGTGACATTAAGCCCGCGAATATCATTGTGCGCCCCGATGGGATCGTGAAGCTCACCGATTTTGGGATTTCGCGTTCTCACGGTCAGGCTGATCTCACAGCCGCAGGGATGGTCATGGGCACCGCCCACTATCTTCCGCCCGAACAGGCGATGGGAGAAACCGCAACCGCCCTCGGTGATCTTTACGCCCTCGGTGTCATCGCTTACGAGGCGGTCGCTGGCCGCCGCCCCTTCAGCGGTTCCACGCAGGTGGATATTGCATTCGCCCACGTGAATGATCCGATACCGCCCCTCCCTTCGGATGTGCCCGCACCGATGGCTGAATTGATCCTGCATCTTTTAGAAAAAACACCCGCGAAGCGGCCCGAATCTGGGCTCGCCCTCGTCCGTGAACTCGCAGCTGTTGCGCAAACGATGGGGGTCAGTGTCACAGCGCATCCGCTCCCCGAACCTGAGGGTAGCGAGGGCGGGGCTTCTTCTGACGGGCCGGTGACGACCAGTCAAGCTCCGGTGCGTCACGTGCCGCGCCGGACTTTACCTGAGGAAATGCTTGCTACCCCTGAGGCGCTGACTCGCCCCGGAATCCTTCCGCCTCCGGCGATTTTGCCCGCAGCCAAAACTCGGCACGAAACACAGCCCGCACCCGCGACACTCAGGGCTGAAAGGCCGGTATCTGAAGCGAAGTCAGCGCCTCGGATGGCGGATGGCAATATGACGCGCGCCGCAGTTTCCAGGTCTGAGCTCACGACGCAACGACTGAAGACCAGTAGTTCGCGCACTCCAACACCTGAAGAGAACGCACAGCGCCGCGTCGCCCTCGCGCAACGGTTGAAAAAACGCGCCGAAGATCGCAGCGTACACGCACCCGCGCCCGTGAGGAAGGCAAAACCCGCCAAGCAGATACCCTGGTTCAGTCTCAGCGCGGCGAACGCAAAGAAAGCGACAGACACGAAAGCTGAAGTGCCGGTCGCCACGAAGTACAACCGTTCTCGTGTCGCTCCCCCGCTTACTGCTGCTCAGCGCGCGATGCGCGTACTCATCTTCCTTGTCATCCTTATCTGCATCATCGCAGCTATTTCCTTCATCATTCAGAACATGCTCATGTCCCTCACGTCGATCCTTGGCGAGGGACGCCCCGTCCTCGAGGAGGTTTACACATGGCAGAGTCCACGGGCCGCCGTCTAGCTGGCCGCTACGAAGTCCGCTCACTCATTGGCCGGGGCGGAATGGCCGAGGTCCATCTCGGTTTCGACACGCGCCTGTCTAGAGTCGTTGCGATTAAAGTGCTGCGCTCTGATCTTGCACGGGACTCTGTTTTCCAAGCGCGCTTCCGCAGGGAAGCACAGTCAGCAGCTTCCCTCAACCACCCGAATATCGTTGCCGTCTACGACACCGGTGAAGAAATGGTGGTCGGCGAGGGCGGACGCAGTATCCCCGTGCCCTATATCGTCATGGAATACGTTGAAGGGCACACGGTGAAAGATCTGCTCTCTGACGGTACTCCAGTTCCCATTAATGAAGCCGTGTCCATTGTTTCTGGGGTACTGTCCGCCCTCGAATACTCTCATTCTCAGCATCTTGTCCACCGTGATATCAAACCGGGCAACATCATGCTCACCACCGATGGCAAGGTGAAAGTGATGGACTTCGGGATCGCCCGTGCCCTCAGTGATTCACAGGCGACGATGACGCAGACAAACGCGGTAGTCGGCACCGCACAATACCTTTCCCCTGAGCAGGCGCGCGGCGAACAGGTGGATGCGCGTTCAGACCTCTATTCAACTGGTGTCCTCCTCTTTGAACTCCTCACAGGGCGTCCGCCTTTCACAGGTGATTCCGCTGTGGCGGTCGCCTACCAGCATGTTCAACAGCTTGCCCCCACGCCCTCGTCGATTACGCCCGACATTCCCGAAGCTTTAGATCGTGTCGTCCTCAAGGCTCTTGCGAAGAACCGCGAAGATCGGTACTCCTCTGCGGCATCTATGCTTGCTGATCTCATGCGTGCCACGCGCGGCGGCCACGTCAACGCCCCAGAAACAGCCGTGTGGGCTCAGACTCGACCGATGCCCGCTCCCGCTGAACACACTGCAACGCTTGTCGCTGCACCCGCTTTTAGTCCTCTGCAGACCCAGACTTCTACCATTCCTTCTCTTCAGATCCCTGAAGCTGACAAGCCGGAGAAGAGCGGGAAGAAAATGTGGGTCGTCCTGGGAATGGTCCTTGCGGCGCTGCTCATCACTGGCGGCGTGTGGTACGCCCTCACACGTTCACATCCGAGCGTGGAGATGGTTGCCGTTCCTGACAAGCTTGTGGGGATGAGCCAGGCCGACGCTAAGGCAGCGGTGGAAGCTGCGGGCCTTGTTTTCGCGCTTTCTGATCAATCAATCGCATCGGAGGAGATCCCTGAAGGCATGGTGGCCGAGGTTGATCCGCCTTCCGGTGATCGCGTTGAGGTCGGTACAACCGTCACCGCTAAGCTCTCTAGCGGTTCGGATTCCGTTGTGATCCCCGATGTCACCAATATGACTCCCGAAGCTGCTCAGGATGCTGTGGAAGCTCTCGGGCTTGTCTGGGAGCTGGACACGAATAAGGTGAATTCGGATTCTGTTGAAGAGGGGAAGATCGCGAAAGTGAATCCCTCGGCCGGTAAGAAAGTGAAGAAAGGATCGACCGTTAAGGGCACGGTATCTTCAGGGAAAAAGACCGTCACGGTTCCTGATCTCACCGGAATGACTCAGGATCAGGCGCGCGAGTACCTGGCGCAGGTGGGCTTGCAGGTCGGTAATGTTCAGACTTCAGATGATCCGGGACAGTCTGCGGGCAAGATTCTCAGTTCGAGTCCTGCAGCCGGTGAGACCTTGAACAAGGGTGAGTCCGTGTCGATCACTCTTGCTTCAGGTAAAGTTGCCCTCCCTGACACGATTGTCGGCTACGAGCAGTCTTCCGTGGTCGCAGCTCTTCAGGCGCTCACGCTGGGCGTGACGATTGTTGAGGAGTATTCCGATACGCTCGCCGCTGGTGGCGTGCTCGCATCTCACCCGTCTGCAGGTTCGATCGTTCCTCAAGGTTCCACTGTTCAGCTCACGGTCTCAAAGGGCCCCAAACCGACTGGCCCGGCGACTAATTCGGGCAATTCTGGGAATAGTCGCGGGAACGGTTGATTGTGCGTGGCCGGGGCCCCCAAA
>JASBZF010000079.1 GCA_029983625.1 Pauljensenia sp. | reverse complement strand
ACCTCGTCGATGAGGCGTGCTCGGCTGACTTTTTCACAGCCTGGCGTGAAGCGGATACGACGCGCCGCCCCGCTGGACTCCTCGCCTGGGAGGCACTACGAATCGCCGCGTGGCGCCCTCGTTTCGGATATGAAACAGACTCGCGTTCCCACCCTGCTGAACTGGACTGGCTGCGCACCGCCGTCCACACGAACAAAGGCTGTTACCGTGGCCAAGAAGCGGTGGCTCGCATCATCAACCTGGGTCGTCCGCCGCGCAGGCTCGTTTTTCTGCACCTTGACGGCTCTAGAGGGGATCTGCCCGAACGCGGCACAAAAATCTACCTCAAAGAAAGAGTTGTGGGTGTGCTGACTTCCGTTGCCCGTCACGCTGAACTCGGCCCGATCGCTCTGGCCCTTCTTGCGCGCAACGTCCCTGCGGAAACAGTGTTCGATCTGGATGGGATCGCCGCAGCCCAAGAAGTGATCGTCTCCTTGGATGGGAAATCTTCGATTTCACCGGATCGCCGACCGGGCCTTGAGCTCACTCACCCTGAGCTTCGCCGACGTGATCTGCCGAAAACAGGTGTGGGTGGCCGTGCAGGTCTGAGCGGATTGGGGGTACAGCGATGAAAGCTGTGATCCAACGAGTGTGTCGCGCTTCGGTGCGCGTGGAAGGGCGCCTCGTCTCTGAAATCGACAAGCCCGGACTTCTTGTTCTCCTCGGTGTGAAACGCGGTGACGGGCCCGAGCAGGTCGCAACTGTTGCCCGGAAAATCGCGGAACTGCGCATCCTCGAAGGTGAAGTGTCCGTCTTAGAAGCGGGCGCACCGGTCCTTGTTGTCAGTCAGTTCACCCTCATGGGGGATACTCGTAAAGGACGGCGACCCTCCTGGTCGCAAGCCGCACCAGGTCCAGAAGCTGAACCTGTTGTTGAGGCGGTTGTTGCGGATCTACGCGCTCGCGGTCTTGAGGTTGCCACGGGGTGTTTCGGAGCGATGATGCAGGTTGAGCTTGTGAATGACGGTCCTTTTACCGTCCTCGTCGAGGCGTGAGCGCAGCTGACTGCAGTGTGAACTGAAGGCTCTTGGGTGGAAAAATCTCACTTTTCCTTGCAGATCACGCCCTGGGCGAACTCGCGCCCCTTTGGCTCATGATGCGCCTAGTGTGGAATACAGTCGAGAACTCCGTATGTGCGGAGTTCGTATGAAGGCCCGCCCGCGTGAGCGAGGGCACGTCGAAGGGAACACGTGATGTTCGAACGCTTCACCGACCGCGCGCGCCGCGTTGTCGTCCTCGCACAGGACGAGGCCCGCGGTCTGAAACACAACTACATTGGGACCGAACACATCCTCCTCGGTCTGATCAGCGAAGGTGAGGGTGTTGCCGCTAAAGCCCTCGAAATGATGGACATTAAGGGCGAGTCGGTCCGTGAGTCGGTTATTGAACTCCTCGGCGAGGGCGAAAAACCCGTCGAAGGGCATATTCCTTTCACTCCGCGCGCAAAAAGGGTGTTTGAGCTGTCTTTGCGTGAGGCCCTTCAACTTGGCCACAACTACATTGGGACTGAGCATCTGCTCCTTGGCCTCCTGAAGGAAGGTGAAGGCACGGCGACGCAGGTCTTGGTGAAGCTTGGCGCGGATCTTGCGCAGGTGCGTCAAAGCGTGATTCAGCTCCTTTCCGGCTATCAGCGCGGCGAGGGTGAGGGACGTGAAACCGTGGGTGCGGGTGTGGGCGGTTCGGGTGGCCCAGATCGCGCGAACTCTGCGATTCTGGAACAGTTCGGTCGTAATCTCACGCAGGCTGCGCGTGAGAACAAGCTGGATCCTGTGATTGGTCGTCGCACCGAGATGGAGCGCGTCATGCAGGTTCTGTCTCGTCGTACAAAGAACAATCCTGTTCTTATCGGTGAGCCGGGTGTCGGTAAAACTGCTGTCGTTGAGGGACTGGCCCAGGCAATTGTGCGCGGCGATGTTCCTGAGACGATCAAAGATAAGCAGATCTACAGCCTTGACATGGGGTCTTTGATTGCGGGTTCGCGTTACCGTGGCGACTTCGAGGAACGTTTGAAGAAGGTTCTGAAGGAGATTCGCACGCGCGGTGACATTATTTTGTTCATCGACGAGATTCACACTCTTGTGGGTGCGGGTGCTGCTGAAGGTTCGATTGATGCCGCTCAGATGCTCAAACCGATGCTTGCGCGTGGTGAACTCCAGACAATCGGCGCGACCACTAATGACGAATACCGTAAGCATATTGAGAAAGATGCTGCGCTTGAGCGTCGTTTCCAGCCGGTGAAGGTGGAAGAGCCGAGCGTGGAAGAGACCGTTGCGATTCTGACGGGCTTACGGGACCGTTACGAGGCGCATCATCGCGTCATGATTACCGACCAGGCGATTGAAGCGGCGGCGGAACTTGCGGACCGTTATATCTCTGATCGTTTCCTCCCGGATAAGGCAATCGACCTCGTGGATGAAGCGGGTGCCCGCTTGCGTATTCGTCGTATGACTGCTCCGCCGGAGTTGCGTGAACTTGACGAGAAGATCGCTGAGGTGCGTCGCAATAAGGAAGCTGCGATCGATGATCAGGACTTTGAGAAGGCTGCGGCTTTACGCGATGAAGAGTCCAAGCTGGTCGATGAACGCAAGGCTCGTGAGGCTGCTTGGAAGGGCGGGGAGACCGATGAGATCGCGGAGGTGACCGAGGAAGAAATTGCCGAGGTGCTTGCGATGTCAACGGGTATTCCGGTCTTTAAACTCACTCAGACTGAAACGGCGAAGCTCCTGAAGATGGAAGAGGAACTGCATAAGCGCGTCATCGGTCAAGATGAGGCTGTGCGTGCTTTGAGTCAGTCGATTCGTCGTACTCGTTCGGGGCTTAAGGATCCGAATCGTCCCGGTGGTTCTTTCATTTTTGCTGGCCCGACCGGCGTCGGAAAGACGGAGTTGGCGAAGGCGCTTGCGGAGTTCCTGTTTGGTGATGAGGATGCGCTGATCCAACTGGATATGTCTGAGTTCTCAGAAAAGCACACGGCTTCACGTCTTTTCGGTGCGCCTCCCGGTTATGTCGGGTATGACGAGGGCGGCCAACTCACTGAAAAAGTCCGCCGTAAGCCTTTTTCTGTTGTGCTCTTTGACGAAGTGGAAAAGGCGCACCCGGATATTTTCAATTCCCTGTTGCAGATCCTAGAAGAGGGGCGTCTCACTGATTCTCAGGGCCGTAAGGTTGATTTCAAGAACACGGTCATTATCATGACGACGAACCTGGGCACTCGGGACATTAATAAGGGTGTTCTTACGGGCTTCCAGTCTTCTGAGCACATGACGCATGATTATGCGCGTATGAAGGCGAAGGTCGCTGAGGAATTGAAGCAGCATTTCCGTCCCGAGTTCCTTAACCGTGTGGATGACACGATTGTGTTCCCGCCGCTTGATAAGGAACAGATCAAGCTCATTGTGGATCTTATGATCGCGAAGCTTGCGCAGCGTATGGAAGCTCAGGATATGCATTTGCAGTTGAGTGATGCTGCGCGTGATTTGCTTGCTGATCTTGGTTTTGATCCTGTGTTGGGTGCGCGTCCGTTGCGTCGGGCGATCCAGCGTGAGATTGAGGATGCTTTGTCTGAACGTATCCTCTTCGGTGAGATCACTGCCGGTCAGGTTGTCACTGTCGGTGTCGAAGGTGAGGGGAAGGAACGCAGGTTCACTTTCAACGGTCAGTGACCGTCTTTCTCTTCTCTTTTCCCGGTCCCGTCCTCGTTTTTCGAGGGCGGGACTGTGCGCATGTTGCGCGAAGAGCCGGGGCGGAGGCGCTGCTTTTCAATGAGTGGTTTTGCGGTGTGGGGGTGCCCGCGAGCTGTGGGGTTTGTTCTGCCTGCTGAGGTCTGGAAGCGTGCGTGTGTGCAGGGCCGCCCTCGTGGACACTGCGTGAATCGCATACTCGCCCTCGTGAAGAAAAGAATAAAGAGAAGAAAAATGCAGTATGTCATGTGTCTGGTGACTTTGGTCCCCTTCTTGATATTCTTCGCCTAGCGGCCCGAGGGAGGGCCGGCCACGCGATTTACGGAAGTTGAGGGCCTCAATGGTCAAGTACGTGTACGACTTCTCCGAGGGCGACAAGTCCATGAAGGACTTGCTCGGAGGTAAGGGAGCGAACCTTGCCGAGATGACGAAACTCGGCCTTCCCGTTCCCCCCGGATTCACTATCACGACCGAGGCGTGTCGCGCCTACCTGAAAGATTCGGTCGTTCCCGAATCTCTTGCAACCGAGGTCACCACGGCCCTGCGCCGCGTTGAAGACATGATGGAACGCAACCTCGGTGACCCTGAGAATCCGCTCCTCGTTTCGGTGCGTTCGGGCGCGAAGTTCTCCATGCCGGGCATGATGGAAACGGTCCTCAACATTGGTTTGAATGACCAGTCGGTTCTTGGTTTGGCGAAGATCTCAGGAAACGAGCGTTTCGCTTGGGATTCTTACCGTCGTCTCATCCAGATGTTCGGAAAGACTGTTCTGGACATTGAGGGTGAGTTTTTCTCTGACGCCCTGGATTCTTTGAAGGCCGAGCGCGGCGTGAAGGGGGACACGGAACTGACCGCTGAGGACCTGAAGGGTCTGGTCGTTACGTTCAAGAAGATTGTCGCCGAACACAAGGGTATGGATTTCCCGCAGGATCCGCGTGCCCAGATGGATATGGCGATTGAAGCGGTGTTCCGTTCCTGGAACACTGAGCGCGCCCGCATTTACCGTCGTCGTGAGCGTATCCCTCACGATCTTGGCACCGCCGTCAATATTTGCACGATGGTCTTTGGCAACATGGGTGAGGGTTCGGGTACGGGCGTGTGCTTTACTCGCGACCCCTCTTCGGGTCATTCCGGGGTCTACGGCGACTACTTGGAAAACGCTCAGGGTGAGGATGTTGTTGCGGGTATCCGTAATACTCTTTCGCTTGCTGACTTGGAGGATATTGATAAAGCCTCCTACGACAAGCTGCGCGGCATTATGCGCAAGCTTGAGACGCACTACCGCGACATGTGTGACATTGAGTTCACGATTGAACGCGGCAAGCTGTGGATGCTTCAGACTCGCGTGGGTAAGCGCACTGCTGCTGCTGCTTTCCGTATTGCAACTCAGTTGGTGGAAGAAAAGCTCATCACTCGCGATGAGGCGCTGACTCGCGTGAGTGGCGATCAGCTGACTCAGCTCATGTTCCCGCAGTTTGATGCGAAAGCACAGAAGGAACTGGTTGCGCGCGGTATGGCTGCTTCTCCGGGGGCTGCTGTCGGCAAGATCGCTTTCGATAATGCTCAGGCTGAGGCTTTCGTTGCCGAGGGCGTGAAGTGTGTTCTTGTTCGTCGCGAAACGAACCCGGATGATCTTCCGGGCATGGTTGCTGCTGAGGGTGTTCTCACGGCGCGCGGCGGTAAGACTTCCCATGCGGCGGTTGTTGCGCGCGGCATGGGGAAGACCTGCGTGTGTGGCGCTGAGGCCCTGGAGATTGACGCGGAAGCACGCACGCTGACGATCGGTGATCGTGTCTTGACTTCTGATGATGTCATCGCGATTGATGGGCAGACCGGTGAGATCTTTATCGGGGATGTCCCTGTCACGGATTCGCCTGTGACCACTTACCTGTCGCATGGTCTTGATGCTGGTCTGATTGCGGCTGGTTCCGATGAGGGTACTCAGGAGCTCGTGAAGGCTGTGGATAAGATCCTCACGCACGCCGATAAGGTCCGTAGGCTTCGTGTGCGCGCGAATGCTGACACGCCCACTGATTCGCGTCGTTCTATTGAGTTCGGTGCGGAAGGTATTGGCCTGTGCCGTACTGAGCATATGTTCCTCGGTTCGCGTCGTCCTCTTGTTGAGCGTGCGATCCTGTCGGAGCCGGGTTCGCCGGAGCGTTTGGCTGCTTTCGCTGAGCTGGAGAAGCTGCAGAAGCAGGATTTCCTGGAAATGCTTGAGGTGATGGATGGTAAGGCGATGACGGTTCGCCTGATCGATCCGCCGCTTCATGAGTTCCTCCCGGCGCTTGCTGAGCTTGAGGTGAAGATCGCGGTCGCGAAGGCGACCGGTCAAGTCGATCCTGCTGATGAGCGTATGCTCGCTGAGGTGCGTCGTTTCCACGAGCAGAACCCGATGTTGGGTTTGCGTGGTGTTCGTCTGGGCATTTACCTTCCGGGTCTTTTTGCTTTGCAGATGCGTGCCCTGTGTGAGGCTGCGGCGGAGCTTGTTGCGCGTGGCTTGGAGCCGAAGCCGGAGATCATGGTTCCGCTTGTCGGTTCGGTCCGTGAGCTTCAGCTCATCCGTGAAGAGGGCGAGGCGATTATTGCTGAGGTCGCAGCGGATCAGGGGGTTGACCTGTCCGGTGTCACGATCGGCGCGATGATTGAGCTTCCGCGTGCGGCGATGACTGCTGAGGATTTGGCGCAGGAGGCTGACTTCTTCTCCTTCGGCACGAATGACCTCACTCAGACTGTCTGGGGCTTCTCACGTGATGATGTGGAGGGTGTTTTCTTCCCTCAGTACATCGAGGCGGGGATTTTCGGTGTGTCGCCGTTTGAATCGATCGATGTTCACGGTGTCGGCACCGTGGTGAAGGAAGGTGTGACTCGCGCTCGTTCCACGAAGCCCGACATTAAGCTCGGTGTCTGCGGTGAGCACGGGGGCGATCCTGCTTCGATCCACTTCTTCCATGAGGTCGGTTTGGATTACGTGTCCTGTTCGCCTTTCCGCGTGCCGGTGGCGCGTCTTGAAGCTGGCCGGGCCTCTGTTCTGGCGGCGTCTTCGGAAGCCTGATCGGGCTGTGACTGTGCGACTGTGAGGTCGTATGGGACTGCGGGGGTGGTCCGAGGCTTTGCCTGGGACCACCCCCTGTTTCACCTTCTGTTCCTTCCGCATACATCGCCCGTACTGAATCCTTTTCTGGGTGACTGGCTAAAAGGTGGGTGAGGGTGTGTGTCAAGGGTGTTGTGGCGTGCGGGCTGGTGTGTGGGGTAGTAGGTGGGGTGCGTGTGTTGGTGGGCTGGGTGGGTGAGGTTCCTCTCTCTCTCTCTCTCGG
>JASBZF010000078.1 GCA_029983625.1 Pauljensenia sp. | reverse complement strand
CCCCCCCCCGCAACGGGGGCGTGGCCGGCGCTCTTCATCGGCCCGCTGATGATGGGTGTCGCCGTCTTCTACTACTGGCCGATCATCACGAACCTCCTCGTTTCTTTCCAGCAGACCAATCCTTTTGGCGGGAATCCGCGCTGGGTGGGCTTTGAGAACTACTCGACCCTCGCAACCTCTTCCGACCTCGCTTCTGCGATTGGGAACACCCTCATGTACACGGTGATCGTTCTGCTGGGCATCCCACTGTCGGTTTTAATCGCTGCGATGATCGAACTGCCTGGATTGCGCTTGAAAGGGCTGTATCGGGCAATGTACTTCATGCCCTACCTTGCGATGCCAATGGCTGTTGCCCAGGTGTGGAAGCTGGTTTTTAACGGGAACTTCGGTCTGCTCAACCAGGGCCTCAAAGCTCTCGGTATTGCAGAGCCTCCCTTCTGGTTGACAACCCCAGGGTGGGCGCTCCTCGCCGTTGCCTTTTTCGGTGTGTGGGCTTCGATCGGCTTCAACGTCGTGATCCTTTCCGCTGGACTGAAAGCGATCCCCAGGGAGCTGTATGAAGCTGCCGCAATTGACGGTGCCTCCACGTGGCGTCAGTTCTGTTCGATCACAATGCCCCTGCTGAGTCCGTCGATTTTCTTCCTCACGATCATGACGACGATCGGCGGATTCCAACTTTTTGACGCGCTTTTTGCCATGATCGGTCACGGCAATCCCGCAGAGCCCGCCACTCGTTCCCTCGTGTCACTTTTCTACCGTGAAGCATTCATGAACTCTGACCAGGGTGTCGGTGCTGCGGTCGCGGTTGTCATCTTCGTTTTCATCGCACTGGTCACCTTCATCCAGTTCATCGGCCAGAAGAAGTGGGTGCATTATGCCTAAGTCATGTGCCACGCCGTACTCTGCGCGCTCAAGCTGGAGTCGTCTTCTTGCCTCTCAACGGCCCTACTGGGGAGTCCACCTTCTCTTGTTCCTGGGCGGCCTCGTCATGGTGTTCCCCTTCGTCTACCAGATCCTCATGTCGCTGGCGACGAATCCTGAAGTCATGTCGGTACCCCCGACTCTCATTCCCAAAACTTTCCATTTTGAGAACTACGCGGAGGTGTTTCGTAAACTTCCTTTTCTTTCACAGTTTTGGACCTCGGTTCTCATCACCGCTTTAAGGACGGGAGGACAGCTGATCCTGTGCTCGATGGCGGGCTATGCTTTCGCGCGAATGCGTTTCCCTGCTCGCGGCCTGCTCTTTGCTCTCCTTCTTGCCATTCTCATGGTCCCTGGGCAGTCTTATCTCATTGGGCAGTACCGCCTCGTCCGTGATGCTGGCCTCCTTGAGACACCGTGGGCGATTGTTTTGCCCGGTATTTTCTCCGCTTTTGGGACTTTCCTCATGCGTCAGGCTTTTATCGGTCTGCCCGACTCTCTTGAGGAATCCGCTCGGCTTGACGGTTGCAATCCCTGGCAGATCTTCTGGAAAATCCTTCTCCCGCTTGTCCGTCCGAGCCTTTTTGCCGTTGTCATTACGACAGTTCTGTGGTCGTGGAATGACCTTCTCTGGCCGTTGATCGTCACGACCCGCGAGCAGAACATGCCGCTTTCGGTGGGTATCGCGACCCTCGCTGGCCAACATTCCTCTGACTATCCGCTGATGATGGCGGCTTCGACGATGGCGATGGCGCCGATTTTCCTTCTGTTCTTCTCGATGCAAAAGCGAGTGATTGAGGGGCTTGCTACTTCTGGCTTGAAAGGGTGATGTTCTCCTGTTTATTGCAGGCCCGGGCCGCACGGCCTGGGCCTGCAAGTCATGGGCGAGGGGTTTGATTTGCGTGTCGAGGTGGCTGCCGTTGTTTCTTCGATGCTGTCTGCGGGAATACGCGCATGAAAGTGTGTACCGACAAGCACATAATCAAGTAATCTCGATGTCGAGATAAATCTTCAGAGGAGCCCCGCTCCCTCACCACAGCTTCGGAGGACACATGTCAAAAATCAAAGTCGCCGGACCCGTCGTTGATCTCGACGGTGATGAAATGACCCGCATCATCTGGCAGTTCATCAAAGACCGACTGATCTTCCCCTATCTTGACCTGGACCTGCGCTACTACGACCTGTCGATCCGCAACCGCGACGCCACCGACGACCAGGTGACCATCGACGCCGCTAACGCCATCAAAGAACACGGAGTCGGCATCAAATGCGCCACCATCACCCCCGATGAGGCGCGCGTAGAAGAGTTCGGCCTGAAAAAAATGTGGAAATCCCCGAACGGGACAATCCGCAACATCCTCGGAGGCGTCGTCTTCCGCGAACCAATCATCATTGACAACATCCCCAGGCTCGTCCCTCACTGGACACAACCCATCGTCGTTGGTCGCCACGCTTTCGCAGATCAATACCGCGCATGTGATTTCAAAGTACCCGGCGCTGGCACAATCACCCTCACCTACACTCCCGATGACGGCTCCGAACCCATCCAACACGAAGTCATCCGAATGCCCGAGGGTGGGGGTGTCACGATGGGAATGTACAACTTCAACGACTCAATCGCCGACTTCGCCCGCGCCTCCTTCGAATACGGACTCGACCGCAACTACCCGGTCTACCTGTCCACAAAGAACACAATCCTCAAGGCATACGACGGTGCCTTCAAAGATATCTTCGCTGACATCTACGAACGTGAATACAAAGACCGCTTCGAAAAAGCGGGACTGACCTACGAACACCGCCTCATTGACGACATGGTCGCTTCCTCACTGAAATGGAGCGGCGGCTACGTGTGGGCCTGTAAAAACTACGACGGCGACGTCCAATCCGATACCGTCGCCCAAGGTTTCGGATCGCTCGGACTCATGACCTCCGTCCTCGTCACCCCCGACGGGCGCACAATGGAAGCTGAAGCAGCCCACGGCACCGTCACGCGCCACTACCGTCGCCACCAGCGCGGAGAAGCAACCTCCACCAATCCCATCGCCTCGATCTTCGCCTGGACACGCGGCCTAGCCCATCGCGGCAAACTCGACAACACACCCGAAGTCATCGGATTCGCCCACGCCCTCGAAAAAGTCGTGATCTCAACCGTGACATCCGGGCGCATGACAAAAGACCTCGCGCGCCTCATCGACCCGGATGCCCCCTGGCTCACCACCGAAGGCTTCCTCGAAGCACTTGACGAAGACCTGAAAGCACAACTGAACTCAACCTCCGCCTGACTACTGCGCTCACAGTCTCTACGGTGACGAACACACCCTGAACATGTCGATACCCCAGGGGCGGCGGGACACCTCCCCCCCCCCCTGCTCCGCTTAAGAGCTTCATTTCTCGCATTGTGGGACCGCAGAGGGGACATTTCGTCTTCATGGTTCTCTCTGGGCATTCTGGAGCCAACATCATCACCGCTCGTACACCTAGGAACTTTCTTAATGCGCACCTTCATCGAAAAAAGCGGCATCCTCTTCTGGGTGCTCGTCGCAATCATCCTCGCCCTCATCCTCGGCTCTCTCAAAGTCGGCGACGCACACCTCGTTCCACTGTCAGTCGGCAGGATCTTCGCGACCTTCTCCGCGCTCTTTAGCCAATTCCTTTCCTTCTCGATCCCGCTCATCATCATCGGCCTTGTCACCCCGGCAATCGCTGACCTTGGACGCGGCGCAGGCAAATGGCTCGGCATCACCGCAGCGATCGCCTACAGCTCCACCCTTTTTGCAGGATTCCTCACCTACCTTGTGAGCGCACTCACCTTCCCGAAACTCCTCGGCTCAGGTCTGGCCGACGTAAAAGAACCCGGCTCCGCCCTCGACACCTACTTCACAGTCGAAATGCCCGCAGCGCTGCAAGTTATGACCGCGCTGCTCCTCTCCTTCGTCATCGGTATCGGCCTGTCAATGGTTCCACGCGGCGTCCTACGTAAAGGCTTCATCGAATTCCGCGCAATCATCACAAAACTCATCGAAAAAATCATCATCCCGCTGCTCCCACTTCATATCTTCGGCATCTTCCTCAACCTCACCTACACCGGTGAAGCCTGGAGCATCATGCGCACCCTCGTGCGCGTCGTCATCGTCGTCCTCGTCCTTGAAGTCATCATCCTCCTGACGCAGTACATCGTCGCAGGAGCGATCGGCAAGAAGAACCCCCTCACCTCCCTCCTGACGATGCTGCCCGCCTACCTGACGGCCCTGGGCACCTCCTCTTCGGCTGCCACAATCCCCGTGACCCTACGTCAAGCAAAGAAGAACGGAATCTCTGACGCGGTCGCTTCCTTCACGATCCCGCTGTGCGCCACCATTCACCTTGCGGGATCAACCTCGAAAATCTTTGCCTTCGCTTTCGCGATCGTCTTCACGCAAGGCATTGACGTGTCCGTCACCCAGTGGGTCGGCTTCATCTTCATGCTCGGCATCACGATGGTCGCAGCCCCCGGCGTACCCGGCGGAGCCATCATGGCGGCCACGGGCCTACTGTCCTCGATGCTCGGCTTCAACGACGCACAAGTCGCACTGATGATCGCCACCTACATTGCCCTCGATTCCTTCGGTACAGCCACCAACGTCACCGGCGACGGTGCGATCGCGATCATCGTCGATAAGCTCGCCGGAGGGAAAATCGGTGCCGAAGGCGACCCTGAAAACGCCCGCGAACTCGCATTCGACGGTATGGCCTACCTCGATAAGGTATCCGTTGGGGGTGTTGCGAGCACGGATGCACCATAGACTGCTTGTGACTCACCCGCGAGAAAGTCTCACGCAGAACGGAACGACATGGGCATCGACATCGGTCACAGAATCGTCTCGACTGAAAACACTCGCATCGGCGTCCTCACCTCCGGTGGCGACGCGCAAGGAATGAACGCAGCCGTCAGAGCTGTCGTGAGGACAGCGCTCGCGGTCGGTGCCCATCCTTACGCCGTCATGGAAGGCTGGGCCGGAGCGGTCAAAGGCGGCGAAGCGATTAAAGAACTTCAATGGTCTGACGTGTCGAGTATCCTCGCCGAGGGCGGAACCGTGATCGGAACCGCACGCTGCCCAGAGTTCAGGGAGTACGCGGGACGTCACGCGGCAGCCCGGAACCTTCTCGAACGAGGGATCGACCGTCTGGTCGTCATCGGAGGTGACGGCTCCCTGTCGGGCACGGACGAGTTTCGGCGCGAATGGCCCCAGCACGTGCGCGAACTCCTTGACGAGGGCCTGATCTCTGAAGAAGTCGCCGCCGCTCACCCAGCTCTCATGGTCGTCGGCCTCGTCGGCTCAATCGACAACGACATGGTCGGAACCGATATGACCATCGGAGCAGATACTGCCCTCCACCGTATCGTCGATGCGATCGACCAGCTCACCAGTACCGCAGCCTCCCACCAGCGGACCTTCGTCGTTGAAGTCATGGGACGACACTGCGGCTACCTGCCTCTCATGGCCGCAGTCGCTGGCGGAGCAGACTACGTATTCACTCCCGAAGATCCTGTGGGCGTTGGCTGGGAAGACGACCTCGCGGAACACCTGCGGCTTGGACGCGAAGCAGGGCGTCGCGAATCCATTGTCCTGGTTGCCGAGGGCGCAACTGACCGTGACGGTCATGTGCTGACCACACAGCACATTGCCGATACCATCACCGCGAAAACCGGTGAGGACGCTCGCGTGACGATCCTCGGGCACGTTCAGCGCGGAGGATCGCCCTCGGCCTACGACCGCTGGATGTCCACACTACTCGGATATGCGGCTGTCCAAGAGATCCTCGCCACCGAACCTGAGGATGTGCCCTGCATTCTGGGCGTGCGACACAATCGCGTGACACGGATTCCGCTGATGAAAGCCGTTCAGGATACGAGGGCGGTGAAAGACCTGATCGCTGCGGGAGATTTCCCGGCTGCTCAGGCAAGCCGAGGCACCTCCTTTACGACGATGGTGGAAATCAACCGGATCCTTTCAACACCGCCGCAGCTGACCCCGCTTCCTGAAGGCACACGTAAACGCATTGGTGTCCTCCACGCGGGCGGTCTTGCCCCCGGCATGAACACAGCGGCACGAGCCGCCGTCCGACTGGGGATTGCGCGCGGGTGGACCATGCTCGGGATCAACGGCTCCTGGAGGGGACTGGCCGATAATGATGTCCGTGAACTCACCTGGGCGGACGTTGAAGGCTGGGCCTTTAAGGGAGGTGCAGAACTCGGTACCCGCCGTGAAGTTCCCGAGGTGGAGCAGTACTACGCCCTCGGCCGTGCAATTGAAAGAAACGACCTGGACGCCCTCGTCGTCATCGGTGGATTGAACGCCTATCTTGCGGTGAAAGCGATGATGGATGAGCGTGACCGCTACCCGGCTTTCCGTATCCCTATCGTCCTCATTCCGGCATCAATTGACAATAATCTGCCAGGTTCAGAACTGTCGATCGGCGCGGACACCGCGATTAATAATGCGACCTGGGCACTGGATCGAATTAAAGAATCAGCGGCTGCGACGAGACGCTGTTTTGTCGCTGAAATCATGGGGAGGCGCTGCGGCTATCTCACCCTCATGTCCTCGCTATCATCCGGGGCTGAATACATCTACCTCAACGAAGATGATGTTGACCTTGAATCCATTGCGCAGGATTCTCAGCGGATGGTGGAGTCCTTTGCCGGGGGGCGCAGACTTTTCCTCGTCCTCGTCAATGAAGCCGTGTCGAAGTTCTACGACCGGGAGTTTTTAGCTTCCGTGTATGAGGCAGAATCGGGTGGAGTGTACGATGTGCGACACTCCGCGCTCGGACATCTTCAACAGGGCGGGGAGCCCTCTCCTTTCGATCGTCTCCTCGCGACCAGGCTTGCTAACCGTGCGCTTGAACATTTACACAATCAATTCACTCGCGGTGAGTCTGAGGGCGTGTACATCGGCCAGGTGGGCAACAGGATCGAAGCGCGCCTTGTGAAGAACATGTTTGATGATCTTGACATCGTGAACAGGCGACCTGTGAACCAGTGGTGGCGGGAACTGACTCCCGTTCAGCGGATCGTGTCGATGAAGGATTGTGGGACTGAGGCCGCGACCCTCACGATCGCTTCATCGGATGCCTAATAGACTCAACCC
>JASBZF010000077.1 GCA_029983625.1 Pauljensenia sp. | reverse complement strand
GGGGTCGTGTAGAGATCTGACATTTCGTTAACGGTAACGATTGGATAACGAGAGGCCGGTTTCGTTTTTGGCTTGAGGCGTTGATGTCGTAAACTGATCCCACGCCAATGAAGGTATTGTCTTCGATGGTTTCGTTAACGCTAACGAGTCGGGGGCAACGATCTCCGGGCACGCTGACGTGTTTTGATACCCAAGGGGTGAGATGTGACGAACTTGCTTGAGTTGAAGGGGATCTCCAAGACGTTCCCCGGCGTGAAGGCATTGTCCGATGTGGACCTCGACCTTCGCGCTGGAGAAATCCTGGGACTCTGCGGAGAGAACGGCGCCGGTAAATCGACGCTCATGAAGGTTCTCACCGGCATTCATAAGGCAGATCCGGGTGGTGAGATCTGGCTTCAAGGGAAAAAGGTGGACCTCAAAGGTCCGAACCATGCCCGAGATCTCGGCCTGAGCATCATCCATCAGGAACTCAACATCATTCCCGACCTGACGGTTGCGCAGAACCTCTACATCGGTCGCGCTGGTTCACACAAAGGCACCTGCATCAACGACCGTAAGCTCGTCAGGAATGCAGCTGCTCTCTTCGAGCGTCTCAACATGGATCTCAATCCGACCGATGTCTGCCGTGATCTCACGGTTGCACGCCTGCAGATGCTTGAAATCGCCAGGGCACTTTCCTACGACTCAACAAAGATTCTTGTGATGGATGAGCCCACGGCTCCGCTCACAACAACCGAAACTGAGTCCCTCTTCGCCCTCGTGCGCAACTTCATCACTCCTGAGACTGGCCTCATCTTCATTACGCACCGTATGCCCGAACTCAAAGAGCTGACGGACCGTATTTCTGTGCTGCGGGATGGTCAGTATGTGGGCACCGTTGAAACTGAAACGACACCGCTATCCGAAGTCATTCGCCTCATGGTGGGACGTGAAGTTCCCGCTGACGCGCGTCCGACTACGAAACCCCTCTCTGATGAGGCAGTCCTTAAAGTGGAACACCTCTCCACGAAGAAGGCCGTACACGACGTGTCCTTCGAGGTGAAAAAGGGCGAAATCTTCGGATTTGCGGGCCTTGTGGGTGCCGGTCGTACCGAGGTGGCTCGCGCACTTTCAGGAGCCGACCCTCATACGAGCGGAGACGTTTACATCCACGGCAAGAAGGTACGGATCCGCAGTGCAGCAGACGGCGTAAAGAACGGTATCGGCTATCTTTCTGAAGATCGTAAGCAGTACGGTCTGCTTCTTGATAAGACGATTGCCTTCAACACCGCCCTCGCCGCGATGGAACAGTTCACGACTGCAAGTGTCATCAGTGCGAAGAAAATCGAAGCTGTCGCGAAGGACTACGTTGGAAAACTTCGGACGCGCACACCCAGCGTGAACGTGGATGTTCGCTCTCTTTCCGGTGGCAACCAGCAAAAGGTCGTCATCGCAAAATGGCTCGCAAAGGACTCCGACATCCTGATCTTTGACGAGCCCACCCGAGGCATCGACGTCGGAGCGAAAGACGAGATCTACACGCTTCTTGAGGAGCTTGCCCAACAGGGCAAAGCCATCATTGTGATCTCATCCGAACTTCCCGAGGTCCTTCGGCTTGCGAACCGTATCGCAGTCATGGCCCACGGCCGCATTATCGGCACCCTCGACAACGAGGAAGCCACCCAGGAAAACATCATGGAACTGGCCACCGTCGGTCAGGAACAAGCGAATGGAGTAGTCGCGTGAGCACTGACGCCACCAAGGCGGCCAAGCCCACCAGCCCGGTGGCCGCCTTCTTCAAGTCCAACATGCAGCTCGTCATGGTGATCGTCGCTCTGGTCATCATCTACGCATACTTCATGTTTGCGGCGCCGAACTTTGCCCAACCCAAGATCTTTACAGACATCCTCCTTCAGGCTGCGTACACGGGTGTCATGGCTTTGGGTGCGACTTTCGTCATCGCGACCTCAGGCATTGACCTCTCGGTCGGTACGGGCATGACCCTTGTGGCGGTGATGGCAGGCGTATTCCTCTCCGGGGACTTCCTTAACCTGCCGCTCGGTCTTGGCCTGATCCTGATCCTCCTATGCGGTGCTTTCGTCGGGCTTATCAACGGTGTGAACGTGTCAATCCTCGGACTCCCGCCCTTCATTGCGACACTCGCGATGATGATGGTGGCCCGCGGTCTTGCACTGATCATCTCGAACAAGTCCACGATCTCCATTTCCAATACGGGCTACATTGCTCTCTCGACCGGCACCCTCATCCCCGGTATCTCCAACGCCGCGCTGATCTTCATCCTGCTGACGATCCTGGCTTCCTTCCTGATGAACAAGACGCTTCTCGGTCGTTACGCGCTTGCGATCGGCTCGAATGAAGAGGCAACCCGTCTCTCCGGTGTCAACGTTCGCCTGTGGAAAGTCCTCATCTACATCACAGCCGGTGTGTTCATGGCAATCGGCGCAATCCTCTACTCGGCTCGCTTCGGTTTCGTCCAGCCAGCGGAAGGTGTCGGCTTCGAACTGAACGTCATCGCAGCGACCGTGATCGGTGGCACCTCACTCTCCGGTGGTCGCGCCTCCATCGCCGGTGCTCTCATCGGTGCGCTCATCATGGAAACCCTTAAGAAGGGCCTGACAATGATGGGTGTCGCCTCAGAATGGCAGCTCGTCGTTACCGGTATCGTTGTCCTCCTCGCAGTCTTTATCGACAACGTTCGTCGCGCTCGCGAGAACGCCGCCTGATCCCAGAGATCTTTCCTCATACTCGGATACCTCCATCCATACAAGAATCGGGAAGACATTCCGTCAACTCGAACCCATGAAAGGAAAACACATGCGCCCCATCGGACGTATTGCCGCCGTCGCCGCCGTCGGCACCATGGCACTCGGCCTTGCCGCGTGCTCGACCTCCACTGACACTGCCAAGCCCGCTGATGACGCCGTTTCCGGTGTCACCGAAACCACCGAGGAAGCGGCTGAAGAGTCGACCGAGGTTCCCATGGGTGATGGCAGCAAGACCATCTACCTCGTCTCCAAGGGCTTCCAGCACCGCTTCTGGCAGGCCGTTAAGGAAGGCGCCGAGCAGGCTGGTGATGACTTCAAGTACAAGATTGAGTTCGTTGGTCCCGATGACGAGACCAAGGTGACCCAGCAGCTCGATCAGCTCACCGCCGCCCTCGACACCAACCCTGCCGCCATCGGCCTCGCCGCACTCGATACGGGTGCCGCTTCTTCGATCCTCGACAAGATCAAAGAAAAAGGAATCCCGCTTGTCGCTTTCGACTCCGGTGTGGACTCCGATCTTCCGCTCACCACGGTGGCGACCGACAACTACGCCGCTGCTGAAGAGGCAGCCAAGCACATGATTGAGCTGCTCAAGGGCAAGACCGGCACCGTTGGCCTCATCTGCCACGACGCCACCTCACAGACCGGTAAGCAGCGCTGCCAGGGCTTCAAAGAGTACTTCTCCAAGAACGCTCCCGAAGGTCTGAAGGTTCTCGATGAGCAGATCGCGGGCGAGGTCGGTAAGGCTGCTGACACCGCGAAGGCCATCATCCAGGCGAACTCCGACATCGTCGGCATGTACGGCTCGAACGAAGCCGCAGCGACCGGTGCCATCCAGGGTGCCAACGAGTCCGGCAAGACCCTCACGGTGATCGGCTTCGACTCCGGCAAGACCCAGATCGCTGCAATCAAGGACGGCTCACAGGCCGGCGCCATCACCCAGGCTCCGAAGCTCATGGGCTACAAGACTGTGACCGCTGCGATCCAGGCCATCAATGGCATTTCCCTCCCGAAGAAGATCGACTCCGGCTTCTTCTGGTACGACAAGACCAACATTGACGATCCGAAGATCGAGCCGAACCTCTACGAGTGAGGCATGACGGGGGCGGGTCCACGACCGGGCCCGCCCCCGCCTGCACCCTCGCCCCTCTCAGATGCTCATCCAGTCCTCGACTGGGCAAAGACGGACGAGACACATCGAAACTGAGACGACACATCGAAATTGAAGGATTTGGGAAAAATGACTGATCACCCTCGTATCGGAATCCGCCCGACCATCGACGGTCGTCGCTGCGGTGTCCGTGAGAGCCTCGAAGAGCAGACGATGGGCATGGCCGAGCGGGTTGCCAAGCTCTTCTCCGAGAACCTCCGCTACCCCGACGGCACTCCCGTTGAGTGTGTCATTGCCGACACAACTATTGGCCGCGTGAACGAGGCCCAAGCCTGTGCGGAAAAGTTCAAGAAGAACAACGTTGGCCTCACCCTCACCGTCACCCCCTGCTGGTGTTACGGCACCGAAACGACTGACATGGACGCGACGATGCCGCACGCGATTTGGGGCTTCAACGGCACCGAACGTCCGGGGGCGGTCTA
This sequence comes from Pauljensenia sp., assembly GCA_029983625.1. Taxonomy (GTDB): domain Bacteria; phylum Actinomycetota; class Actinomycetes; order Actinomycetales; family Actinomycetaceae; genus Pauljensenia. The sequence goes on along the minus strand of JASBZF010000077.1, from coordinate 2,751 downwards.
CCTTGCCGCAGCCTTGGCCGGTCACGCACAGATTGGCATCCCCGCCTTCGGCATTTACGGCAAAGACGTCCAGGATAACGACGATGATTCGATTCCCGAGGACGTGCGCCAACGCCTGCTCGATTACGCGACCGCAGGTCTGGCTGTCGCCCAAATGAAGGGCCAGTCCTACCTCTCGATGGGCTCGGTGTCGATGGGTATTGCCGGTTCCGTTGTGAACCCCGACTTCTTCAGTGCCTACCTCGGTATGCGCAACGAATACATCGACATGTCCGAGTTCACTCGCCGCATTGACGAGGGGATCTACGACCACGAAGAGTACGAGAAGGCATACGCCTGGATCCGCGAGAACCTCACGCAGGGTGAAGATTTCAACATCCCCGAAGAGCAGTTCCCCGAAAAGTACGACTCGTGGTGGGAGTTCACCACCAAGATGACCCTCATCGGTCGTGACCTCATGAACGGCAACCCCAGACTCGCGGAACTGGGATTTGAAGAAGAAGCTGGTGGTCACGGAGCGATCGCCGCAGGCTTCCAGGGACAGCGCCAGTGGACCGACCACTTCCCGAACGGCGACGTCATGGAAACCCTGCTCAACACCAACTTCGATTGGAACGGGCCGCGTCAACCGCAGGTCTTGGCTACCGAGAACGACTCGCTCAACGGTGCCTCGATGCTGTTCAACTACCTCCTGACGAACACGCCGCAGCTTTTCTCCGACGTGCGCACTTACTGGAGCCCCGAGTCGATCGAGCGCGTGACCGGTTGGAAGCCAGAAGGACGCGCAGCGGTTGGCCTCCTCGATCTGCGTAACTCCGGCTCTACCACTCTCGACGGTGCAGGCAGGTCCGTGCGCGATGGCAAGAACGTCATCAAACCCTGGTGGGAAATCACTGAGGAAGACGAGAAAGCCGCTCTTGAAGCCACCACTTTCCACCCGGCATCCACCGGTTACTTCCGTGGTGGCGGCTTCTCCACTCACTTCCGTACCGTGGGCGAGATGCCTGTGACGATGTGCCGCATCAACCTTGTCGCTGGCCAACCCGTCATTCAGATCGCTGAAGGCTGGACGGTTGAACTGCCGGATGAGGTTGCGACCATCATTGAAAATCGCACCGACCGTGCTTGGCCGACCACTTGGTTCGTTCCGAACCTCACGGGTGAAGGCGCCTTCAAGTCCGTCTACGACGTGATGAACAACTGGGGTGCCAACCACGGTGCAATCACCTATGGACACATCGGCGCTAAGCTCATCACACTGGCCTCGATGCTCCGTATCCCGGTGAACATGCACAATGTCCCCGAAGAGCAGATCTTCCGTCCGAAGGCATGGTCGCTTTTCGGCACCGAATCCCTCGAAGCTGCGGACTACCGCGCCTGCGAGAAGTTCGGACCTCTGTACCGTTGACACCTACGGTGGGGTGGGCCCGTGCGGCCCGCCCCACCCAACAGGGTCATTCAGAACTGAACTTCTCAGTCTGTGATTGATCCGACTCCCTCTTGTGACAACTCCTGACGCTGTCCACACGAACCCTTCTTCTCTTCTCCCTCGTTACTTCTGAAGAGCCCCGCCCTCGACACCGATGTCGCCGTGAATCCGGAAGGAAAACAGATGACCACCGCACTTGCCGTTGACCTTGGTTCCGCTTCCGGACGTGTGCTTGCAGGCACAATCGTTGATCGCCGGATTGAAGTGACCGATATCCACCGTTTCAAGCACCAGGCGATCCGTAAAGACGGCTCCCTGATCTGGGATGTCGATACGATGCTGGAAGAGACGATTATTGGTCTGCGTAAAGCCGTTGAACTCTTCCCAGATGCTGTCTGTGTGTCCGTTGACACCTGGGGTGTGGATTTCGTTCCTCTCGATGCAAATGATGAGCGCGTCGGTGAAGCGCGCGCATATCGAGATGAACGCACAAACCGTACCCTCGAACAATTCCGCGAACTCGTTGATGATCGAAGCTTCTTCGCTATGTCGGGCAACCAGCCCGCAACGATCAACACGGCGAACCAGCTGCTTGCCTTCCGCCTCGAAGATCCCGAACTGGCTGCACGCACCAAGCAGATCCTCTTCCTCCCCGATTACTTTGCTTTCCGTTTAAGCGGAGTGAAGGGCTGGTCGCGCACCATTGCTTCAACCTCTGGACTGTGCGAGCCGGGAGCGCAACAGTTCAATGATGAAATGTTCGCTCGGCTCGGTATTGAGCGCACGTGGGTGGGTCCGCTTGATCACGATCTCACGGTGATCGGCCCCTGCACGATTCCCGGTCTTGAGCAGCTCACGGTCGTTCGCGGGGGTGCCCACGATTCAGCGTGCGCAGTTCACGGTCTCCCCATTGACGAGGGTGTGCGTGCGTACTTCCTTTCCGCCGGGAGCTGGTCGGTCCTCGGATCGATTGAGCCCACCCCCATCATGTCCGATGCTGCCTATGAGATCGGATTGACGAATGAGGGGCGCACGGACGGGGGAGTACGTCCGCTGTTCAACATCACAGGCATGTGGATCCTCCAAGAGATCCAACGCCAATGGGAACGCGAAGGCACCCCCACCGACACTGATGAACTCGTCGCTCAGGCGCGCAGCTGTGCGCCCTGCACCCACTTCTTTGACCCGGACGACCCGCGTTTTGCCGAACCGGGAGAAATGCAGCAAAAGATCGATGCGGCGCTCGATGAACAGGGTGCGCCACATCCGAACTCGATGCCCGAATACGTGCGGCTCATCATTGAATCATTCGCTCTGCGTTA
>JASBZF010000076.1 GCA_029983625.1 Pauljensenia sp. | reverse complement strand
GGCGCACACCCCGGAGACATCCAATCAACTCTGAACGTTTATTGTTTGCGCGCTGATGTAAAAGTCGACTCATGAGCCGCGAAAGCTCCATTCAGCACTCAGTCGCTTTCTGTACGCATCAGATCCGGGCGTTTTTGCGCTGCTTATTCAGACGCGGCAAGACACAGTTCGCGTGTATTGATCTGCGGAGCGTCTACAGGAGCGGAAGTATTGCTGGCGAAGCGAGTTTGTGCACGCTGACGCGCGCTTCCTGCGCGCTTGATGCTTTGAGGGCGAGGGCTGCCATCTGCTGACACGTCGTAAAGTCTGACAGGCTTAGCGCGGCTCGCACGGCCTTAATTTTTGATGGTGCCATAGACAAGGAGGTGATGCCCAGACCTGTGAGGACGAGGGCGAGTAAAGGATCACCTCCGGCTTCTCCGCACACGCCGATTGGCTTTCCGCTGGCCTGAGCGCCTTCGCAGGCGATCTTCATCATCTGAAGCACTGCTGGTTGCCAGGGGTTCAACAGCGGCGCAAGTTCGCCATCTGTACGATCGGCGGCCATCGTGTACTGTGCGAGGTCGTTTGTGCCGATTGACGCAAAGTCAACGATTTCCAGGAGCTGTCGCGCACAGATCGCAGCTGCGGGGACTTCAATCATGACGCCGATCTTCTTCAGACCTGCGTTTCGTGCTTTCGTAGCGAAGCATTCAGCTTCTTCGCAGGTGGACACCATCGGAGCCATCACCCACAGTTGCGCTTGAGTGTTTTCCTGCGCGGCTGCAAGTGCTGCCAGCTGCGTGTCGAGGAGGTCTTCGCGCACCTGACACAGGCGCAAGCCCCTACGTCCGAGCGCGGGGTTTGCTTCACGACCAAGATCTGCGAAGTTCAGGGGTTTGTCGGCTCCCGCGTCGAGGGTGCGCACCACTACGCGGCTTTCCCCAAAGGCGCTGAGGATTTGCGTGTAGCTTGCGATCTGCTCGTTCAGTGAAGGAGCTTCAGCGCGATCTAAAAAGAGGAACTCTGTACGAAAGAGCCCCACTCCTTCCAGGTCACATTGTGCGGCCCGCTGTGCGTCGTCAAGGGTGCCGATATTGGCAAGGAGTTTCACTCGGTAACCGTCGCAGGTGGCGCCTTCGCCGCTAGAGTTTGTCAGCATTTTTTCTCGCTGCTGCGCGCGTTCTTTGAGTTTTTCGATTTCTTCTGCACTTGGTGAGACGATCACTTTCCCCGCAGTGGCATCCAGGGCGAGCATTTCTCCTTCTGTGACTTCGCAGATTCTTTTCACGTGAACGATTGTGGGAATACCGAGTTGTGCGGCGAGGATTGCTGTATGCGAGGTCGGTCCTCCTTCTTCGATGAGGATGCCGCGCACAGTTTCAGGGTCTAGGGTCGCTGTTTCGGCGGGGGCGAGATCGTGGGCGACAAGGATTACTGCTTCAGTGAACTCGGGGATTCCACAATCTGGGAGTCCGCGTAGTGCGCACAGGGTGCGATCTCTCAGGTCGTACAGGTCGGTGGCGCGTTCAGCCATATAGCCGCCGAGGTTTTTCAGCATCTGCGCATATTCTTCAAGGGCTTCGTCAACAGCCTGCGTGATTCCCTGTCCTTTTCCCAGTTTCTTGTCAATGGCTTTTATTAATCCGCGATCGAGGGCGAGCTGGGCTGTTGCTGTGAGGATGGATGCGGATTCTTCGGAGAGTTTTTCTGCTCGTTTCAGCAGTGAAGCGGAGACGAGGGCGAGGGCCGCGCGCACGCGCTCACCGTCGGCGACTGGATCAACGCTGGGGAGTTCGTCGGGGTCTCTTCCGGGTGCGGGGTGAATGAGTGCGGCTTTCCCGCAGGCTATTCCAGATGAAACACCGATTCCAGAAAGGGTGATGTGCTCAGTCATTGTTTTCCCCATTGAAGTCGCTCATCATTTCTGTGGCGGCAGCTGTGAAGGGATGTCATGGTTTCCCTTCCTTTCACAGTTCTGGCCGCCTTTGGTCAGAAGCGATTCTTAGCTCTATCGTATGGGTTTTTCGCTTCGAGTTCTTTACTTCGGGTCACTTTCTGCGCATTGCTTCCGCGCTCTTTTTTATTTCTTCGTTTCTTCGTGTCCGGGATCGTTTTTCGTGTGTGTCGCAGTTGTGACATGTGCTCAGGCTTCTTCGCGCCACCCCCACCACTTGCTATTGAGAATCACTTTCATTAGCCTGGGTGTGGTCACTCCTGCACGAGCCGCCTCATCCACTGTGACAACACGGCTACACACCGCATGACACACCCATCAAATAGGAAGCAGAAACGCATGAGACTCTCGATCTCACGAATCGCAGCAGGGCTACTGGCATGTGCCGTCAGCCTCTCCATATTCACACCTCCTGCATTGGCCTCTGATCGTCTGACCATCAGCACAGGCCACACTGACGCCTTCTTTATCGACACGGATCAGGGCATCCCTCAAGTTTTCGTTAATCACGGAATTCGCAACCAGAAATACCACCCCGACGAGGTCGCCTTCGGCATTAGTGCCACCACCTATGGCCAATACGAACCTTTCAGGGGCTACCTCGATCGCGGGAACATCGGCTATTACACCGCCTCAGAAAATGCCGACTATTTCGAACCCGGATGGTCAGCTCCGGCTTTTCGTCACAACGGATTCAGCTCCGTGCGCATCGACTTCACCTCGGTCGAAGGCCCAGGAGACATCGCAGTTTTAGGGAACAGAATTTCCCCCGAAGAACCCTTCGCGAAGTTCCTGATCCCCACTGAACACGTCAAGCAGATCGACGCCCTCGCCGATCAACTCAAGGATACGCAGGCAGTCGGACAATTCAGCACCCGAGGTATCCCTCAGGGCACCTACTATCTTGATCCCGGAGTGTCCCTCCCTATTTTCGGACACACCCACGCTCACTGGTTTTTTAGCGCCGCAGGACAATATCGCCTCACAGCGAAAGCCGTCGGCGTGAAAGACACTGGAGAGATCATCGAATCTGCGCCATTCACAAGCGTATTTACAGTCGAGCAGACCTCTTTCGCTCAGCCTCCGCTCATCACAGGAGACGAGGACGACACTTCCGACGCAAGCGCCACCACCACACCTACCGACACCACGGACCCCGAAACAGAAAACCCGGAGACTGAGGAACTAGAGACCGAAGAACCAAAGACAGAACAACCAGAGACAGAACAACCAGAGACAGAACAACCAGAAACAGAGACCGGAACGGGAACAGAGACAGGAACAGGAACGGGGACAGCGGACCAGGTAGTGACTCCGGTCCCCTCGATTCCAGAAAAGCTCGGTCCCTCACCTAAGGACATCGGTGCCCTGACAGATCCGCTTGAGATCACTCACGGCCATCTCGATCTTTTCACGGCAATCGCACAGAATGGGCTGCTGTATCTGGTGATAAAGGATGACTCGAAGGGTGAAGCTGTTGTCCGTGACCCCAATAGCGTCACTTTACGAATCGCTCACAACGCTTTCATGTCTTTCGATCACGCGATTGCTCCAGATCTGCCCACATCAGGGTATTTCCTTGATGCAGGCGGTCTTCAGCAGCAAGAAATCCTCTTCCCCGGATGGGATACGAACGATGTTCGCCCTGACTTTGAAGCGCTTGATTTTGAAATCCTGTCTGTGGATGCCCCTCAGGGAGGCAAAGCGTACATGTTCCACACAAAGCCCTTCGGAGGAGTGGCACCCGCTTTTACACATGGAAAACTTGAAATCACGGCAGGTTCGCTTATTCATCAGGCGCATCCCGCTCACGTTCACACGAACTGGCTCTTTTCTGCTCCCGGCACCTACACCATGAAGATTCGGGCAAAAGCAAAGCCGCTGCACAGTTCGACTGAAGTCATGTCTCAAGTGATGACGTACACCTGGAAGGTCGGGGAAGACACGACTTCTGACGCTTCAGGAATATCTGCACAAGGCTCGCCCGCGTTACCTGAGGCGTCGTCACCTCAGTTTCACCCCAGCTCCCCCAAAGCATCCCTTCCTGAGTCTTCTGCAGTTCTTCCCACATCTGGCAAGAATGCAGGTTCCGCACCTTCTGGTCTCGTCGAGGCAAAATGCTTCCCGAAACAGGGAGAGGCAACAGGTGCTGACACGCTGCTCCCCCGGATAAAAGACGATCGCACTTCACCCGGTGAATGGGTGGACCCACAGCAGCTGACTTTTTCGATCTCTGATGCTGGGAAAACGGTAGCTCCTATGAATATCGGCGCGATTCCTCAGGGCTCCCCCATTTGGATGATCTCAATGTCGCAAGTGCCCGGGGTTCCGTGGATCGGAATGAATACTCAGCACCCCAGTCTCGGGCAGAAAACTCAAGGAAGCACTACTTTTGCACTCACGTCCTTTTCTGGGCCGGGCAAGGTGGAGGTTTTTGAGTTTGCTCGGGGTTTATCCGCTCAAGTGGGACAGATCTGGTTTTCTGGAGGGGATGGGCGTGCAAGCGGTTCCATGACGATTGCTGCCCACACGCACGTTCACCCGAACTGGGTCTTTTCTGAGCCGGGACGCTATCAGCTTGGAATCACGATGACGACACAGTCTAAAGAGGGCACTCAGTTACGCGGTTCAACCGTTGTGACCATTGATGTGGGGTCCTCAGGTGGTATCAGTGAGGGGCATTTTGATCTCGGCCCTTCTGTTGGGGCTGCGGGTGCGGCGACCGTGTGGGTCGATGCAGAAGGGAATCCATGTATCCCCGACGCTCATGATCTGGCTGCCGCAGGACTTGCCCACACCGGGGTGTCTGATCTTGCGCAGATTCAGATGATGGTCCTCATACTCGTTTGTCTTGGAGGTGTTCTTCTGACTCTTCGCTTCCTTCGTCTGCGAAAAGCTGGAATGCTCACACGCTCACTGAACATTCGTGAAAGAGGCTGAGCGTTCACGCAAGGCGGCTGGATAACACTTTCCCCGCGATCCTGAGAAAGTAAGGATCGCGGGGAATTGTGGCGGTAGCGCTGGGATTTGAACCCAGGGTGGCTGTGACACCACACAGCATTTCGAGTGCTGCACCTTCGGCCGCTCGGACACGCTACCAATGAAAGTCAGTATAGCGTCGCCGCCCTCGTCTTCCACAAGACGATCTCCTCATTGCGACCAGTTCCACATCACCCAGAAGGTCTGCACGCATATTTACGCCCTCGCCTCACGCTCACAGCAAAAAGCACAGACCCCCAAAGTCCACCGGCACCTAAAATCGCACTTCAAAAGCCCTCAGACAAGAAGCCCACCTGACCTACACCCTAGGTTTCTTAAAGTGCTTTCAGACAGGGACAATCAGTGCTTCGCACTCCCGCGACGCCGACTCCGCACAGGAACCCCAGCAACGAAAAGAGTCGGACTGTCGTGTGTCGACACTTCCTCCACTGCGACACTGCGTGAGTCCGCAACAGGAGGACACAGGCGCACGCTCTGCTCCACAGGACCCCTACCATGCGAAGCCACCGGCTCAGATTCCCTCGCATCCGACTTCAGCACCGCAGATGAGTCCTGAGCCGGAGGCTGCTTCTTTACCTCGCAGCTCCCAACCGCCGATCCAGACACCCCAGATATCCCGGATACCCCGGAAGACAAGGCCGTAAACTCCTCAAAAGTAGGAAGAGGACGATTCGGAGCAAGAGAACGCATCTGCGGCCTGAGCTGCGTGTCCGTCGAAGATAAATCCCTCGCAGATAAAGACTTTCCCGCACCCACCTGGACCTCACCGCTAGGCACAGATTCACGCTCACACGCACAAACTTCACCCACGTGAGGAACGGCAAAATCGCCCTCGACCATAGAATGCGCAGTCGAAGAAGACGTGCACGCAGCTGACAGTAAAACCGACGACGTGGAAGACGGTAAAATCACAGATTCATCTGACTCTGATGTCCAGGAAGCCACGCGCTCAAAACTTGGCACCCGCGCCGGTTCCGCTGCAAGAGCCGAACGCCCACTCGGCTCCGTCGCCAACTCTCTTTTATCGCCAAAAAATGCCTTCAGTTGGATCGTCGCTTCAGAGGCCAGAACTCCGCCAATAACTTCGACGCGATGATTCATCCGAGAATCATGCAAAACGTCGCGAAGCGAACCGGCCGCCCCAGCCTTAGGATCCCAAGCACCGAATACGACACGATCCACGCGCGCCGCAAGGGCCGCGCCCGCACACATCGTGCAGGGTTCAAGAGTGACAACCAAAGTGCAGCCCACAAGGTTCCAGCGTTTCAGGGTGCGTCCTGCTTCACGCAGAGCATTTATTTCCGCGTGACCGCAGGGGTCATGTTCGCTTTCGCGCGTGTTCCAGCCAGTGCCGACGATTCGTCCCAGTGAATCGATCACAACAGCGCCTACTGGTACATCTCCTGAGTCTTGTGCGCGTTGAGCTAAAAAGAGTGCGCGGCTCATCGCATCTTGATAACGCTTCATGGCTGTCACAGAGTCAAGACTAGCGGCCCGGAGCATGTCAGAGGGAGGGCGACGCGGTAGCCTTGAGGTATGCGCCTTCATGTTGCTGACCATCCGCTCATTGCCCATAAGCTCACTGTCCTGAGGGATCGGGATACTCCTTCGGCGACTTTCCGCCAGCTTGTTGATGAACTTGTCACGCTTCTCGCCTATGAGGCGACTCGTCACGTGTCCGTTACGGAACGGGCGATTAATACGCCGGTTGCTCCGACAATCGGCCGTAAGCTTTCTGAACCGCGTCCGATTGTTGTGCCGGTTCTTCGTGCGGGCCTTGGAATGTTGGAAGGGATGACTCGTTTACTTCCCACAGCTGAGGTGGGTTTCCTTGGGATGCGTCGCGATGAGGACACCCTTGAGATTGAAACTTACGCGAACCGTCTGCCCGATGACCTTTCGGGGCGTCAGTGCTTCATTTTGGATCCGATGTTAGCGACCGGTCACACGATGGTTGCTGCGACGAATTATCTCTTGGAACGCGGAGCAAAGGACGTGACCTGCGTGTGTTTGCTTGCTGCTCCTGAAGGTCTGAAAGTACTCGAAGATTTCATTGGCGACCGTGCTGAGGTTTCGGTTGTGGTCGCTGCGGTAGACGATCATCTCAACGAAAAGTCCTACATTGTTCCCGGTTTGGGTGATGCAGGTGATCGTCTTTACGGGATCGTCGATTAGAAGCGAAGTCTGCATCGCGTTGCTTCGCTGAACTGCAAACCTTCTTGAATCAAGCCTTCTTGAACGAACTGTGAGTCTTCTTGAAGGGGCTGCAGGTCTTTTTCAACACAGTGGTGGGGGGGGGGGGGGGGGGGGGGGGGGG
>JASBZF010000075.1 GCA_029983625.1 Pauljensenia sp. | reverse complement strand
TCCGGCCCAGGCCCTACATTTCACCATTCAACGGCGCTGGTCACCATTCAACAGCGCTGGGGTCCCACTTCCAGTTCGTAAACTCTGCCACGATCGGCTCGGTCCAGAAGCGGCCTTTCACGCCGGTGGTTTCATCGGTGTGGAGGAGCCAGCCGTTTTCCTCCGGGGAATGGACGATGAACTGCACCGTGTAGGTGCCCGCATCGAGCTTCGGCAGGTTCAGGCCGTAGTGCGGGCCGTCCGAAGCGTTCATCGGCATGAAGGTGCCTTCGAGGACGGCTTTGCCGTCTTCACCGATGATCTTGTAATCGACGGTGAGGCCGGGGATGAAGTCACCGACACCGTAGCCGAGTTCATTGCCTTCAACGGCGGAGATGTCCGCTTCGATGTGCATGGACGCTTCGGATGCCGGGGTCTGCATCTGAGGGTCCATATCAACCGGCTGGATGTAGACACCCGAGATCTTCAATGGGCCGGAGAAAACATCATCGCCGAGGGGGAATTCGTCGAATCCGGCATCCTCACCGGGGGCAGCGGCCTCTCCGGCGGATTCTGCCGGGGCGGACTGCATGGATTCTGCGGGTTTGGAAGAGGTGGACGAGCAAGCCGCAAGACCTGCCATCAGGGCGAAGGCACCGACGAGGGCGCCGACGCGCGTCAATGAGCGCTTCATGAATGTTCTCCGTGTGTATTGGTGTGATGTGCTTCGACGGTTCGTCACTTCACGAGGGCGGCGCGGCTGTGGCGGCGCGACCCCCAGAAGTACAGGCCGACGATGAGGGCGAGAACCAGGGCCTGTGCGGCGAGGTTCTCTACTCTGGGGTAGATCCCCAAGAGGTCAATGGTGGGGAAGCCGTTCAGGTAGGTGAGCGACAGAAGATCAGCTTCTTGCAGCTCTTTGATGCCTGAACCCGTGAAAGTCACGGCCATAAGGGCAAGGAGGAGGGAGGTGACGGTGAAGAAGGGACGCAGAGGAATCCGCACAGCGGCAAATTGAATGAGCAGGTAGACGAGGACGAGGATGACCGCGCCGACTGCCAGACCGATCCAGACGTAGGCAAGCGCATCACCGGCATTGGAGATCACCGGGATGTAGAAGAGGATCGTTTCGGCTCCTTCTCGCAAAACCGCAAGGAAAGCAATAAAAGCAAGCCCGAAAAGGGAACCCCTGTTTAAAGAGGCGTCAGTTTGTTCTTTGATGTACCGATCCCAGGCTTGGCTGGAGGATTTGCTCAGCATCCAGTTAGAAACCCAGATGAGCATGGCAACTGCGAAGAGTGCGACAAGACCTTCGAGGAGTTCCTGATTCGCTCCGGCCAGACGGGAGAAAGTGGAGAAGAGGACGGCAAGAAGTACGGAGGCCAGGAGGGCGAGGGCCACCCCTGCCCACACGACCTTAGTTTTGTCTTTGTGTCCGGCTTTACTCAGGTAGGCGAGGATCGCTGCGACAACGAGGATCGCTTCCATTCCTTCTCTTAAGATGACCAGGAGGGAAGGGAGGAAACCGGAGAGCCAGGGCGATCCGCCCAAGTTGGTGTTCTGCGTGGTTCCGTCGAGGGCTTGGGCATCTTCACGCAGGTAGGTTTTGAGGATTTCCGTGTGCTGAGCTACGGCTGCGTCGTCGCGATCGCTCATCGCTTTTTTGACGAGGGAGAACTCCATTTCGACGGCGGAGACTCGTTCCCCTGAGATGCGCGCCATCACTTGCTTTTCAAAACCGAGGGTTTCGTAGCGGCGGTAGTAGGCGACATTCACCCCGTCTTTTCCGCCTTCGATGTTGCCCGACAGGTAGGTTTGCTGTGCTTCGTCGAGGATCTGCCCCATTTCTGTAGCGACTTCACCCCAGGTTGATGCCCCGCCCTCGGCACGCGCGGGTGAGGGGAGGAACAGAAGAAGGGCAAGGGAAGCGAGGAGCAGGAGGAGGGCTTTGCTGCTCTTTGTTGACCGTGCGACCAGGCAGGTTGTGCCTCTCACTTCGTTTCTCCTTCGCGCTGAACATCGCAGTGCATAGGTGCGATGCCGTATGGATATTTCACGCGCGATCAGCGGGCAAACGCGCTCATACAGTCTATACTTATTTTAGAAAGGTGCAACTAAGTTAATTCATCACTTCCCTTGTTGTTGCGTCCTGTTGGAGTTCTTCTGGCCACCCAGCCCGCACCCAGAAACCCCCTAGCCAGCTCATTTGCCGCTTCTGTTTCAGGCACGCAACACACCGTCTTCCATCGTGAGCACACGATCAGCGACAGACTGTGCTTCCTCCTCATGCGAGACAAGAAGAACAGCCGCACCCGCATCCGCTGCGCGACGAATCACCTCAAGGACAATTCGTGAGTTCTTCGTATCCAGTCCTGCCGTCGGCTCATCCGCAAGCACAGTTTCCGGCCCTAAAAGCAAAGCCCTGGCCACCGCAGCTCGCCTCAACTCCCCACCGGACAGCTCCTGTGGTGAAGAATCCGCAAGCTGCGCAATCCCGAGTTCTTCCAGCAGTTCCTCCGCCCGCACCCTCGTTGCTCCTCCACCTCGGATCATCGACGGGAGCATGACGTTTTCAAGGACGCTCAGACTCCGCAAAGCGGAATTGCCCTGAGGGATCACGCCGATCCTTTCGTTACGCAGACGCGACAAGGCAGCTTCATCGAGGGCGTAGAGATCGTCTCCTCCCAAAAGAACGCGACCCGAAGTGGGCAGGAGCATCCCGGCAAGCATCGCAAGTAACGTACTTTTCCCACTGCCCGAATGGCCTCGAATCACCACCACTTCCGAAGCAGACACTTCAAGATCGAGGGGGTGTACTGCCGTAAAGGACATTCCTTTCTTACCGGCTCGCAGATAGTCTTTTCGCAATTCGCGCGCTTTCAGCACCATCTCATTCCCCTTCTTTTAAGACCAGACCCGAATCCATGTGCCCGATGCGGCGCACCGCAAACAGCGTTGACATCAAAGCAGCGAAAAGCACCGCCAGAAGACTCACCAGGCTCCACAGAACTATGACCGGAACACTGGGGAGTACAAGGGCCGCTTGGAAAGCGTGACCAAGCAAACTGCGGAAGGCCACGATCACTCCCCCTGCCAGGCAGATTCCTGCCACGGCTCCCGCCACATCAATAAGCGTGACCTCAAGGGCGATCATCTTCAGCACCGTCGCCCGACGTGCCCCCAGGGTTTTTAAAAGCGCAAACTCTCGCGCACGTTCATTGAGCATCGCAGAAAAAAGAAGAAGAGTCATCACCAGGCCGATCACCCACACGAGAACAACGAAGGCAAGAATGGCGCGCGAAGTGGATTCAAGACTCGTTTCCACCCCTTTCACCATGTCTTTTGCGGTTGCGACACTCACTCCCGGCGTTGACTGCCTGATCCGCTGCGCAACTTCTTCGATGTCTTCTCCTTTTTCGACATCAACCATCACGGAGGAAATCACTCGTTCCGGGTCGATCTGACCGTACTTGTTCAGCCCCTTGTCCACGGAGGAAGCTGTGAGGACTCTAGCCGTGTCAAAGTCTGTGTAGACCGCGTTGTCGAGGGTGGAGCCGGTCGGAGTAAAACGTCCCGCAACTTTCAACTTCTGACCGTAGATTCGGAAGTCTTGCCCTTCGTCAACTGCCACATTCGCTCCGACGATCACTTCCATCGCGCCGATCATGGCCTCGCCCTCGTCTGCGATCCAGGGACGGATCACGAAATCAGTTGTCGGGTCAAAGGCGATGACCTGATACCTCCCCGAGCAGCAGCTTGAACGCGCAGAAGCGAGGAAGAGTTGCGCGCTGGCCGCCGCCACTCCCTGCACTGTGGCGATCTGGTCGCGCACCGAAACGTCCATATAAAAGTAGGCGGGTTCCGCGTCAATGAGGAACTTCTGCGCGTCGAATTGTCGTTCAGCTTCGGCGGGGGTGACCAGGATGTCCGCTCCGAGACGTGATTCAAGGGTGTGGAGCCCGTGGTTCAGGCTCTGCACGAGAAGCGCTCCTGAGAAGCTGGCAATCGCCATCAGCATGGCGAATACAAAGAGGGAAAGGGTGCGTACCGGATGTGCGCGCAGGTTTTTCCTCGGCAAGCTCGACATCGTCAACATGAGGTCCTCCTGTTTTTAGGTCGCCACAAGCATCTGTGCCTGCGCTGCGCGTAGCGCTTTTTTCACAGCGAAACGCGCACTCATCCAGGCGACAAGAAGTGAAGCGAAGAAAGCAAGGGCAAGCGGGAGCAGCATTGCGGACGGGTTGAGTGTGTGGGCGCGGATTGAGCCTTCCGCCTGCGTCAGGAGGAGCCAGGCGATCAGGATCCCCGTAGCGGCCCCCAGGACGTGAATGAGGAGGTATTCGCTGAGCATGAGTGTGCGCACGGTCTTTTCTGAGGCCCCTACGACCTTCCAGATGTGCAGTTCTCCGCGTCTTTCGTTCATCATGACTGACTGGGCGATACCGAGTGCTGCAAGAAGAAGGAGCCAGGCAACTCCGCCGAGAACAGCGATTCCGAGCGAATGTGCTCCGAGGGCGCCCGCCGTATCGGCTAAAAGTGTTTCAGAATGGACAGCTTTTACTTTTCGGATATAGAGGTTAATCCAGTTCGCAACAGATTCCACTTTCGATGTGTCTTTGACTTCGATAGTGGCCACCGAGTAGTCCGACAGAGGATTGAGCGTGTTTTGCCCTTCCAGGTGCTGCGGGGCGTGGCGAAGAAGAGAGTCGAGCCGGTGCAGGGGGAGGAAAACTGCCTTGTCGTAGTCTCCTCCTGTGCGCGCCAGTTGGGCTGCAACCTTCAGGTGTTCCCCTAACGTTTCGACCTGGCCGGCAGAATCGGTTTCCACGTCTGATCCGATGAGGATTCCGCCCTCGGCTTGTATTTTTTCTTCTTGCCAGGGGTCGTTCAGCCAGGCGGTGACAACGAAGTCACTTTCTGGTTCGTAGCCGATGATCCATTTCACTCCGTTTTCCTCGTGGGGTGCTGCAATGTGGACCTGGTAGGAGATCGCGTCAACGTCGTCGTTTTGGGCGATCAGGGAAAGCTGTGAGCGGTCCCGGTAGTACGGCACGGGATTTGCCAGCATGTTGACGCAGCTGCTGTCAAGTTGGAGGAAGCCTGCTGCGGGATAGACGAGGATGTCCGCTCCGAGACGCTGTTCAGCGCGGTGGAGTTCGTAGCCGAGTCCTTGGACGAGGAGAAGTGCAACGAGGGCACAAGCGGCTTGAAGGACAGCGAGCAGGAGGAGGAAGAGGCTTCTTCCTGGACGAGCTCTGATGTTCTTCAAGGGTACTGTTTTCAGGGAGGGTTGTGTTTTCACCGGTTCCCCCCTCCCTTATGCGGGTCAATCCACACTGCGGGTCGAACTGCGTAGATCGCATCCACGTTCGCTCCGGGCGTGTAGGCGCTTCCGTTTCTTTCGACAAATTGGGCGGTAAAACCGTAGTTTCCTCGCGAGCGTAACCACCAGTCGGCGCGCCCGTTTTCATCCAGCGGCAGTGCCGGGTTTTTCGCGGCCTCGCTGATCAGAGCTGCGCCGATCAGTTCGCGTTCAACGTCGTCACCCAGGTAGATATCGGCTTCGGTTCGGCTCAGTGCAAATACGAGGTCTTTTTGTGTTTTTTCAGCGTGTTCGCCCTCGTTTTCTTCCTGGTATGCCTCTTTTTCTTGCTGTGGTTTTTCTTCTAGGGTCCTCTCTTCTTTTTGCTTCGGTTTTCCTGTCCGATGCGGGTCTTCTTGGATCCCGGCTTCGTCTTTTGTTTCTGCGTCAGTGATATCGGCGGTGTTTGTGGGGATCACAAGTGTGCGTTGTTCGTCACTGAAAGCGTCATGAAGGAACTCCGTGTTCATCCAGGCGCGCAGTTCGCTTTTCTCCCAGGAGATCTCGTGGAAGGGAAGGGGGTTGTAGGGGCGTGCGGCGATGGAGTCGAGGGCGAGGAGGAGAAGTCGCCCGTCGATTTTGTCTAGGACTATCCAGCGTAGGGGTTCTGTCCCGTTTCCCAGGTCACCGTCTTGTTCGTATGACCCGAAGGTCACGATGTCGTCTTTTGTGGCGTTCCCTAAGGCCAGTGCGGGGTCGTGTTCCAGGAGCGAGCGTGCGCGTGCAGCAGCATCGGCGTATCCGCCTAGGCTTTCTAAGATCGCGTAGGCGGATACGGTGTCGCCTTTTTCTTCTTGTTGCAGTGCGTGACGATATGCCGTGTTTTTTTGATATTCGCGCAGGCCGATGAGTGCGGCCACGCACGCGAGGATCAGGGCGGTGACAATCGCCGCTTTCCGTATCCGATGCTTTATTGCGTGGGATTGGCGAGGTGCGTCGTGTGGGGATGGGGATTTTTCAGGATTCAATCCGCTTCGCCTTGAATGAGGGGATGAGGGTGATGAGGCCGGAAAGTGCGACGAGGACGCTCATGACGCGGGTGAAGGGTTGGAACACCATGTAGCAGCGCATGGTGCGCATCATGCACATGGGGCACAAGATGCCGGGGATGAAGAAGATCAGGATTGAGGCGAGGATTGCGAGGATTTGCAGTGTGATTCTGAGGGTTTTGTTTCGGATGAAGGCACTTACGCCGAAGAGGGCGGCAACTCCGACGGCGCTGAGTGCGGTGGTGTTTTGGCAGTGGTGGCAGTGCATCCATGTGCCGTCTTCTAGCTGGTCGCAGGCGGAAAAGACTGTGGAGACTCCGAGGGCGAGCAGTGCGGATAGGCTCGCGGGGATTAGGGGGAGGAGTGTGCTTTTCTTTGTTTTCTGCATCATGGGAGGATCCTTTGTCATGTCAGCAGCGGCGAGATGAACCACATATAGATAAGGCTATCCTTGCCTAATTGTCAACCGCTGTGTGGTTGCTTTCTTTTGCGCGGAGGGGCGTCGTGGCGTTATCTTCTCAGTTCAGGGGCGTGGGAGTGTGTGAAGACTTGTGGTGATCGTTTCAGGTGATGCTCACGTGTGACTAGCTGAAGAGAGTGCCTGGATGTGTTGCGCGCTTGATTGTGTCGCGTACTTAATTGTGTCGCGATCGTTTTCCTGGGCTGCTTTTCTTTGTGGCACGGCTTGCTCAGGCGTGTATTGTCTCGTGGCTTTCTCACGCCCTGTTGGGCTCTTGTTTTCTTTTAGGCGTTGTTGCGGAACTGCTGGGTGCCACCACCTTCTTATGGCGGCACCCAGCAGTATCTTTTCCCGCTTGTTTTCTTGCGCTGTTGTGAGGGCAGCGCAGGAAAACAGTGCTGTGAAGCTCAGGGTTTAGTGTGTGGGGGTGTAGGTGCGTGCCCGCATGTTGTGGCGGCGTTTTGC
>JASBZF010000074.1 GCA_029983625.1 Pauljensenia sp. | reverse complement strand
GATGAGAAGTTGAAGGGAAATGAAAGACAAATCTCCCACAATGAGTTCTGGAGCAGGTTCAATGTCCCCAGCCTTGAGGGTCCGCACATTTGTGCGGTCACGCACCTCGACCCTCGGGTCCGATTGAAGATTCCACGCCAACTGCCCGTAACCGACATCAACGGCAACAACCGCCGCCGCTCCCCGACGCAAAAGAACATCTGTGAAACCGCCCGTTGAGGCACCCGCATCCAGGCATCTGCGTCCAGCAATCTTCGGTCCTGTCTCGCCCAGAGCATCGAGGGCACCTGCAAGTTTATAAGCGCCACGAGACACGTACTCCAGGTCATCACTTTTCACGATGACCACAGCTTGCGCCGGATTCATCTGACGCGCAGCTTTCAGGACGCGCTCACCGTCAAGTCTGACACGACCGGCAGCGATGAGTTCTTGCGCGTGTGTCCGCGACTTCACGAGACCTCGGCGCACGAGTTCAGAATCGATCCGTCTCAGTTTCACTTCGATTCCTCTACGTCAAGAGCGGCCCGAAGTTGTTCATCAACGCGCGTTAGAGCTGCAATGCGTTCATCGAGGTGAGCCTGTGCGCAGGCATTGAGAATCGACTCCACTTCGGCCTCGATTCCCATGCCTGCAGACGGCACTCCCTGAGATCCCGGAACTCCTGGGTTCATTCGCCTCCGTCCTCGTTCACCTCAGTGTCGAGCCTGTCTTCATCCTCTGCGCCCTCATCCTGCGCGGTTTCGGCAAGAAGGCGCTCCAGTTCTTCTTCTCCGGGGAGGAAAGCGGGCGTTTCGACAGACTCATCCAGGTCATCTGCGAAAAGAGCAAGCTGCTCATCATCTGCGTCGAAAGCATCATCTGCCTGAGAGCCTTCACCGACATCGACGGGATCAGGCGCTTCCACCTGACCCGCAGGATCACCGTTTTCCACCACAGTGATCTCAGGGCAGCGCACAGGGTTGCCCTTGTCATCTGCGTATTCCCATCCAGCGGCAGCTAAGGCACGATAAGTATCGAGCGTCACTGTGTACGGCACATTCTCATCGAGTTCCACATCGTCAACCGTCAGCGCACCCCAAGGGGTCGCTTTCACAACCTGCGACTCACCGCAAGTCCAACTGCCGTCACGGTGATGCTTAGCTCTGGGGTGTGCTTCAAGGAGGCCACGCATATCAAGGGCCAGGAAGCTCGGGCGCTGTCCACGCGGTGCGCGGATCACATCGCGTGCGCCGTGTACGCCGGTCAGAACGTGCAACGCGGGCAGCGAAGCGGCCACCGCTCCACAGATGTCTGTTTCCAGCCGGTCTCCGACTGCGATGGGCTGTTCTCCCCCAACAAGTGCTGCGCCACGCAGATAGATACCCGGTTCCGGTTTGCCTCCGGCGCGTGCGCGTTTGCGAGTCGCATGTTGGATCGCGCGCACGAGAGCTCCGTTACCGAGGGCGAAACCTCGCTCCTGCGGGAGCGTCGCATCAAGGTTCGTTGCAAAGAATTCGGCAC
The DNA here is from genome assembly GCA_029983625.1 of Pauljensenia sp. Lineage (GTDB taxonomy): Bacteria > Actinomycetota > Actinomycetes > Actinomycetales > Actinomycetaceae > Pauljensenia. The sequence continues at coordinate 5,860 of JASBZF010000074.1, read as the reverse complement.
CGCGTTGAATCGCAAAAGCCCCTTCGGAAAGGAGTGCCCAGTCGATTGCGGTATCAAGCCCCTGCACAACAGCTGCGGGCTCATCATCGGCAGAATCAACGAGCACATAGCCCGCGTCTTTGAGTGCTTCGCGAAGTCCCGCACCACCGATCACGAATACTTTCGCCCCCTCATCGAGGGTCTCTTTCATCATCGCGACGATGTCCATCGCCGAGGTCATCACCATTTCAGGACCGGCATGCAATCCCATCGACTGAAGTTTCTCCGCGATCTGCACAGGTGTCCGCATTGCGTTATTGGTGACGAATACGGTATTGACACCTGCTGTGTAGGCAATATCCAGCGATTCTGCTGCGTGTGCAATCACACGATCGCCATTCCAGGTTGTTCCGTCAAGATCAAGAAGGAGGGTATCGAAGAGTTCAACGAGCGGACTTTCCGATGCTCGCAGCTGTGTGCGTTTATTGTCCACATCTGCGTCTGCAAAGAGGGAAAGATCAACGATCTCGGGAGCTTCGATCTCTTCCGGTAGGGCGGATTGCACATCCTGTGCTTCGTTTGCACGGCCGAGTTCACGCAAACGATCAATCTTGACTTCCATGAGTCGGCGCACAAGATAAGGATCAGTGTCTTGGGGCAGAAGAGCCAGCGCATCATCAACGATGAGGAGACCAACTTCAGATTGACCAAGATCTGCACGTGCGCCCGAAGAGACGAGGACGAGTTCAACTTGCTCGGAAAGTTCCATACCTTCCGTGTTCGTTTTATCGATAATCTCAATGGCCTTCTCAGGATGCCCCAGGCCGCGTTCCGCATCGGCTTCAACAGCACGTAAAGAATCATCACCGCGCATACGCCGGACGGCACGAACTTCCCTCAGGGCTTCTTCGTAGCGACCCGATGCGTAAGCAGTTAAAGCTGCGGCTTCACGCACGACATCACCACGGCCAGCACGTTTAGCTGCAGCTGCTGCGTGCTTATATGCCTCTTCGGGATCTAAATCGATGAGCTGACCGGCCATCACGAGGTGGCGGGCAACAATGTCTTTATTCGGTCCCGAGAGGGTTGCGAGTCCTCGAAGGGCTTGAACATCAAGTTCCTCAGCTGATACACCGGCCGGGATACGCGGTTCATTCGGATCCGGGGAAACGTATTCATCCGTAGAAGAAAAGTTCTGATATTCCGTATCTTTTGCTAAAGAACGGTCATTGCGCCCTCGGCGAGCGCGAGAGGAGAAACGCTCGTCTTTTCTGCCCTGCGCAAAACGGCTCTGCGTATCCCTGTTTCTCGAATCCGAACGAGCCCCACCGCGCCCTTTTCCTTCGTGACGACGCTCAAAATCACGGCCTCGGCCACCGTCACGGTACCCATCATCTCGACGATCCCGATACCCGCCCTCACGACGACCAGCACGATCAAAAGAACGCTCACCACGATCACTGCCACGCTCATCACGACGGTCAAAACCACGACCACGATCCTGTTGGCTCTTTCGTCCTGAGCTGTGATCGCGCCAATTGGGTCGGCGTTGGAATCCACCACGATTGTCGTTGGATCGTCCTCGTTCTTCATACGTCATGGTGACTTCCTCTATTCTCATCGGTGTGATGTGCGCGCCGTTCTCGCTGCGCTTGGGATGGTCTTCGCTCTGGATTAGTTTAGCGAGAAAGGGCTTGTGTTTCAGACGCGAGTATCAGCGGTGTGGATTTGTCTCACATGTGCTCACACATGTCCACTGTCCTCTGGCATATCCCTGCGTTTCAAGACTTGTGCTCTGACAGAAAACTATTGTGAAACGTGTACCACGCGATCTTCGGTGTTGTCCACAGGCAAGCTGAGCGCTAGACGTACTCCCGTTCAATAATGCGTGTGACCTCACCATCCCAACCGGCCAGCCAACGACGGGCAAGGGGAAGGAGACGACGCGGATACACCTCCAGATTCGGATCCTTCATTGCCTCTTCCAGTTCGTCCAGATCCCACCAGCGTTGCTCATCAATGACGCTTTTTTCCAACTCAGTCCATCCCCGATCACTGAGTTCAACCGAGGATGTGCGCGCAAGGAAAAACCACTCATCTTGTCTGGCCGTAACCGCTAAAAAATCAAATTCGGCACTGCGATAGGCAAGCGGCCCCTCAAGCGATTGTGAAGCAACACAGATACCTGTCTCTTCCTTCAGCTCTCTGACAGCAGCTTGACGTGGGCTCTCTCCCGGCATGATTCCGCCACCGATTGTGAACCACCACGATCGACCCGGCTGATCCGCATCGTGTCCGCAAGCTAAAAGTAACCTGTTGTGCGTATCAAAAAGAAGAACGCGCGCAGCCTCACGATGCGGATAGCCTTGCGCATCAAGAGGCCATTCGTCACCCAGAGGACTTGTCATCACAGCCCCTGGCCCTCCCGGCGAGAAAGCTCAACACCAGTAAAGACAACTCTTTGAATCACCGTCACATAAGACGCACACGCAACCCAGCTCAGACCTGCTGCAAGCCACCACTGTCCCCAGCCCCAGTCGGTGAAAACTCCCGAAAGGAGAGCGACAAGAAGACGATCAGTGCGCTCCGCAATCCCAAGCTTTGCCTCAATGCCACAAGATTCGGCGCGAGCTCTGGCGTAGGGCACGGTCGCTGCTCCCACAATCGCACTCAATCCGGCAACAATTGTCCATGTCCGCAAACCGCCCTCGGGGAAAAAGAAAATCGCCCACGCGGTCAAAGAAGCGAAAATGACACCATCGCATATGCGATCAAGGGTGGAATCAAGAAAAGCTCCGAAAGAAGAGCCACCCGTAGTCATACGTGCAAGCGTGCCATCAAGTGAATCGGCAAAAAGCACGATACTGAGGAAAAATACACCCTCCCATACGTGCCCAAAAGGCAGAGTCACAAGCGTCAGAAGTACCGAAATGACCGTACCGGCCACAGTCACCTGATTCGGTGTCACTCCCGCCCTCGCCAATACTCGTGCGAAAGGAGTCAAGACTGTCCGCGTCAAGGAGCGACCGTGATTACCTAGCACCTGTCCTCCTACACCCACGCTTCGGCCAGAATCTGTCGCCCTTCATGCAACAGCTGCGGAATCGCCTTCACGCGAGCAATAATCGGGAGGAAATTCGCATCCCCCAGCCACCTCGGCACAATGTGCTGATGGAGGTGTGCGGCAATACCCGCACCGGCAATTTCCCCCTGGTTCATCCCGATATTGAAACCTCCCGGCCCGCTTACCATCCGCAGCACACGCATTGCTTGTGCCGTGAGTTCACCGAATTCAACACGTTCTTCAGCGTCCAATTCTGTGTAATCACGAAGATGACGGTAAGGGCACACCAGAAGATGTCCAGAGTTATAGGGAAAAAGATTCATGAGGACAAAGCAGGTTGTGCCCCGATAGACAATCAGCCCGTCCTCGTCCGTTTTCTTCGGCGCAGCACAAAAAGGACAGGAAGCATCCGTGGCGTCAGTAGGTTTGCCCTCTCCTTGGATGTAGGCCATCCGATAGGGAGTCCAAAAACGACCAAAGGCATCGGGAACCCCCGCCAGCGAACGGGAGTCCTCAACCGGCAGGGGTTCTCCACTCATCTCAGTCCTCAGTTGTGAACAGGTCAGAGTTCGAGCGGCTGCGCACGTGTTGGACGATTCGAGCAATAGCTTCGTCTACCGGCACACCGTTATCTTGTGAACCGTTACGGAAACGGAAAGACACCGCACCCGCTTCCACATCTTCGCCACCAGCAATGAGGGTGAAAGGCACCTTTTCCTTTGAAGCGTTGCGAATCTTCTTGCCGAAGCGATCATCGGAGTGATCGACCTCCACGCGAATACCTTCCGCCCGTAGTTTTTCCGCGACCTCGTCAACATAGGAATCGAAAGCTTCAGCTACGGGGACGAGTTTCACCTGAACGGGAGCAAGCCACGCGGGGAAAGCACCCGCGTAATGTTCGGTCAACACCCCGATGAAACGTTCGATGGAACCGAACTTTGCCGAGTGAATCATCACCGGCTCCTGGTGAGAGCCATCGGGAGCCGTGTACGACAATCCAAAACGCGCAGGCTGATTAAAGTCGTACTGGATCGTTGACATTTGCCAGGTACGACCGATGGCATCTTTTGCCTGGATGGAAATCTTCGGTCCGTAGAAGGCTGCACCACCTGGATCGAGGACGCATTCCAGACCGGATTCTTCAGCGCAGCGGCGCAGAATCGTGGTTGCCTGCTCCCACTGCTCATCCGAACCGATGAACTTGTCTTTCTTCTTGCCGTCCTCATCGCGAGTAGACAGCTCCAGATAGAAATCTTCCAGTCCGAAATCTTTTAAAAGCGTGAGGATGAAACCGAGGAGGTGCGTGATCTCATCCGCTGCCTGTTCGGGTCTGACGTAGCTGTGAGAATCATCCTGAGTAATAGAACGCACTCGAGTGAGTCCTTGAAGAACACCGGACTTCTCGTTTCGGTAGACCGTCCCAAACTCGAAGAGCCGCAGCGGTAGCTCACGATATGAACGCCCTCGCGAACGGAAAATCAGATTGTGCATCGGGCAGTTCATGGCTTTGAGGTAATACTGCTGCCCGTCATCATCCATCGGCGGGAACATGCCATCCGCATAGTAGGGCAGGTGTCCTGAGGTGTGGAAAAGGTCTTCTTTGGAAATGTGGGGAGTTCCCACGTACTGAAAACCGTTAGCGATGTGCGCTTGGCGAACGTAGTCCTCCATCACTCGTTTGAGCACACCGCCCTTTGGATGAAAAACGGGCAGACCCGCACCGAGTTCTTCGGGGAAGGAAAAGAGGTCAAGTTCTGCGCCAAGACGACGGTGGTCACGACGCTCTGCTTCTTTGATCCGCTCCTGGTACGCCAAGAGATCTTCTTTTGACTTCCACGCGGTGCCGTAGATGCGCTGAAGCTGATCGTTTGCCTGGTCACCCTTCCAGTAGGCAGCCGAAGACTTTGTCAGGGCAAAGCCATTTCCGATCAGGCGAGTGGAAGGAAGATGCGGGCCGCGACACAGGTCTGACCAGGCGCGAGTGCCATCCCGTCGAATGTTGTCGTACATGGTGAGTTCGCCTGCGCCCACTTCAACGCTTGCGTTCTCATCACCTTTGCCTTTGGTTGTGACAAGCTCCAGTTTGTAGGGCTGATCGGCAAGTTCGATGCGCGCTTCGTCCTCGGAAATGACGCGACGGCGGAAAGACTGCCCCTCCTTGACGATGCGCTTCATTTTCTTTTCAAGCTCGCGCAGGAGTTCAGGAGTGACGGCATCAATGTTGCCGAAGTCATAGTAGAAGCCGTCCGTGATGAAGGGGCCGATCCCAAGATTCACGTCGGGGAAAAGCTCTTGAACGGCTTGGGCAAGTACATGGGTTGTGGAGTGACGCAGGATATCGAGTCCTGCTGGAGAGTCCAGGGTGATCGCTTCTACTGACGTTCCAGCGACGAGGGCGCAGTCAAGATCTTTTGGCACGCCATCAACGCAGAGGGCGACAACCTCGTTCCTCCCTTCGTACCAGGTCGTGCCGGTGGTGCCTGCCGGGACGGTCTGAGATTCTCCGTCGATGACGAGCTCAATCACGGGCACGATGGTCCTCCTCGAAGGGGTTGATTCTATTGTTCTCGAGTCTACTCGCCTCGCGCTCCCTCGCGCCCTCGGCAAACGCGAAGACGCAACACGAACGAGGGCGGTAGCTGTGTACGTAACGAAGAATCCCGAAACCTGGGCGGTTCCGGGATTATTCCGTGGGCGATACTGGGTTCGAACCAGTGACCTCTTCCGTGTGAAGGAAGCGCGCTACCACTGCGCCAATCGCCCGAGGTGGGTACGGGATTCGAACCCGTGTATACGGCTTTGCAGGCCGCTGCCTCG
>JASBZF010000073.1 GCA_029983625.1 Pauljensenia sp. | reverse complement strand
CACAGTTAAAGACTGGCCGTAAATCGCCATCCCCTCATCACGCACATTCACCCGTCCCTCAACCTGGACGATCACGTCCTGAACCAAGTACGTCTGAATCGTCTCATAAGCACGCGGGAAGAAAAGCACCTCAACAGCACCCGACAAGTCTTCAATAGTGGCAATGGCCCACACAGACCCCTGCTTCGTCACCTTCGTCTGCATCCCCGACACAAGGCCCGCGATCTTCACCACCCGATCAGCCATCGACTCCTCCGAGGCAACAATCTGAGCGATCTCCACATCCTGATAGCGAGCAAGCCCCGCCTCCAGGCCACGCAAAGGATGATCCGACACGTACAAGCCCAACATTTCGCGCTCCTGCGCAAGCTTTGACTTGCGGTCAAACTCTGGGATATCAGGAATATCAATCACCAAAGAAGACTCGCTCTGCTCTGCTTCCCCACCGAAAGCCCCAAAAAGATCAAACTGACCGACCGCCTCATTGCGCTTCACGTCAATAATCGCATCGATCGCTTCATCACAGCGGGCCAGAAGAGCACGGCGCGTGTACCCCAAAGAATCAAAAGCACCCGCACGAATCAGCGACTGAATCGTCCTCTTATTGCACACCGGCTGCGGAACCTTATTCAGGAAATCTTGAAAACTGACAAACTTCCCCTCAGACTCTCGGGTCTCCACAATCGCATCGACAACATTTGCCCCCACGTTCTGAATCGAATTCAACCCGAAACGAATCCGCTCACCGTCAGGAGCGAAATTACCGCGCGAAGCATTCACGTCAGGAGGAAGAACCGTGATATTCATGTGCCGCGCTTCAGCTAAGTAGAGAGCGCGCTTATCCTTGTTATCTTTCGTTGACGTTAAAAGAGCCGCCATGTACTCCGTAGGGAAGTTCGCTTTGAGGAAAGCCGTCCAATAGGACACCAGACCGTAAGCCGCCGAATGCGCCTTATTAAAGGCATAGGCCGAGAAAGGAACAACAACATCCCACAAAGCCTGGATTGCTTCTTTTGAGTAGCCGTTCTTCAACATCCCCGCTTGGAAACCTTCGAACTGTTTAGCAAGCACCTCGGGTTTCTTCTTCCCCATTGCCTTACGCAGAATATCTGCCTGGCCGAGCGTGTATCCTGCAAGCTTCTGAGCGATCTGCATGACCTGCTCCTGATACACAATCAAGCCGTAGGTCGTACCGAGAATCGGCGCAAGAGGCTCAGCAAGTTCAGGGTGGATCGGCGTTATCTCCTGACGTCCGTTCTTGCGCAGCGCATAGTTCGTATGCGAATTCGCTCCCATAGGGCCTGGGCGATACAGGGCACCGACAGCGGAAATATCCTCAAAGTTATCGGGTTTCATGAGCTTGAGCAGGTCACGCATACCACCGCCATCAAGCTGGAAAACGCCAAGAGTATCACCGCGTGACAAGAGCTCATAAGTCGCACGATCATCAACACCCAAACGCTCTAAATCAGGGTCCGGTTTACCGTTGAGCGCAATATTTTCAAGGGCATCTGAAAGAACCGTGAGGTTACGCAGGCCAAGGAAATCCATTTTCAGTAAGCCAAGGCTCTCGCAGGTCGGATAGTCGAACTGCGTAATGATTGCCCCATCCTGAGGGCGTTTCATCACCGGGATAATGTCGGTCAACGTGTGGCTCGACATGATGACCGCGCACGCGTGAACACCCCACTGGCGTGTCAGCCCTTCAAGGCCAAGCGCATACTGAACGACCTCGTGAGTGTCGGGATTTTCCTCGTAATACTTGCGGAACTCCGTGGCCTCCGCGTAGCGCGGATGCTCCTTGTTGAAAATACCGTGAACCGGGATGTCTTTCCCTTGGACGCTGGGCGGCAAGGCTTTTGTCAGCTGCTCACCGACCTTGAAATCCTTCCCCAGAATGCGGGCGGAGTCTTTCAAAGCCTGCTTTGTTTTAATCGTGCCGTAAGTCACGACCTGAGAGATGCGGTCATCACCGTACTTACGTTTCACGTAGGCAATGACTTCGTCACGCCTGCGCTCATCAAAGTCCACATCGAAGTCAGGCATTGAGATGCGCTCAGGATTCAGGAAACGCTCGAAAATGAGGCCATGTTCCAAAGGATTCAGCTCAGTAATACGCAGCGCGTAAGCCACCATCGACCCCGCGCCAGATCCGCGTCCCGGCCCCACGCGAATCCCCTGGTCCTTCGCCCACTGGATGTAGTCAGCAACGGTGAGGAAATAACCGGGGAAGCCCATCGACACAATGACGTCTTCTTCATATTCGGCCTGCTTACGGACCTCATCGGGGATCCCCTTCGGGAAACGATAGTTGAGGCCGCGTTCCACTTCCTTAATAAACCAGGAGGTCTTGTCTTCGCCCTCGGGCACGGGGAAATCAGGCATGTAGTTTGCGCCCTCGGCGAGGGTCGTAAAACTGACCTCGCAACGCTCAGCGATCTCGAGGGTCGAATCACAGGCTTGCGGAAGTTCAGACCAGATCGCACGCATCTCCTCACTCGGGCGAATGTAATAGCCGTCGCCGTCAAACTTGAAACGATCAGGATCAGAAATACGAGAACCAGAGTTAATGCATAAAAGCGCGTCCTGAATCTTACGATCATCTTTATGGACGTAGTGCGCGTCATTCGTTGCTACGAGTGGCGCATCCAGGAGGGTCGCTAATTCGAGGAGTTGCTGATGAGTGCGGCGCTCAAAATCGATGCCGTGATCCATGATCTCGACGTAGAAGTTCTCGGGGCCAAAAATATCGCGCAGCTCAGCGGCTTCACGCACCGCCTCATCCCACTGTCCTAAGCGCATACGTGTCTGCACGGCACCCGAAGGGCAGCCGGTAAAAACAATGAGTCCCTTGTGGAAGCGGGCGAGAAGTTCTTTATCGGCACGCGGCCACTTGCCGAATTGACCATCCGTTGAAGCGTAAGAGCCGAGACGGAAAAGGTTATGCATTCCCTCGGTCGAATAGGCGATCAGAGTGAGGTGATTGTAGGAACCACCCGCTGAAACATCGTCGGAGCGTTGCCAAGGCTCACCCCACGTCACTTTTTGACGATCAAAACGCGAAGTTCCCGGCGTTATATAGGCTTCGAGGCCGATAATTGGTTTGACCCCGGCCTTTTGACAGTTTTGGTAGAAGTCAAAGGCGCCGAAAAGATACCCGTGATCCGTCAGGCCGATCGCGGGCTGGCCAAGCCGGGCGGCCTCCTCAGCCATCGCCTTTGTCTTTGCTGCACCGTCAAGCATCGAATACTCGGAATGATTGTGAAGATGCACAAAGGAGTCGGTCGCCATGCCTTCGATCCTAGTGCTGAGCAGGCCCCCAGGCACCTTCGCTTCGCAGATCAGCTGCGCCTCACGTTCCAGATCAGCAAGCACAGATCGGGTATCTGTCGCTCAAGCGCATGACCTTAAGCACATTCGCGCACAGAACATATGCGAAGCAAGCAAAAGCGGCGCGAATAGAAGGAGACAGGGGAAAGCACGAGGGCGAGAGGGAAAGCCCTATGCGGGATTCCTGAGGATGTCCGCAGCTTGCACCAGATCAGGCGGATAGGGGGCGCGCACAGACACCGGCACCCCCGTGCGCGGATGTGCAAAGGCAAGTTCAACCGCGTGGAGCCACTGACGCTCAAGCCCCACTCGCGCCGCCATCACAGGATCAGCCCCGTAGAAAAGATCCCCCACGCACGGGTGTCCAAGCGCAGCCATATGGACACGGATCTGGTGGGTGCGTCCCGTTTCTAAATGCACTTCCAGGAGGGAAGCGCCCGCCATCAGTTCAAGAGTGTCGTAGTGCGTAATGGCATTCTTACCACCTTCGATCACCGCCATACGCCACTCACGAGAAGGATGACGGCCAATCGGCGCTTCGATTGTGCCAATCGGGGGATCCATATGCCCACAGACGAGAGCGTGATAGATCTTCGTCACCGTCCGTTCTTTAAAGGCGCGTTTCATCACCGAATAGGCGAGTTCAGATTTCGCGACCATCATCGCACCTGAAGTCCCCACATCGAGCCGGTGGACAATTCCTTGACGTTCAGGAGGACCATAGCCGGTGATCCGGTATCCGGCTGCTTCAAGATTCCCAAGAACCGTCGGCCCAAACCAGCCCGGTCCCGTATGTGCTGCAACCCCTACGGGTTTATCAACAACAACGATGTCTTCATCGTCGTACAGAATGTCCATTCCGACGATCGGCACGGAAGTGTCATCTGGAGTGGGGATCGTCACTTCAATAAGGTCGGGCGCAGCAAGTCGCGTGGACTTCACGGCGGGATGAGCGTTGATCAGAACATGCCCGTCCTCGATGAGTCCCGCCACTTGCGCGCGCGGTATGCCGAGCATCCGCGCTAAGGCTGCATCCACGCGCTCACCGATGAGCGCATCAGGAACGGGAAGAAAACGAGTGTCACTCATGTTTCGCCTTCTCGTTCATAATCATCTCGACCGCAAGCCAGAACGCACCCACAACGATCCAAATGTCGGCAACATTACCGACGAAGAATCCGCCGTAATCGATAAAGTCGATGACGTGCCCTTGAGCAAAGGAGGGCGGCTGGATCAGACGATCAATAAGGTTGCCGAGTGCCCCACCTAAAAGCAGGCCAATCGCAGCTGCAAGCCGCAGCGAAGGCGCAAAAAGCAGAGCGTAGAGCAGGACTGCGATGATCACCAGGGTAAGAAGCGTGAAGATCCAGGTTGAGGATGCTCCAAGGGAAAATGCCGCACCGGAGTTCCGGGTCAGAACCAAAGACAGGTGTTCACCGATGAGTCCGATTCGATGTCCGTCAGCGAGTGCGGACAGTGCCCACAGCTTCGTGAACTGATCCGCGGCGACAGCGACAAAAGCGATCAGAGCTGAAAGGATCATGCCTCTTGGGGCAACACAGCTCTTCGCGCGTGTGAACGTGGACTCCATGACACTTTCCGCTTTCATGCGCTGATGGCGGCGGCACCACCGGGCACCACCGCCATCAGGAACACAGGATACCGATCAGGCTCCGACTCCCCCATCGACCTCTTTGAGGAGACCTTCAAGGTGACCGCGAAGGTTGGAACGGTATTCAGCCTCAAAGGTACGAAGTTCGTTGATCTTCGTCTCCAGCAGACCACGCTGGTGGTCGAGCTGGGCGAGGATAGTCTCGTGCTGGCTTTGAGCATCGGCAACAATCTCATCGCCCTTAGCGCGCGCCTCAGCGATGATGCGCTCAGACTCTTCCTTGCCGTCACGGACATACTCGTCGTGGACACGCTGAGCTAGAGCAAGCATCGAAGTCGCAGACTGAGCGGCTTCAGGTTCAACAGCAACAGCCGGAGCAGCAACGAGCGGAGCAACCGGCTCAGGCTCTGCACTCGGTTCTTCTTCGACGACCTGAACTTCTTCGACGAAGGTTTCAGCCGGAAGTGATTCAGCGCCAGCCGAGAGTTCAGCGATGCGGCGCTCAGCGGCTTCGAGTTTTTCCTTGAGATCCTGATTTTCCACATTCAGGGAGTAGATCGTCGAAACGACCTCATCAAGGAACTCATCTACCTCAACCTGGTCGTATCCCTCGCGGAACTTGACGTACTGGAACTTCTTGTTCAAGACATCTTCGGTGGTGAGCAGGGCCATTTCCTCGCCTCTCGGTCATGGGATCGATGCGGGCCCGATTGGAATGCCGGTCGCGCATCTGAGCGGCCGACGATGACCACTCATTGACACATCATCGCACATCATAACCGACACACACGCCACAGGAACAACAATCACCACATTTTGTCTGACAACGTGGCGAATACCTCTTACTCAAAGCAGTCCGTAGCCGACCACAGAGAGAAAACGACCGAGATTCCCGATCAGCACAACCGCAATGAAAACGATCATGAAGCCAAGATCAAGTGCGATACCAGAGCCGAGGCGTAAAGGCGGCACAACCCTACGCAGAGCGCGAATCGGCGGATCCGTGAGCGCGTACACCGCATTAGCAAGGACGAGGACGAGGCCGCGCGGAGTGAAAGCGGGAGCAAGGAACTGCACCCAATCGATCACCATTCTGACGATCAAAACCAGGAGGTACAGATTCGCGAGGAGTGTAATCGCCGTTCCGAGAAGTGAAAGCACCCGATCAGCCCTGGTTAAAGACAGAGCCGCGACGCGACGCTTGCACATCACCTGTGACTTCGACGCTACGCGGAGACAGGAGGAACACACGGTTCGTGACGCGCTCGATCACACCATGAAGACCGAAGGTCAGTCCCGCAGCGAAATCAACGAGACGACGCGCGTCCTCATCGTTCATATCCGAAAGGTTCATGATGACGGGCGTGCCAGAGCGGAATGCCTCTCCGATCGTCACAGCGTCAGAGTAGGCACTCGGGTGAACGGTGACGATGCGGGACAGCTGCGAAGCAGCTTCAAGATCACGAGTTTCTTTGCGGACAGGAGCAAGGACGGAAGGCTCTGAAGTGCGTTCAATAGGAGCGATTTCAGTGACGGGAGCGATGCTAAAGTCCTCGAAACGTTCCTGGTCTTCGACGACATCATCCTCTGAGTACCATCCCATGAACTTCCGCGCCTTTGCGCCAAATGAATCCGCCATTGTTTCTCTCCTCACCCGAGTCGGCTGAGGTTACCGTAGTGCGACGCAGTCCTTGACTTGGGAAAGACAATCGGCGAGTCGCAAGGTCGCCAGATTCACTCCCGGTAAATGAGTGCCGCGTTTCGTCCGCATCCTTGGTGACGCCGGTAAGAATGCAGGTGTTCGTCTTCAAAAGTACATCGAGGATCACAATGCACTTCCACACATCCTGCGCTTTGCAATTGGTGACGCCCAGCGGCAACGAGATCGAGGGCGGGAGTGCCCCACGAGGTGATCGACGAAGAGCCAGGGAGCGTCCTTTCACACGCAGCACGCATGTTCTCTGGCACTTCATAGCAGCGCCCGCAGATCGCGGGCGCGATGAAAGCCCGAATGGGAGTATCAGCAATGGCGCGCATGGTGGCAAGCGCTTGCGTGAGGATCCCACCAAGAAGACCGCGCCGCCCCGCATGGACAGCTGCGATGAGGCCGGAGTCGCCAGCAAGTAAAACGGGGAGGCAATCGGCGGTCATCACAGCGGCAGCCGGAGCTTTCGGCCAGGTGCGCGTATCAATGATGAGTCCGTCAGCTTCGATATGAACAAGAGGATCACCAAGAGTGTATGGAACAGGCTCGCCCTCGATCATCAGATGTGGCCCCGCAGATGAATAGGTGAGGACCGCTATGCGCGTCGAATGTGTCTGATTCATCCAGACGACCTCACGCCCCAGATCACGTGCGAGACGAAGACGACGCGCCTTCACCAGTTCACGGTCATCTCCGACATGATGCGCCGGGTTGTTGCGTAACACTGCGGTGCCCGGACCTGCTTC
>JASBZF010000072.1 GCA_029983625.1 Pauljensenia sp. | reverse complement strand
ACAACAACCACACCCGGCAAAACCCTGCCGGCAACATCAAACCCGACAAGCAAAAAGCATCGAGAAAATCGACGGCGTTGTCGCCCTCATCATGGCCCTCGACCGATCCATCAGAGGCGCTGGCGGGCCGAGTGGAAGCGTGTATGACGAACACGAACTACTTTTTATGTGACTAACGCCACATTATGCAGGATGGTGCGTGTCACATAAACTGAAGCTGTCGGGTAAACCGGCGCAGTCCTAAAAATTCTCAGCTATCCCTCTTTCCGACATGCAGTGGCGATGTTGCTCTGACGAAAGGAATGGAAATGAACTCAACGTCAAATAGTGGGTTAGTGGAACGCGGTAGCACAACGCGGCTTGTGGTCGCATTAGTGTGCGTGTCGATCGGATTTCAAGCTCTAGCTTTTGCGACTCCGGGAGATACTCTCAGCTTAACCTTTCGAATGGTAGGAGTATTGGCGCTTGTTGCTGCTCTTTTTGGGGGTCTGAAAGCTAAGTCTGAAAACAAGCATTTGCTCGCTGTTGGAATTGGTGTGGTTGCATGTTTGACCGCTATCGCTTTGGCGGTGACGCAGGCCCACGCTGCACAAGCTGCCGAGTTGGATAATGATTCTTCCGTCAAGTCAGAAACAGTCACCTATATGGAACCGGACTTGAACGCTATTGCGGCAACTAACAAGTCGCTGGTCGAGCTTAAGGGTGTGGATTTAGAAGTGTAAGTTCACTCCGCAAAAGAACTCAATTATTCTCCGAAGAGCGGCGCAGTCCCTATGTGGGCTGATGCTCAAGCCTACACCTTGGAGAGTAAAACGTTTGTATCTGTACCACTTGAGTCAGAGCTATCTCGCGTAAATAAGATCCTGTTCATCTGGGAAAACGGAAAACCTGTGACACAGGAAGTCTACGGAGACATGCTGTCTGATAACAAGGTTCAGGTTCGACTGTGGAACGACGGCAAACTGTCGGTAGATAAAACGATTGTGAATCCCGATGCTGGAAGCAAGGGAGAAATTCGGCCTATGGGTATGAACTGGGGAAAGCTAAACCAGTGCTTGAATAGCATTGGAATTAACTGGGCGGTACTGGCAGTTATCTCGGTTGCCTGTGGCTGGGCTTGCGCTTTGACCGCTGGTGCTGGATGCATCTATTGCCTTAGCGCTGCCACGGGTTGGACTGGCGGCAGTATCTCTGGTTGCATATATCGAGCATGGGAATAGTTTCAATGCTTCTGGATGCCTCTGGTCTTGATGCTGGTCTCAGTAAGTTAGTGGGGTGCGAACCTCATGAAAGCTCGTCTACCTGGAATTGGTGCCGCCAAGTCAGAAACAGTCACCTATATGGAACCGGACTTGAATCAGTGGTGAGGTTACTGATCAAGAGACGGCAGGGAAGCTTGTATTGAGGACGAGGGCGCAGCACACGCCGTGATGCAGACACAGGGAAGTGCTGTCTGCTGACAGAAAGGGTGGCTCAGGTGGCACAGATGCCACCTCAGTTCATGAGCGTGATGAGGCGGTCGCAGGAGACTCATTGTGTTTCGCAGACGCGGGGCGTGAACTGCGGCACAATAGTGTTATGTCGTACCTTGAAATGCATCCAGATAACCCGCAAACCCGATTCGTGACCAGGACAGTTGAGACGATCCGCCAAGGAGGAGTGATCGCCCTTCCCACTGATTCTGGGTATGCCATTGCCTGCGCCCTCGGAAATAAAAGTGGAATGGATACGATCCGTCAGATCCGTAAGCTAGATGAGAAACACAACTTCTCGCTACTGTGTCATTCCTTTGCTCAACTCGGCGAACTTGTCATCGTGGATAACTCTCAATTCCGAACGATCAAGGCGCTGACGCCCGGTCCCTACACCTTCATCCTTCCGGGCACGAAAGAAGTGCCCCGCATGACCTTAAATAAGAAGAAACATACGGTCGGAGTGAGGATCCCCGATCATGTGATTACTCAAGCGATTGTGACAGAGCTTGGGGAACCCTTGCTGTGTTCGACGCTCATCATGCCCGGCGAGGAAGATCCTTTGACCGATGGCTTTGAAGTGGATGATCGGATCGGCGCCTTCATCGACCTCGTGATCGTCGGTCCTGTAGGAACGGCTGGCGCTACTACCGTTGTTGACTACACGGAAGGGACGGGTCGGATCGCCAGGCGAGGGGCAGGGGACGAGTCGCTCTTTGAGTAAACGGTGTCTGTGCGTCTTCTTGAATCTGTGTAGGGAATGAAGTTTTCGTCCCTGCACGAAGGGGAGAAAACGAGACAGTACAAGAGTGTGCGTGTGCGCTCATGTGTGCGCAGCTCTGAGGTGCTGACCGTGAGCTTTCGCCTTTTCTGCGGGGTGTGCCTGTCTTTCAGGCACCTTAAAATGGAGGAAATGTTTGCGTGAAGGTGAAGCGAGAACTGTGAACATGGATCTGTTCGAGGTGCAAAGTGTCGATGCGTGCGGCACCCCCTCTTTTGATCCGAATGCGCCCCTCGCTGTCAGAATGCGCCCTCGTCGGATCGAAGAAGTCGTTGGTCAAGAAGCAATTTTGATGCAGGGGTCTCCTCTGAGGCGTTTGCTTGAGGGCGCAAAGAATGGGGCACCGCAGGCTTCTTCCCTCGTTCTGTGGGGTCCTCCGGGAACGGGGAAAACGACTTTGGCGTATCTTGTGGCGCGCGCCGAGGGGCATCATTTCGAGGAACTGTCCGCCGTATCTTCTGGCATCAAAGACATTCGCGATGTCGTCAATAGTGCGAGGCGACGTACTACAACGACGGGTGAGCACACAGTTTTATTTATCGACGAGGTGCATCGCTTCTCGAAGTCTCAGCAAGACGGACTCCTTCCTGCTGTGGAGAATCAGTGGGTGACCCTCGTGGCTGCGACGACGGAGAACCCGTCTTTTTCAGTTATTCCTCCGCTTCTGTCACGTTCACTCCTCCTCGTTCTTAAACCTTTGACTGAGGAGGCGATCAGAACTCTTATTGATCGGGCTCTTGCGGATGAGCGTGGCCTTTGCGCTGCTTTTTCACTTGCAGATGAAGCGAAGGAGGCACTGATTCGCTTGGCGGGTTCTGATGCGCGTAAGGCGCTCACTCTTCTTGAAGCGGCAGCGGGGGCTGCTGCAGACAGCTCCTGTACGTGCATTGATACTGCACACATTGAAATGGCAGCGAATACGGCCTTAGTGACCTGGGATAAAGATCAGCACTACGATGTCGCTTCGGCTTTCATTAAGTCGATGCGAGGATCGGATGTGGATGCTGCGATTCACTATCTGGCTCGTATGCTCGAAATGGGGGAGGACCCACGCTTTATCGCGCGGCGCGTCATGATCTGCGCAGCAGAAGACGTGGGAATGGCGGCACCTGATGTTCTTTCCATTACTGTTGCGGCCGCGCAGGCGGTCGCTCTTATCGGAATGCCCGAGGCGCGGATCATCCTTGCTGAAGCGGTGATCGCGGTTGCGACCGCACCGAAGTCGAATGCCGTCTACCGTGCCATTGACGACGCTATTGCAGATCTGCGTGCGGGCAAAGCAGGTCCGGTTCCTCGGCATCTGCGCGATGGACACTATTCGGGGGCGAAAGCGTTGGGGCATGGGACTGATTACCTCTATGCGCACGATGCTCCGCATCATGTCGCAGCCCAACAGTATTTGCCCGATAGCCTTGAAGGCGCTCGCTATTATCAACCGAGTGTGAACGGACATGAGGAGTTGCTCACGAAGAGGCTTGCTGTGCTTCGTGGACTTCTTGCAATGCGCTAATCTGTTCAAGTTGCCCGTGTGGCACCCCTGGGGCCTTAGCCGATGGAACGCTCGTTTCGGGAGTTGGCCCCGTGATCTGAAAATCCTTTCAGGTCATGACGTGAGAAACAGGAAAGAGAGAGGAAATGGCTCAGAACCGTTCCCGTAAGCAGGTGCGTGAATCACGCGCCCTCGGCCTCGCTTTAACTCCGAAGGCCGTCCGTTACTTTGAGAAGCGCCCCTACGGTCCCGGTGAGCACGGTCGTTCGCGTCGTCGCCAGGATTCCGACTACGCCGTTCGTCTCAAAGAGAAGCAGCGTCTGCGCGCTCAGTACGGTATTCGTGAAGCTCAGCTGCGTCGCGCCTTCGAAGAAGCTCGTCGCACTACTGGCCTGACCGGTGAGAACCTGGTTGAGCTCCTCGAAATGCGTCTCGACGCTCTTGTCCTTCGTTCAGGTTTTGCCCGTACCATTCAGCAGGCACGCCAGTTCGTTGTACACCGTCACATCCTTGTTGACGGCAAGATCGTGGACCGTCCTTCCTTCCGTGTGACTCCGGGGCAGACGATTCAGGTGAAGCCGAAGTCACAGACGACGGTTCCTTTCGAGATCGCTGCGCAGGGTATTCATCGCGATGTTCTTCCTGCTGTTCCCGAGTACCTCGATGTGGAGCTTGAGCGTTTGAAAGCAACGCTTGTGCGTCGTCCGAAGCGTGCCGAGGTTCCCGTTACGGTTGACGTTCAGATGGTCGTCGAGCACTACTCACGCTGATTGCGACTTTACGGGCCCCGGGAACACAGTTCCCGGGGTTCGCCATATTCCACCTTCGTGCCAGCGATGTGCTCGTCGCGGCCCGATCCGACTACGATGAGGATCTATGCGCACCTCTGAGATCCGCTCCCGCTGGCTCAACTATTTCCGCTCTCAGGACCACCACATTGCCGAGTCGGTCCCCCTTATTTCACCCGACCCTTCGATTCTTTTTACCGTTGCGGGGATGGTTCCTTTCATTCCTTACATTCTGGGAACGGAACCCGCTCCGTGGCCGCGCGCCGCTTCGGTTCAAAAATGTATTCGGACGAATGACATTGACAATGTAGGAAAGACAACCCGCCACGGCACTTTCTTCCAGATGAACGGTAATTTCTCTTTTGGGGATTACTTCAAAGAAGGTGCGATCGACTTCGCGTGGGAGCTGCTCACAACTCCTCAGGATCAGGGAGGTTACGGCCTTGATGGTGATCGTCTGTGGATGACGATCTGGGAGGAAGACCATGTCTCCTTCGATTACTGGACAAAGACCATCGGCTTACCCGCTGAACGTATCCAGCGTCTTCCTTTTGCGCAGATTTCCTGGTCAACAGGCCAACCTGGACCGGCGGGCGCGTGCTGCGAGATTCATTATGATCGTGGCCGCGAATTTGGACCTGACGGGGGGCCGATCGCCGATCTTGTCGGTGATCGCTTCCTCGAAATCTGGAACCTCGTATTCGATGAGTTTATTCGGGGCGAGGGCGAAGGACACGACTTTGAACTCGTCGGTAAACTCGACAAAACGGCGATTGACACGGGTGCGGGTCTGGAACGTTTGGCTTTCATCATGCAGGAAAAGCCAAACATGTATGAGATCGACGAGGTGTATCCCGTCATCGCAGCCGCTCAGGACATGTCCGGGAAAACTTACGGACTCGGCGCGCAAGGACCTACCGCAGGTGCCGCATACGATGATGATGTGCGTATGCGCGTTGTCGCAGATCATGTGCGTTCAGCTCTTATGCTGATCAACGATGGTGTCAGGCCCGGTAACGACGGACGTGGATATGTGCTTCGCCGACTTATTCGTCGCGCGGTCCGTTCCATGCGACTCCTGGGAGTTGAAGAGCCTGCACTGCCAACGCTTTTGACGGCATCGAAAGAGGTCATGGCCCTGTCCTACCCGGAACTGAACGGGAACTGGGCAACGATTCAAGATGTCGCCTACGCTGAAGAAGAAGCTTTCAGACGTACTCTCAGTGCCGGAACAACGATTCTTGATCTTGCGGTTGCTGACGCGAAAGCGTCGGGTGCGAAGGTGCTCGATGGAGCTTCAGCCTTCGCTCTTCATGACACCTACGGTTTCCCGATCGACCTCACCCTTGAGATGGCGGCTGAGCAGGGACTCACAGTCGATGAGGATGCGTTTAAAACGCTCATGTTGGAGCAGAAGGAACGCGCCCGTGCTGATGCTCGCGCCAAAAAGACCGGGCACACCGATGTGCGTGTCTTCCAAGAAATAGGGAAGCGTATCGGTGGGGTCAGTGAATTCCTCGGCTACACCGATCTTGCGGCGGAAGCAAAAATCGAAGCCGTCCTTGTTGACGGCGTGGAAGTTCTTGCTGCCTCAGCTCCCGCTGAAGTCGAGATCATCCTTGATCGCACACCCTTCTACGCCGAAATGGGTGGACAGCTCGCCGATCACGGTGTGATTCGTCTTGCGGACGGAGCGATTGTTGAAGTGCATGATGTTCAGGCACCCCTTCGCGGCTTGGCTGTTCATCGCGGCACAATCGCAGAGGGGACCGTCATTCCCGGTGCGAAAGTGTGGGCCGAAATTGACGCTCAGCGCCGGCTCGCGATCGCGCGTGCGCATACGGCGACTCACATGGTGTACGCCGGTCTGCGTCACGTGGTGTCTAAGGACGCACTTCAGGCCGGTTCTGAGAACTCGCCCTCGCGCCTACGCTTCGACTTCCGTCATTCTTCGGCGCTTGAGACCTCGCAGTTGAATGATATTGAGGCGCTCGTTAACGAAAAACTTGCTGAAGATCTCCTTGTGTCTACGCAGATCATGTCACTCGATGAAGCGCGTCAAGCAGGTGCGATTGCTCTCTTCGGTGAAAAGTATGGTTCCGAAGTTCGCGTCGTCACGATCGGAGATGGATTCGATAAGGAGCTGTGCGGCGGTACGCATGTGCCGACAACCGGTCGGATCGGAAGGATCGCCGTGCTCGGCGAAGGTTCGATCGGTTCAGGAGTGCGCCGAATCGACGCCCTTGTCGGAGACGGAGCCTATGATTTCCAGGCGAAAGAACATGCTCTCGTTTCACAGATCACAACTCTTCTGGGAGGACGTCCAGAAGAGGCGCCTTCGCGAATCGAGCAGGTTCTTACCAAGCTGAAAGAAGCTGAGAAAGAACTGGATCGCCTGCGCCTTGAACGCACACTTGCAGGGGCAGCTGCGCTTGCAGACTCAGCACAGGACTATCCGCTGGCGAAGCTTGTTGCTCAAGATGCAGGAGAGCTCCCTTCAACGGATGCACTGAGAACTCTTACTCTTGATGTTCGCGACCGACTCGGTGATCTTCCAGGCGTGGTGGCTCTGATTGCGAAGGTGAAAGAGAAATCAGCGATCGTCGTTGCCGTGACGCCGAAAGCCCGAGATGCAGGTTTCAAAGCGGGAGCTTTTGTGCGCTTGGTGGGTGAATACCTCGGAGGAGGTGGCGGAGGCCGCGACGACATTGCTCAGGGTGGTGGGTCGAAGACGGATCGCATCCACGAGGCAATTGCGGTGATCCGTTCTGAGGTGGCGGGTTCGTGACCCTACGCAGGGGAGTGCGACTGGGAGTCGATGTGGGGACCGTCAGGGTCGGAGTGTCACGCTGCGACCCTGAGGGGATTCTCACCGTGCCGGTCGAAACAGTTCTGAGACGTGACGACTGGTCGGATATTGACCGTATCTGCAGCCTCATTGATTCTTTCGATGCGCGGGAAGTGATTGTTGGTTTGCCTCGCCACCTGAAAGGTGGCGAGGGTGTGTCGGCGAAAGGGGCTCGCAAATACGCGCGCCGCATCAAGGCGGCGCGT
>JASBZF010000071.1 GCA_029983625.1 Pauljensenia sp. | reverse complement strand
CAATACGAGTACTACCGCGACCACCTCCTCAGCTTCCCCGCAAAACAGTGACTCCTGCCAAAACAGTGACTACCACTGAAAGACAAGCCCCCCGCCCTGTCTTGAACTGCGACATCCCTTTCCTCACCCTCGGCTGTCACTGCGAATGTATTGCTGACTGACGTTTCGCAGCATTAGAACTTCTTGAGGTCGTCTAATGGAATCTTTCTTACGCTGGAAGCAGTGCGTGACAACCGCGTTCATGGTAGCGATCTTCACCTGATCTGCTTATATCGCTGCTTATTCTGCTCTCAGTACCCCCATTGTCCTTGTGATGTATTGTGTTTTCGTTGTTCTTGACAATATGTGGAAGCAAGAATCGACATCAGTTGGAAGCTGTCGCATTGAAACTCAATGAAGCAGAAACTTCATCGCAAAAGAAATGAGATCACGCGGGTGCCGAGTGCTGAAAAGTAAATATGTATTTCAGCTTCATAAGGCAGTTGCCCACTTGAATGAATGTATGAGTGAGGCAAGAAATTCTTGACTGATAGGACACGACGGTTCCCTGAGGTGTTGCTCTGGAAGTCGCTTCGGGCTTGAGTAAGACTCCTTGAGATCTTAAGAAAATACCGGCAGAACCTAATCGCTTTGCCCCTGCTCCATTCGCCTCACCGTGTGAACAGCTGCCGAGGACGCAAGGAACCTCAGAGCAATAACGACAACAATCCCCGCAACAACAAGAATCGTGAGGAAATTCCGCCCATCTTCGCCCATGAGCACACCGGCAATAAAAGAAGCGATCGCATGGAAAGCAGACACAAGAGCAGCCATTGCCAAAATTGGCCAGGCAGCAAAATGCCCGAGTCTCCACTTTTCCTCATCGGCCTCAAGTTCACGATGACGCACACCAAGAGCGCTCCCCTGCGGGAGAGTCCCAGTGCGTGCCTTCCATGCCACGCACGCATAAAGACCAGCAAGAGCCGCAAAGCTCAGTGGAGCGATCACAACAAGAATATTCACGAAGAAGCTCCTTTATCTACAAGGAAAGTGTAGAGGCGTATACGGGTCAAGAAGAAAGCCCGCATTCTGAAGAAATCGCAGAATCTGAAGAAAATGATCGAGCCGGAATCCCTGAATCAGGAACGCCCGCAAGCGCCGACTCAAGTTCAGCAATCCACGCTTCACCCGACACATCTGAAGGCATCCGCCAATCCCCGCGCGGCGAAAGCGAACCTCCCGCCATGACCTTCGGGCCATTCGGCAAAGCTGAACGCTTGAATTGCTGAGAGAAAAAACGGCGGAAGAACAGCATTTCCCATTTTACAATTTCTTCTAAGGAATAAGCGACGCGCTGACGTGCAGGAAAACCCGCAGGCCATGTACCCGAAGTTGCATCTTCCCACGCTTTTTGTGCGAGGAAAGCAATCTTCGAAGGCCGAGCTCCACGGCGCACAACATAGTAGAGCGTAAAATCTTGAAGAGCGTAAGGACCAATCTGATCTTGCGTGGACTGTATTTTTTCTCCCGAAGTTGCGGGGATCAGTTCAGGAGAAATCTCCTGATCCAAAATGCGCAATAAAACCTGAGAAGTACACTCCGAGAACTGTTCGGAAGTCACGACCCAACGGATGAGATGCTGAATCATTGTTTTCGGTACGCCGGTATTGACCGCGTAATGGCTCATCTGGTCGCCAACACCGTATGTACACCAGCCGAGCGCCAACTCCGACAAATCACCGGTACCCAGAACAATGCCGCCGTGATGGTTTGCGATTCGGAAAAGATAATCGCTGCGTAAACCCGCCTGGACATTTTCAAAGGTCACGTCGTAGGTGGCTTCACCCTCAGAATACGGGTGCGCAAGGTCACTCAGAAGCTGACGGGCAGCGGGCGTGATGTCGATTGTCTGGCAAGGAATATCAAGGGAAGCACACAGTTCAAGGGCGTTCGCTTTCGTGCCGTCCGAAGTCGCAAAACCCGGCAAAGTGTAGGCCAAGATGTCACTGCGAGAACGGCCCAACAGATCCATAGCGCGAGCGGCAACAATGAGGGCGTGCGTGGAATCAAGCCCCCCGGACACTCCGATGACGAGCTTCGGATTCCCGATCGCGCGCAGACGCTGAACGAGGCCAGACACTTGAATGTTGTACGCCTCGTAACAATCCTCGGCGAGGCGTTGCGGATCGTGCGGGACAAAAGGGAAACGATTCAGAGGACGCTCCAGTCCCAGATCATCGCTCGGCGGGTTCACAGTTGTTTTCACTGTGGTGAGCTGCGCAAGCGCAGAGGCATCACCCAGGTAACGGGCGTTATCTGTAAAAGAGTTCTGACGGGTGCGTTCCGTGAGGAGACGGTCAAGATCGATATCGGCAATCGTAAGAGTGTGGCCCTGATGAGTGAAGCGCTCGCCCTCGGCAAGAAGATCACCGCACTCGTAAATCATCGTGTGACCATCCCACGCCAAATCAGTTGTGGACTCTCCATGCCCCGCCGCGCAATACAGGTAAGCGGCGTTAAAACGCGCGGAGGAAGAGCGAGCGAGAAGACGGCGCTCTTCGGCTCGCCCCACCGTGATCGGGGAGGCTGAAAGATTACACATCACAGTTGCCCCGGCGAGGGCGGCAAGGGAAGCGGGCGAAACGGGAACCCACATGTCTTCGCAGATTTCCGGGGCGATCACGAATCCAGGAAGATCTGTGACCTCAATCAGAGTTGAAGCGAGTGGAACTTCAGTGAGCGTGCGCGGATCCTTACGGGTGCTGTGCGCAAGCCACTGTGAGACATCAATGCGGAGCGGGGTGTGAGGAAGCGGGGTGACGAAGTGGCGTTTTTCGTAGAACTCCCGGTAATTGGGGAGGTGCTGCTTAGGGACGACCGCGAGAATCTTGCCTCGATGGATTGCAATCGCACAGTTATAGAGGCAAGCGTGTGCGCGCACGGGTGCGCCGACAATAAGGATCGGAAGGAGGTCGAGGGACGCTTCAGCGAGGCGATGGAGCGCGGCTTCCACCTCATCGAGGAGCACATCGTGGAGGAGAAGATCATCAATCGCATAGCCGGATAGGCACAGTTCAGGCAGGAGGAGAAGAGCAACCCCCTGCTCGGAGGCTTGGCGTGCGACGTGGATCACTTCTTCGGCGTTGTGGGCCGGATTGGCCGGATGAACGGGGATTGTGGCTGCTGCCACGCGCGCAAATCCCTGGTCATAGAGCGAATGGAAGTTCACGGGTTCCTCCTCGGATCAGGTTCAATTGTCTCTTACGAGGGCGATTCCGTCATTGGGGTGCGAAAGTGGAGTCCTGCTGGGTGCCTGTACTGTGCGTGTCCGTGTCCAGATCTGAGTGTGCGTGCTGTGCTGACAGTGCGTGACCAAAGTCGTTCGCGCCGAGACTTCTCTTCGAAGGTAAGATGGCCTCGATGGCCTCGATGGCCTGGGCTTGGTTTGTATGCAGTTCACTCTGTATACAGTTCAAGTTCGCCCCGCCCGCCCGGCAAAGAAGCTGAGGATAGCGTATGAAGATCACACACCTGTGGACTTGTGCTCCACTTGCAGCACTCGCCATCACCCTGGGAGGCATCCCCGTGCTTGCCGCACCAGCGTCGGAAACGGAGACACCTCCTAGCGATGCCCCGACGATTGTGAAAGACATCGTCGCAAGTGAAGACACGACCCTCCAGGCGTGGAGACAAGAAAAAACACAGTCCAATTCAGCTAAGCCCTATATTGGGGCGCTCCACCCCGCGCGGGGTGGAGCGCAAGCGCCCGGACAGACCTACGGTCTCTTCGGTGAAGGCTTCGTCTCAGCCGACACCTCAGACGGGACCGATGCCAAGATGGGCCTTATCACCTTCAACCTCACTTCCCTCGCAGAAGCGCCTCGCGCCTCCGTCGTCGAAGTGACCTACATCGGACACCGAGTGAACAACGTGTCCCCGACAGAACAAGCAGAGGTCGGCCTCGCCCTCGTCGATACGGCACGATGCACGAACTCAGCGGCGACCTGCCCGGCAGAAACCGCCACCTGGGCCACACGCCCCGACTTCTCCCTCAGCAATAACAACGATGTTGTGACTGCGCAGTTCCCCTACGCTGCAGCAAACCTCTACACCAGCGACTCCATGACCATCGCCGCAGACAAACGCGCCACCGTCTCCTTCGACGTGACGAATATTGTCAATGCCGCCTTCCAAGCAGGAAAGAAAGTCCTCACCTTCGCTCTCGGTGATATGAAAGGCCGGGAAGTGCGCTTTGCCTCCACTGAAGCCACAGGCTCCCTGCGTGGCCTGAGCGAAGCGAACCTGCCGACCCTGAAAGTCACCGTCCCCAAGCCGGTCGCTCCCACAGGACCGCGCGCATGGGATGAACAATCCGCAGCAATGGCCACACACGATGTCCTCTGGTATGACAAGCCCGCTTCACGCACCCCGAGAGGCTGGGTCGGTACAGCAGGCGTGCGAGCGAACACGAAAGATGATCAGTGGCAGCGTTCCACTTTGCCCATCGGAAACGGCAAACTGGGCGGCACCGTGTGGGGTGAAATCAGTGCAGAACGCATCACCTTCAACGAAGAAACCCTCTGGACCGGCGGTCCTGGTCCGAACCGCAGCTACGAAGGCGGTAACGACGTCAACCGAGGACGTAATGGCGCTGCCCTGCGTGAACTGAACGCCGAACTCGATACGGGGAAAACCACTGTGCGTAACCCCGGTAACCTCACCGGTGGATTCGACGCTCAAAGTCAAGGCTCCTTCCAAAGCTGGGGAGAACTGAACCTCGCTTCAGACATTCCCCTGGATGCCGACATTTTTGCTTATGAACGCGCCCTCGACCTCAACACCGGCATCGCCTCAGTCCACTTCAATTACGCGAACACGGACTACATGCGCGAATACTTCGTCTCAAATCCAGACGACGTGATGGTGCTGCGCCTCACTGCTGAAGGTGATCAGAAACTCAACACGGATGTTGCCCTCCCGCTTCACACCGGATGGACACGCCAGAGCGAACAGGTCACCATCGACAACGGAACACTCACTTCCTCAGGTGTTCTGCGTAACAACGGTCTGCTGTACAACGCGAAAATCAAAGCAGTCGTGGAAGGCGAGGGCGCAACAGTAGGTGCCTCCGACGCTGGGGATGCCCTGTCAGTCAAGGGCGCTACCGCACTGACCCTCTACATCGCCGCAGCAACGGACTACAAGCAGGTGTACCCCACTTACCGCACCGGCGAGGATGCTCAGGCCCTCGATCAGCGACTCGCAAAGGCCGTGAACGCCGCCGCGACGAAGGGCTACGACGCTGTCCGTGCCGCCCACATCGCAGACCACTCCGCCCTCTACGACAGGGTGGATATTGAGCTGGGGCAGGCACCCTCCTACGGCGGTGAAGGCACCATGACGACCGACGCGCTTCTGAGCGCGTACAAAAACGACACGCTCGACGAAGCACACAAGCGCACGCTCGAAATGCTCATCTACGACTACGGGCGTTACATGACCATCGCGTCCTCGCGTGCGAACAGCCAGCTTCCATCGAACCTTCAGGGAATCTGGTCGTCCACAGCCGACGACAGGGCTCACGGCGCAACACCGTGGGGTGCTGATTTCCACCTCAACGTCAACTTGCAGATGAACTACTGGCCGACCTACTCCGCGAACCTCGCTGAGTCTGCGATGCCGCTCATCGACTACGTTGAAGGTCTCGTAGAACCGGGACGTGTCACCGCGAAAGTCTACGCGGGTGCCTCCACACCAGCAGGAACACCGATCGGTGAAGGCCAGGGCTTCATGGCGCACACCGAAAACACGGCCTACGGGTGGACGACACCCGGCCTGTCTTTCTCATGGGGATGGAGCCCGGCTGCTGTGCCGTGGATCTTGCAGAACGTCTACGAATACTACGAGTACACCGGAGACGAGAAACTTCTGCGTGAACGGATCTACCCGCTGCTGAAGGAAGAAGCGAACTTCTACGTCAACTACATGCTCAAGAAGGGGAACCGTCCCGCAGGAGACGGCAAGGAACGCCTGACAACCGGTGTTGCCTACTCACCCGAGCACGGCCCGATGGGCACCGACGGTAACACCTACGAAAGCTCGCTCGTGTGGCAGCTCCTCCAGGATGTTCAAGAAGCCGCGAAGATCCTCGGAGTCGATGCGAACCTGGTGAGTTCTGAAAGCACATGTTCGGTAGAGAACTGGGCGAAGACGGGCGATTCTTTCACCTCGGCAGATGCGAATCGGACCTGGGCCTGCGCCCAGAGCCTCCTGTCGCCGATCGAAGTGGGCGACAGCGGCCAAATCAAGGAATGGTTCTTTGAAGGTGAACTCGGCAAGGACTCTGCGGGTGCTCCGATTCCCGGCTACCAGGGAGGCCATAGGCATCTTTCCCATATGCTTGGTCTCTTCCCCGGTGACCTCATCACGGTTGACAACTCAGCCTTCATGGATGCCGCGAAAGTCTCCCTCAACACGCGCGGAGATGACGCGACCGGCTGGGGCGTGGGGCAGCGCATCAACTCCTGGGCTCGCACCGGTGACGGTGACCGCGCCTACCTGCTCATCACAAAGCAGTTGAAGAACGCGATGTACCCGAACCTTTTCGACGCACACCCGCCCTTCCAGATCGACGGCAACTTCGGGAACACCTCGGGTGTGAACGAAATGCTCGTCCAGTCCAACTCCACTTTCGTGAAGGATGGAACGTCCTATCACAACTACATCAACCTCCTTCCTGCTTTGCCGACCGCCTGGGCGGAGGGGCAAGTGACCGGCCTGAAGACGCGCGGTGATTTCACCATCAACATGAGATGGGATGAAGGTCAGGTAGATGAGCTTGTGATTCACTCAAACAAGGGTGGCCCGGCTGTCCTTTCCTTCGATGGGGCCGCGAGTTTCCTCAGCGCGCAGACAGAAGATGGGACGAAGATCCGTTTGAACAAGATCGATGACACGCACGTGTCCTTCCCAACCAAGGCAGGCATGACCTACATCCTGTCTGACGAGGATGCCGGTCTGGACCTGACAGCCCTGACTCAGGCTGTGACGGATGCGAAGGCCGCGCTCAAAGCTGCCCGCGTATCCGAGGACGGATCCGATGTGCTGCCTGCTGATCAGTGGGTCTTGCAGGCCGACTACGACGCGCTGGAAGCATCCTTATCGCGCACTGAAGCGGCACTGGCGAATAAGGGTGCTGGCCTGGATCAGGCAGGCGTTAATTCTCTTGTCGCAGCTGCACGCAAGGCGATTGAAGGTTTCGCTGCCGCAGCGAAACCAGGGACGAAGACCGAGCCAAAGGTTGAGCCGGAGGTAGAGCCGGGGACGGATCAGCCTGCGGATCAGCCGGGAACGGATCAGTCTGGTGTAGAAAAGCCGAAGCCTGTGCCTTCTTCTTCGGATCAGACACCGACTGCGGCAAAGATCCTCGCAGCGACGGGTACATATGCTCCGAGCTTGGCAGTGCTTGCGCTCGGACTGGGCCTTGCAGGACTTGTGCTTGTACGGCGCATCCGACGCAAGGCGTGAAAACGGCAGCTGTGCGAAGCTCATGTTCGCTCAGTATTCGCCTGATCCTTGCCTAGGGTCTCGGTGACACGGTGTGTGGGGGGGGGGGG
>JASBZF010000070.1 GCA_029983625.1 Pauljensenia sp. | reverse complement strand
GTGAGGGGCGGACGATACGGAGCGGGTAGCCATCCGCCTGTGCCGTTGGCGTGGGGGATGAGGTCTTGCACAGAGATGTTGAGGAAACCTGCAGTGAGCATGAGTTCTTCGGTAGACCATCCCACTAAACCACGCAGCTTCTACGCGCTGCGATTACGAATACACAACCCTTATGGAACGCCTGTTAACTTTTCCAACTTTTTGCATGAGTGCCTGTTCAATCATTCGTGTGTGTGCCTGAGATCAGGGGGTGAAGTGAAAGAACAGCTAGGCTGGAGCCGGTTGGTAGCGCCGAGAGGCGTGTGCGAGAAGTAAAGGACACACATGGCTGGAAACGACGGGCGTCGCGGAGCGGTGCGTAAGCCGGGCTCGAAGAAAGGTGCGAAAGTCGGCACCGGCGGTCATTCACGTCGCCGCCTCGAAGGGAAAGGGCCGACACCGAAAGCTGAAGATCGGACCTATCATCCCGCGCATAAGCGCAAACTCGCTCGTGAAGCGAAAGAGGCTCAAGAAGCTGCGATTGCGAGGGCGAGAGCAAAAACGTCCATTAAAATCGCGGCGGGCCATGAACTCATCGCAGGTCGTAACCCCGTCGCTGAGGCCGTTCGTGCGAATGTTCCCGTCGAACGTGTATTCGTTTTAGATCACATCAAAGATGAGCGGGTTGAAGAGGTGATCCGTCTTGCCTCTGCAATGGGAGCGCCCGTGTTTGAAGTGACCCGTCGGGATCTGGACGTGGCCACTGACGGCGCTGTCCATCAGGGGGTTGCCGTTGAGGTGCGCGGCTATGAATACACACACCTTGACGACCTCATCGCTTCTGCACTGCAGCAGATCGGGACACCTCTGCTTGTGGCACTCGATCAGGTGACCGACCCGCACAACCTGGGCGCGGTTTTGCGTTCTTCTGGGGCTTTCGGCGTTGATGGTGTCATCATTCCTGAACGCCGCTCAGCGACTGTGAACACGACCGCCTGGAAAGTCTCAGCTGGTGCGGCGGCGCGTGTACCCGTGGCTCGGGCAACGAATCTTGTACGCGCCCTTGAAGACTGTAAACGTGCCGGGTTTTTCGTTGTTGGCCTCGATGGGGGAGGAGAAGCGTCCCTACGTGACCTGCCTTTGGCGACTTCTCCGCTTGTCCTTGTGACGGGTGCCGAGGGCGCAGGGCTTTCACGTCTGGTGCGAGAATCGTGCGATCAGATTGTGTCGATCCCGATTTCCTCTGCCGTCGAGTCCTTGAATGCTGCTGTCGCTACGGGGATCGCCCTGTACGAGGTTGCTTCTGTGAGGGCGCAACACGCGGAATAGAAGCGATGAAAAATGGCTCCTCGTCGCCCTTTCACTGATTTACGGCTTCTTCCGCTCCGCTTTGTTCAGTTCGTGTGGCTGGAACTTCAATGCTGCATGTTTCCGATAGCGGTGTTCTTAGGGCTTGCGGTGACGTCGGTGGTGTGGGCGCGTTTTGATGTGCCGATTGCTCGTTACGATGCGCTTCTTATTTATGTCGTGATCGTGCAGATTCTTTTCGTGGCTTTCCGGCTTGAGACGTGGCGGGAACTCGGTGTCATCTGTGTTTTCCATGTCCTCGGTCTTGCTCTTGAAATATTTAAAGTGAGTCAGGGGTCGTGGGCGTATCTGGATGCGGGTGTTGTTCGCCTTGGGGGTGTGCCGGTTTTTTCGGGCTTTATGTACGCTTCGGTAGGTTCTTATATCTGTCAGGCGTTTCGTCGTTTCAACTTATATGTTGATTGTTTTCGCTGGTGGCAGGTCAGTGGCCTCGCCCTCGCGGTGTACGTTAACTTTTTTACTCACCATTACATTGTGGATATGCGTTGGGTGATTGCTGCGGCGCTCTGTGTTGCTTTGCGTGGTTCGACGGTGCGTTTCACTGTGGGGGGTGATCGTTATCGGATGCCAACGGTGCTTGCTTTTGTTCTGATTGGGTTTTTCTTGTGGGTGGCTGAGAATGCGGCGACTTTCTTGAATGCGTGGCGTTATCCAGATCAGGAGGTGACGTGGCAGATGGTTCATGTGGGGAAGTTTGGTTCTTGGGCGCTTCTTGTCACTTTGAGTTTTGTGCTTGTTGCGGCGGTGAAGGCGAAGGAGGGTGTGCTGTACGGGGATGGTCCGGCCAGGGTGACGAGGGCGAAGGTGGGGTGACGAGGGCGTGCGGGTGCTTGCACCCACAAGAAAAATAGATATCATTTTGATATGGGTTTCGCCCTCGGCGTTACGTGAAGGCGTAACGAGTGAAACCCTGAGAGGACAAGGCAATGACTACGCCTACACACTCACTTTCTTCCGAACTTACAGACGGGCAGACGCCGGTCGCCGCTCGCGTGAACATCACAGAAAAGCCTGCCCGCTCTTTCGGAGCTGCCGCCGCTTTCTTACTCTTTCTCCTCCTGATCGCCGGGCTGATCTTTTCTCTCTACATCCTCATCGTGGGTGCGATCATGATCGACGCCGGTGATCCTGCGGGGAACCTGTGGGTCGGAGCGGCCGTGGGCGCTTTCCTTACGATCATCATTCTCTTCTCTTCACTCACGGTCGTTTCGCCCGGCCAGACCTCAGTCCGACAGTTTTTCGGTAAATACATTGGCACGGTCAGGCGCACGGGCCTGGTTCTTGTTCCTCCGCTGACGAACGGGAAGAAAGTGTCCGTGAAGGTTCATAACTTTGAAACCCACGAACTCAAAGTGAATGACTCTGACGGAAACCCCGTGAATATTGCTGCGATTGTTGTCTGGCAAGTGGCCGATACTGCGCGCGCCGTTTTCGCCGTCGAAAAATACGAGGAGTTCATCAAAGCTCAAGCGGAATCTGCACTCCGTCACGTCGCAACAACCCACCCCTACGATGAGCCCGGCCCAGGTGAAACTTCCTTACGTGGAGGCACTGACATTGTGTCAGCTGAACTCGCGGCTGAAGTCGCCGCTCGCGTCGCCCTCGCCGGTCTTGAGATCGTGGAGGTCCGTATCTCCTCCCTCGCTTACGCTCCCGAAATCGCTCAGGCGATGCTCCAACGTCAGCAAGCGGGGGCTGTGATCGCTGCCCGCGAGCAAATCGTCGAAGGTGCCGTTTCTATGGTCCGTCAGGCTCTTGATCGTCTCGAACAGGATGAGATTGTCTCTCTTGATGATGAACGTAAAGCCCAGATGGTGTCGAACCTGCTTGTCGTTTTGTGTTCTGACACGAACGCTCAGCCGGTCATCAATGCGGGTTCGCTCTACTGAGTGCCCATCCGCATAGGAAGACTCCGCGAAGCGTGACAGAGAGCAAACGCGAACGTAAGCAGCTGCTCTTGCGGCTCGATCCGGCTGTCCATGAGGCTCTTGCCTCGTGGGCAGCCGACGACCTGCGTTCTGTGAACGCGCAGATCGAAGTGATCTTACGGCGTGCTTTGAAAGAAGCGGGCCGCGATCCAAAGGCTGCTCCGATGCGTGGGCGTGGTCGTCCTCGTAAACCCTCGTGTCCCGAGGGCGGGGCCGAGTGAAGGAATACGAGCAAAGTGAATAAGGGCAAAGAAGAGAAGCAGTAAGAAAAGAAGCGACAGCAAGAAGAAATGAAGAAGAAGGAAGAGGAGCAAACGCAGAAAGCGGAGCACTGTGAAAAGTGAGCGTGAACGATTCGCGCGGGCCTGGCAGCTGACTCAGTAGACTGAGCGAGGTGCGTACCACCGTCGCACAGATACCGATTCGCGGGAGAAACTCATGCCAGCCATTATCGTGCTCGGTGCCCAGTGGGGCGACGAAGGCAAAGGCAAGGCGACCGACCAGCTCGGTCAGAACACCGACTACGTCGTGAAGTTCAACGGCGGCAACAACGCCGGACACACTGTCGTCATCGATGGGGAAAAATACGCTCTTCACCTCCTGCCCGCCGGTATTCTGTCCGAGGGCGTGACTCCGATTATCGGTAACGGTGTCGTGGTGGATCTTGAGGTTCTTTTCGATGAACTTCACGAAATGACCTCACGCGGTGTGGATTGTTCGCGTCTTCTCATCTCCTCCAACGCGCACATCATCCCCTCGTATAACCGCCTCATGGATCAGGCGAATGAGCGTGCGCGAGGCAAGAATCAAATCGGCACCACAGGTCGTGGAATTGGACCGACCTACGCCGACAAGATGAACCGCATCGGCTTGCGTATCCAAGACCTTTTCGACCCTGAAAGTCTTTCCTTTAAAGTGGAAGCGGCCCTCGCCCCGAAGAATGAAATCTTCACGGCTGTGGGTATGGATCCTCTCGACCCGGCGCTCGTCACCGCAGAACTCCTGTCGTATGCGGAGCGGGTGCGTCCGATGGTGTGCGACGTGTCGCTCGTCGTGAACGAGGCGCTTGACCGTGGCAGCACTGTTCTTTTCGAGGGCGGTCAAGCAACCATGCTTGACATTGACCACGGTACCTATCCTTTTGTGACCTCCTCGAATCCGACGGCAGGTGGAGCCCTCACAGGCTCAGGGGTCGGGCCGACCCGTATTGACCGTGTCGTCGGTGTCGCTAAGGCGTACACGACCCGCGTAGGTGAGGGGCCTTTCCCCACTGAACTCGATAACGAGGTCGGTGAGGCTTTGCGCCTGAAAGGCGGAGAGTTCGGTGTCACGACGGGCCGAGCGCGTCGAACCGGATGGTTCGACGCCGTTGTCATGCGTTATGCGACGCGCATTAACGGCCTCACCGATATTTGTTTAACGAAGCTCGATGTCCTCACCGGCTACGACACCATTCCCGTGTGTGTGGCCTACGAGGTTGATGGCGTGCGTACCGAAGAGATGCCTGTGGATCAGAAGGGCTTTACGCAAGCCCTTCCCGTGTACGAGGAACTGCCTGGGTGGAGCGAAGAT
Source organism: Pauljensenia sp. (assembly GCA_029983625.1). GTDB lineage: Bacteria > Actinomycetota > Actinomycetes > Actinomycetales > Actinomycetaceae > Pauljensenia. The sequence goes on along the minus strand of JASBZF010000070.1, from coordinate 2,850 downwards.
ATTTCCGAGTGTAGGAGCTTCGAGGAACTTCCTGACGCTGCGCGGGCATACATTGCGCGACTGGAAGAACTCTCTGGCTGTCGTATCCAGTCAATTGGTGTGGGTGCCGGTCGCGAAGCGACAATCGTGCGCTACCCGCTGATCTGACTCTGAAACGTGATCGCACACGCTGTGGGCCGCTTGGGCAGAAGCGGCCCACAGCGTCTTTCGCCCTCGTTTCTGCGTCACACGGGCCACAGCACATGAAGAAGCGCCGATGAAAACGTCAGTGAAAAAGGGCGATCACAGAAGATAAGACACCGAGCTGAAAGCGCCTGTCGGCGCAAAGGCCGCTCGTAGCGGCAGAGTGTGGAGCCCGGGGCTTAACAACTCGGTGCGTGCCTCACTATACGCGCAGCGCTCCTGAGGTCGCCACACGTGCAGCGCGTGGCTTTCCTGACACCTCTAGGTTGCAGGAGACTATGCGACCATTGCTTTTATGAGCACACAGTCCTTGACACCCGAAGTGCCTCAACGCAGGCAGCGGCGGCGCGAAGAACCCATGAGCGCCCCAGAAACTGCATCTCGTCGTACACCTCACACTCAAGGACTTCTCGCTATCTTTTCCGCTCTTCGTGACCAGGAGTCGCATGGACGCTTCGGAACTCAACTCTCCGCTTTCGCCGTGATGACCTTATCGATGCTCACCATTTGCGCCTGGCTTCTTTCAGACGCTGCCTGGCCCTTAGGAGCACTGATCGGCTTTGCCGGTATTGCCCTCGTCCTGGGGTGGCCAGCGCTCACCGGTATTGACTTACCTGCCGCCACACTCCTTGTTCTCGCCGGAACTTCCATGATTCTTCCCATCGTGGTGGCAGCAAGTGGTGACCTGGGGAACGCCGTGCCGATCCTCGCGCTCGCGGCGGTCGCGACCCTCGCGGCGACGATCTTTTCTGCACCGACCCCAAGTGACCATTCCCTACCGGAACTGCGCGCACACACCAGCACGCCTGTACCTCAGCATCGCTCACACTCTCAGGCAACAAGACGCCCGACAACACTGTCGTTAGCTTCTGCGATGTCTTTGCTTGTCCTCATCGGTGCAGGAAGCGCGTGGAGTGCGCTGGACGTTTTAGAAAACTGGGGGATTCTTGTTCCGCTCACAGCAGCGATCATCGCGTTGGTCGTGTGGGGAAACCAGATCGGCCACAGCTTCCGCGCCCAGTCCTTCAGCGCCCTCGGGATCGGAATCCTCACGGGTATTACCGTCTCAATTTCCGCGTACTGGCTTGGCCGCGCCACCCTCCTCATGCCGATTATTCTCCCCGAGGTCGCCCAGTCTCTCGGACGCCCCGTGGCTTTCATGATCGTCGGTATTGCCGCCGGAATAGCGGTCGCCCTCGCCGTGATCGTGCTCGACGGTATCCTCGGTGACCATTTCACGCATCGTCCTGCGCTGGGAGCACTGTCACGCGGAGCCGCGAAGTTCCTCATCGCAGCGATCCCGATTTACACTCTCGTGCGCATCGGCGGAATCTGACACACTTTTTTCACAGACTCACTTCGCGCTTCAGGCGACAGGGCCCTAGGCTGCTCGTATGATCGTCATTCCCGCTGATTTGCCCACTCGTCTTGCCCCTCTCGCGTGGATGCTTGGCTCCTGGGAAGGCTGGGGTATGCGCGCTAGCGCCGACGACACCCCCGACACCGCCGTCATCGAAGAGATCCGCGCTGAGATCTGCGGTGAAGACATGCGCCTGACCACCTCCATCTACGAGGCCACTTTCGCGCCCGATGTGCAGCTCGATCCGACGTGGGACGCTGCGACGGGCTTGAGGGCCCTGAGAAAGGCGGAGCTGTTCTGGGAAGAAACCGTCTACATTTCGGTTCTTCCTTCAGATGAGGAACCACCCCTTCCCGGGCAGTACGTGGGACGGGAGTTTACCGCGAGTTCCACGATGACGAACGCCCTCGCGGTCCTGTGGGCGGGGATCGGTGTGGGACCGCGCGTCCAAATGGTGTCGGATGTGATCGCTAGGGGAGCGCACAGCGAGGACCTTCAGCAGCTGGGACGCATGTACGGTCTGGTCGCCGGGGAACTCATGTGGACTCAAGAACGCACGATTGCGGGAGCGGAAGCGGAAGTCGAATACTCGGGCCGTCTCATGCGGACCGCTCAAGCGATGACCGAATCCGGTGAGACCATCGAAGGAATTGAGCAGAGCGACAACGATAGTGAGGACACTTTCCTTGGGTGAACACGACGCGAAGGCAGAACCTTGCCGGAAGTCACCGATGCTGTCCTTACCCGGTGCGGTGTTGAACACTGAGGTGTGCCGCCCCGATGATGCCCAGGAGGTTACCTCCTCGCCCTCGATCCTGTTTGCCTTGCACTACGGGGATCCTTTTGGGGAACAGTGGGCGCTCGAAGCGGGGTGTGGACTGGTTGACCGCTCCGATCTGAAAGTCGTCACAGTGACTGGCCCAGATCGGCACACCTGGCTCACCTCACTGACAACGCAGATCCTGACGGGAATGGGCCCTGGCATTTCGCGTGAACTCCTCATCCTTGACCCTCACGGTCATATTGCGCACGCTGCAGCGGTCCTTGACGATGGGGAAGCAACACACCTCATCACCGAAGGTGTGGACGCTGAGAAGCTGGCCGAGTTCCTGTGTTCCATGCGTTTCACTGTGCGCGTTGACGTGCAACTTCGTGAAGATCTGAGCATTTTTGCAACCGCAGGTTCGCAGGACACCACGCACGGCCTTCCCGGACATCTCCTCACCTGGACAGACCCGTGGCCCGGTATGTGCGAGGGCGGGGCCGCATACTTCCAAGGCACCCACCCTGGCGCATCCGCAAGGATG
>JASBZF010000069.1 GCA_029983625.1 Pauljensenia sp. | reverse complement strand
TGAAGACTTCACCGAGGATCTTCGCTGCGAGGTACAACCCGGAATCGACCTCCTGGATGAGTTTTTACGCCGACCGGCCTCGCGTTCTTTGCCCGCTGCGGGCGGATTTTCTTTCCACGACGATCACGGTGACTTCGCGAATGCGATTCATCGGTGTACGGGAGTGGGCAAATGCCGTGCGGGTGTTTCCGGGACCTTCATGTGTCCGAGTTGGAAAGCAACGAAAGATGAAAAAGATGTGACCCGAGGGCGAGCGCGCACCTTACAAGAAGGGGCAAACGGTGCGCTCATCGCCTCAATCGAATCGCCGGAAGTCCTTGAAGCGCTCGACCTGTGCCTCGCATGTAAAGCGTGTTCTTCGGATTGCCCCGCGGGCGTTGACATGGCGAAATACCGTTCAGAGGCGTTCTTTCGCCGCTACCGAGGAAAAGTTCGCCCCCTGTCGCACTACGCGCTCGGGATGCTGCCGCGTTGGACACGCCTATCAGCCACAATCCCAGGCGCAGCCAAGATCGCTCAGGCACTCTTCAGTGTTCCAGGCTTTCGTCGCCTGGTCTTTTCTCTGATCGGCCTCGATCCGCGTCGCCCGATGCTGGCTTTGCAATCTGGGACTTTCACGCGCTGGGCAAAGCGTCAGGGTTTGCTCGCCCCTTCCTCTCCTCCTAGTGTCGAGGGCGATTCTTCTTCGACGAGGGCGTTCTCTTCCAGTGCGTCAGATCAGCAGGGCACACACAAACAGTTGGAAGCCCACACACTCTTAGACGCTCAGGGGTGGCTGGGGCCGCAAGATCCGCAGGGACGGCCCTACGTGCTGGTGTGGGCGGATTCTTTTTCTCAGACTCTCGACGATTCAGCGGCTCGCGCCCTCGTGAAAGTACTGGAAGCCAATGGTTTCGCCGTTATCGTTTCAGCGGATGTGTGCTGCGGGTTAACGTGGATCACGACCGGGCAACTCAGCGGGGCAAAGAAGAAACTGAAGAATCTGCTCGGAGTGCTTTCTCCTTTCGCAGCGAACACAATCCCCATTGTCGGCGTGGAACCCTCATGCACGGCTGTGCTCAGAGATGATCTGCTTGATCTTCTTCCCGATGATCCGCGTTCAACGCTCGTGTCAGCACAAACCTTCACTCTTGCTGAACTTCTCACGCAGCTCCCCCCACATAAGCGTCTTGCACTGCCGGACCTGTCGGGACTGGAGGTCGTCGCGCAGCCGCACTGTCATCACTATTCGGTCATGGGGTGGGACGCGGATCGGAAGCTCCTTGAGTCCCTTGGCGCGAAAGTCACTGAATTGTCAGGGTGCTGTGGGCTTGCGGGGAACTTCGGCATGGAAAAAGGCCACTACGAGCTTTCACTTGCGGTTGCTGGTCAGTCACTCCTCCCCGGCCTCGATGAGCATCCCGATGCGCTCTATCTTGCCGACGGGTTTTCTTGCCGCACTCAGGCAGCGCATGTGGCTGAGCGGAAAGGCATCCACCTCGCTCAGCTACTCCTCACGACACCTCACAGTGATTCACGCGAAGTGGAGCCTTCTTCAGATGCGTAAGACGACAAGGAACGCAAGGAAGCAAAAGCGCCGCAGTACATCAATCCTGGCGAAGCATCCACGACACTCCGGGAGAACACAGCGGCCCCTGTGAGGTAAGAAGAACACTCTCCCATCCCGCTTCAATTCCGCGTTTCTTCGCCCAGGAGCCAAGCGCGCTCTCATCCACACATTCTGCACCCGCGACAACAAGGGCGGTGGACAGGGCTTCCGCCATCACCCCAGATGCGCACATCACCGTCGCTTGACGGACCTGCGAGGATGCGAAACGCCCCGAGCGCGGGTCAAGAATATGCGGCACGAAAGAAGACCCTTTCCCAGGGGAAACGACTCCCGAAGTGGACAAGGACCCCTCAGCCAGATCGACACGCAGACTCCAGGAATATTCGGGTCCTTCAGGGTCGCGCAGACCCACACGCCACGCACTCCCGTCCCTGCGTGAGCCGTGAACCGCAATCGACGATGTTCCTACGGACACGAGGACCCCTTCAGCACCTGCCTGAGTCACCAGATCGCGGACACGATCAGCTGTAGCGCCTTTGGCGATGCCACCTAAATCCAGACGAGGGCGAAGCCCCAGTCCTGGATCGGCCACGATCCTCCACCGTCCCCTTCCATCCCTTTGGAGACGCGACAGATCACATGAACGCACTGCACGTTCCACTTCCTCATCTGAAGGAAGCGCAGCGAGTCGATCAGACTCCGCTCCGCCCTCGGCACTGAAGCTGCGCGTTCCTTTCAGGCCCCACAGTTCAACAAGCGTGCCCATCAGGGGTGAAAAAGCCCCCCGGCTTGCCTCCGACAGTTCCACGGCATCGCGTAAAAGGGCGTCGCTTCGCGGATCTACCGGGCACCATTCTTCACTTGTGTTCAGACGAGACACATCCGAATCAGGGCGAAAAACAGACCACAGTGATTCCAGTTCCGCGACGAGCACACAGGAGTTTCGGGCTAGAGTGGACGGATCCCCACCCCTGCCTGACACATCAATACGTGTTCCCATCGCGGGGAAGGAAAATTGCCAATCGGAGCTGTCTTCCCCTAGCCCAAACGACAGGTCAATCAGGGTTCCCACTCTTTCCCGTGGCTTTCGTGCTAGTTCCCAGTCCCGCCAAGATCTTCGTCCAGCCCAGGATCCGTCACGCCTGTCGCATCCTTCAGACCGGGAATGTCGATATGATCGGCACTCGAGTCCTTCACTCCTTGGGCGGCACTGATCGCACGGATCGCAGCTTGCATGAATTGGCTGTGGGCAACGGTTGCGCCGGAAATGACATCAACTTTTGCCGGGTCGTCCTCGTCGGTGAGCTGCTGGGAATACTGCGCAAAAGATTCCACTGCTTTTTGTGCGCGCGCGTAATAGTCCTCGTTGAATACTTCGCCCGATGAGTCTTTCCCGTATTCGAGGTCCTTATCGGAACCGTCAGCGCGTTTCGTCTCGTAGACGGTTTTCGTAATGTCGCCGCCTTCGACGCTGATTGTGATGACTCCGACGGCCCCCTGATCGTCCGGGTTTGAGCGGGCGCTCCACTGCCCGTCTCGCATCGGCACCGACATGTCAATCGTGTACGAGGGCGAGCACGCTGTCAGAACCATCGCTCCCAGTCCGACAGCTCCGATTCCCAGTCCTTTTTTCCTCACAGTGCGGCCTTGTCCTTTCCGCTTGCTTTGAAGGGGCGGTCCTGGTCGTGCAGGGTCTCTTTGAGGATCCTGCCGTGTTCGAGGGCGATTTCCCGCTGCCCGCAGCCCGCGACGGGCGGGGGGGGGGTGACGACCATCAGAGTTGTTCCTTCTCGATGGAGCTGCCCAAACAGGTCGAGGACGATCTCTTCGTTTCGTTCGTCAAGGTTACCGGTCGGTTCATCGGCGAGGATGAGTTTCGGGTAGTTAATGAGCGCGCGCGCCACGCATACGCGCTGCTGTTCCCCACCGGACAGCTGCCGGGGAAGGTGGGAGGCACGATCTGCAAGCCCCACGCGGTCAAGGGCTTCCATCGCTTCAGCTTCGTCGGGCATCGAATGGTAGTACTGGGCGACCATCACGTTCTCAAGTGCGCTGAGGTGACCGATGAGGTGGAACTGTTGGAACACGAGGCCAATTGTGTTGCGTCGAATTTCGGTGAGTTCATCGCGAGTGAGGTCGGAAATGTCGTGCCCATCGAGAAGAACCGTCCCCTGAGAGGGAGTGTCCATACAGCCGACGATGTTCATTAAAGTGGTTTTCCCAGAACCTGAGGGGCCGACAATTGAGAGCCACTGTCCTCGGGGGACTTGCAGGCTGATCTCGTCAATCGCGTGGAGGTCCCCGTAGATTTTCGACACTCCTTGCAGGTCAAGGAGTGCAGGGGCGTGGGTGGCTTCAGTCATGTTTTCTTCTTTCATTCTCCGCGCAGGACGAGGGCCGGGTCGATCGCAGCGGCACGTCTCACCGGGGGAAGGCAGGCGAGGACGGAAACGCCGACGGAGGCAAGGACGGTCATCATGAGGATGAGGACCGGGACATCGAGGCTGCGGTGGAAGACGTTGAGGGTGACACCGTATGCGAGGGCGTAGCCGAAAAGAGCACCAAGTCCTCCTCCGACGAGTCCGAGCAGTGCGCTTTCGCCAACAAATTCGATGACAACGGAACGCGAGGAAGCGCCCAGGGCTTTACGTAGGCCAATTTCGGTCCGACGTTCAGCGACGACGGCGACCATCGTTGTGGACACACCAATCATTGTCAGAGCGAGGACGATTCCTGTGATGATGGCGAGCAGGGAGCGCAGCATGTCAAGCACCCCTGAATCGGAGGAGGCGAGACGTTTGACGACGCGCGCCGAAACATTGGAGGCTTCGTTTTCGATGGACTGGGCGATTTGGCTCAGCTGCTCGGCTTCTGTCGCGATCGAGTACTCCACAATGCTTACAGCAGCTTTATTCCCGGTCATTCGCTGAATATCAGAAGAAGCCGTGTACATGTAGGCATCCTCGTTGCCGCCGGTTTTTAAGATCCCGGACACGAGGAAAGGCAGCGGCTCGCTTTTTTGCGCGTACACAGACTGGCCTTGCAGGGGCGTTTGCTCTGTAGCGTCATCGTGTTGATCTCGCTCATCTGGTCCATCCGAGGCCGCTTGCCCCGCAGTCTCGTCTTGCGTCTTCGCTTCGCGGCTCGGGTCCGCAAGGGCTGCGACGAGGATCTGGTCGCCAGGCTGAGCGCCGATTGTCTGCGCGATTTCCTCTCCGATCAGGATCTCCCCTTCTGCCTGAGGCCACTCGCCCTCGACAAACCAATAGGGGTTCATTGCGCGCACGGACTCCAGGTCACTCCCGGCAGCAAGGAAAGGCTGGTCGTTGACAAGAACGGTCACGTATTCAAAGGCAGCGGAGCCGACCAGAGTGTCTTTCGGGACGGCACGATCCACAGCTGCCAGTGTTGCGTCGTCCAGGGATTCTTCACTCGAAGCGGGAGACACAACGAGATTCGCTCCGTAGGAGCGCACTTCTCTTGCCATTTGGGCGGGAACGTCAATCGCGATTGTGGCCAGGCCTGACAGTGTGGTGGCGCCGATCGCGACCGCAAGAATCGCGATGAGAACTCTGGAGCGTCTGCGCAGAATCGAGGACATGACCATCCGCCAGAACATTGTGCGATGGCTCATGTTCACCTTCCGTGGAGGACTTCTGCCGCGTTCAATCGCAGCAGGTAGCGGATTGCGGGCAAAGAAGCGCCGAGGACGACGAGGAGGACGAGGAGAGCGACAAGGACAACAACAATTGGCGTAAAGGCAATTGCCGCGCCAAACACTGCCTGCCCGATGATCTGGGCAAGGCCAATTCCTGTCGCGTAACCGATCAGACCCCCACAGGCACCCACGAGCGTGGTTTCAGCGAGGAAGAGAGCGATAATCGAGCCGTTCTTCGCTCCGATTGCTTTCATCAGCCCGATCTCAGAAGAGCGTTCCATGACATTTGCAGTCACGAGGTTCGCAATTGCAAGGGCAGAGGAAATAAGAGCCAAGAGGGTAACGAGCACCATGAGGAGCTGAGTCTTTGACAGGATCGTCCCTTCAGATTCGGCGATCTGTCGCACGGGCCGTGCCACGGAATCCGTCATGACTTCTTCGATCTGGTAGGCAATCGATGACACGTAGGCGGTGCAGTACCAGGTTTCGCGTTCCGTAACCGACAGCGAAGCGGGGTTCCTGGCCGCTTTGCGGGCCAGATCATTATCCGGGGTGGTCAGCGCAGACACTTCAACGGACCCCACAACACCGCTACGCCCAAGGAGACGCTGAGCGGTGCTCAGGGGAGCGTAGATCCCTTCATCGGCCTCGTCTCCGGAGTCAAAAATACCCGTCACGACGGTGTTGATTTTTTCCGTTCCCCGCTCAAAAGAAAGAGAATCGCCGAGGGCGACAGAGTGTGTTTTCGCGTAGGAGGAGCCGACCATGACACCGAGAGGGTCAGAATCTGAAGCCCACTGTCCCTCGATGCTCCACCATCCGCGAAGATGGTTGAGGCCCGTGTCGATGCTCTCTCCGGTCGCAAGATCCAGGTGGTGTGAAAACCAGGTCCCGGTCAGGGTCACGGTCTCGCCCTCGGCGTTGAGAACATCAACGGGCAGCAGCGGCGCAAAGTCAAGAATGTTGTAGGTCCAGAAGATCGTTTTAATGTTGTGCAGCTCGTCTTCGTGCAGATACGACTCCCCTGCTCCTTGCGCCCCGTAGAGGTCTTCAAGGACGGCTGCGCCGCGCGGCCGCACAACAATATTCGCCCCGTAGGACTTGAGTTCCTGGTTCACTTTATCGCCGACATCGAACATCACCGACAGCATGGATGCGGCAACTGCAGCGCCGAGGGCGACGGTCAGCATGATGAGGAGATGACGATTACCTCGACGCACGAGGGCGCGAGAAAGCATTCTGATGAACATCAGCTCCGTCCTCGTCGCACAGTCACTCCTAAAAGAAGAAGCTCAGGCGCGTTCTGCCTCATGCGAACACTCCTTCACTTGCTTCCAAAACGGATAGTGGCACAGTTAAAGTTCCGTTTGCGACCGTGTATTCGATGGGGATGGGATTGCAGCCACCTTTAAAGCCAATTGTCGCGATATTCATAGCGACTTCGCAGAGCTTACAGATGATTTTCCCGTCCTTTTCATAGTAGCCACTCGGTCCGCAGATTTCGCAGGCATCAAGGCCGACACCGAAGGAGGATCCGGCTTTTTGAATGACGATGAAACGAACTTCCACTCCTGATTTCGTCGTGTAGGCGAAACGGTGAAGATGCCCATCGGAAATAGCGGAAATATCGATAACGGCCTGGTCTGCGACAACCGAATAAGACTCCGGTTCAGACAGTTCCACTTCCGCAGATCCGACGACCACGCCCACCGTGATGAGGAGTGCGCCGCACAGGTAACCTCCCGCAGCGGTCCCCGCGATTGTTTTCCACAGTCGCGCCCGCGCGCGGTTAAGTCGGCCTTCAGCCAGGTTCGCTCCGCTTTTCGGCATCCCTTTTCCTTCAACCCAGGTGAGGGCAGCGAGGACGAGGAGAACGCACATCGCGGCAATGGGGAAAACGGCTTCGTGGTTAATAAACCAGGACAGAACTTTAAAAGCCGAATTCGACATCTCAATGATCCGCTGCGCCTGAAGAATACGGACAATGAGAAGAGCATGAGTGAAAGCAAGGACCGCGGGGATCAGAATCATCGGCCAGCGCCGCCGCGCCAGTGAGGTGAGTTTCCAAGCGAGGACGCCAAGGAATGCGGCCACCACCCAGCCGAGGACGTATCCGGTTACGGCAAGAACTGTCTGAGTGGAGGGGGTTCCGTTTCCTGCGGGCACCAGCATCACAGCTTGAGCCATCGCAGTGGGTGTACTGCGGAAAAGGACAAAAGCGATGTAGGAGGCAATGAGGAGGCGCAGTGAAGCGTCCAGAAGGGGGGTCTGTTCAGTGCGGCGTGCTTTAAGGAGTACCAGAACAACAACCGCAATCGCTAAGCCGATTGCGACAGGCAGGCTCCACAGGGCCACGGTCTGCCGGTTCACGGCTTTCGGGGCGTAGGTGTTGACGACGGTGAGGAGGAAGGAAGCGAAGAGACCAACCAGGAAACCACTTCCGATTACCCAGCGTTGCAGCCTCCGCGCTGATCGTCCTCGCCCACTGGCGGGGATGGCGGGGATGATGACTCCGAGGGCGAGTGTACTGAGAAGCAGGACGAGAGTCGTCTGCCCCATTTGCTCGATCATGACTCCTCCTTCACGTTCTCACTGCGCTTCATCTAGCGGGGCGGGGGGGGGGGGGGGGG
>JASBZF010000068.1 GCA_029983625.1 Pauljensenia sp. | reverse complement strand
AAACGAACAGCGGATGTACTCATCAGCCTTGTGGTTCTACTCCTCGGATTCTTTCCTGCTCTTCTTCTTTCACTTTTCATCTGGATTGATACCGGCGGTTCCCCGATCTACACCCAAACACGCGCAGGTCGCTTCGGTATCCCTTTTAAAATCCACAAGTTTCGGACGATGGTCGCGGATTCTGACGAGGTTGAAAAATACCTGAAAGGAGAGCAGCTCGCGGCTTGGCATAAAGAACGCAAGGTGGATGATGATCCTCGGATCACTCGTCTTGGCCGACTTCTCCGTGCGACCTCGATTGATGAACTCCCGAATTTCGTGGATGTTCTCATCGGTAATCTCAGCGTCGTGGGTCCTCGCCCTATCTCTTTTTCTGAACTGAAGCGCTTCGGTGAGAACCAAGCTGAATTACTGTCACTTCATCCGGGTATCACCGGCCTGTGGCAAGCAGGACCGCGTAATGAGGCGAACTTTGAATCGGGGCGCCGTCAGGCTCTTGAACTGGAATACGTCCGAAATGCGAGTCTGTGGGTAGATACGAAAGTGTTTTTCCAGACTTTCGCTGCGGTTTTCACCGGAACCGGTCAGTAGCCTGTGAGGATTCTCGTCCCATGACAACTCGAAGCCGACATCCTCATTGCCTGCGAGATCGGATCGACATGCAGGCTGATCTGAAAAACATCATCGGGAAAGAGGAAAGGTAACGATCCGTGAAGTCTGTCCTCCTCCTTGCTCCTCCTTTCTTTGACTATTACCGTGATATTGTCGCTGAGCTCGAAGGACACGACTTCCACGTGGATTATCGAAGCGACCGTCCCGCAGATACGGTGTTTTTCAAAAGTGTTTCACGTCTGAGCTATCGTTTCGTCGATGCGCAGATCTGCGCCTATGTCGATGAGCTTGTGGCACTGCTTCAGCGTAAGAGGCCCGATATCGTGCTGTGTGTGGGAGGCATGTCCTTTTCGTTTTCGCGCAGCCAATTCACACGTTTAAAAAAAGCAGCACCATCTGCTCGATTCATTGCCTATTTCTGGGATTCGATCACGAATTGTCAACGTGTTCTGGAAAATCTTGAGAACTTCGATCGGGTTCTCTCCTTTGAAAAGTCTGACTGCGAGAAACATGGACTGATCTATCTTCCTCTTTTCTTCAGTCCGGAGTATCGCACTGCCGCTGTCAGAGGCGATCATCTCAAGCGATTCGATGCCTGTTTCGTCGGATCTATTCATCAAGTAGAAAAGTTTGTGCGAGTCGAGGCGATGGTCAATGAACTGCGTCGTTCAGGTCGTGATGTCTTCACCTACTACTACATGCCTTCGCGCAGCGTGGCGGCTCTTCGTTGGCTACAGCATCCGCTTTACCGTGCGGCTTCTCTTCATTTTGAACCAATGTCACGTCAAGAAATTGTGGATCTGTACTCAAGGTCAACATTCGTTATTGATTCTCCGCAAGAACATCAGGAAGGAGTGACGATGCGTGCGCTTGAAGCGCTTGCGGCAGGATGCAAGCTCCTTACTGCAAACACAGCGATGCGCGAGTGCGCGCTGTATCAATCCGGGAATGTCACGATCTGGAAGGATCCAGACTCGCTCACTCTTCCCTCATTTGACTCGCCAGCACAGCCGATTGCAGAACACCTCATCGATCAGTTTTCTTTGAGGCACTGGTGCGAGGTTGTTCTCGATGAAGGAAAGGCTACTGAGAACGCGAAGTACTGATTGTCTATTACAAGGCTTTTATACGCGCTTTTGAAGGAGACCAGAATGAATCGAAAAAGAATCGAGGGGACACAATCATCGGTGGGCGTCGTGTTGGTGACCTACAACCGCATGGCGAAGCTGAAGAATGCGCTTGCCGCCTATGAGAGCCAGGAATTCAAGCCGTGTTGGATCATCGTTGTTGATAATGCGAGCACCGACGGAACCGCAGAACTCCTTGAGCAATGGGAAGCAGGCTCCGCACACGATTGCGAGCACGTGGTTGTGCGTGCGTCTGAAAATCTTGGAGGTGCAGGAGGATTCGCGCTGGGAATGCGTTCTGCAATAGATCGTGCATCCGATTGGATCTGGCTTGCTGATGATGATGCCTATCCCGAGTGTCATGTTTTCGCACTCTTGGAAAATCATCTCCAAGACGGAAGATTTGAAGATTGCGCTGCTCTGTGTTCCTCGGTTCTGTGCGGGGGAGGGATCGACATCACGCATCGTAGGCGTATGATGCTTGCCGGTCTGAATCTTCGCGAAGTCCCCGTACCCTTGGAGGAGTACACGGAGCCTTTTGAGTTTGACGCGCTGTCCTTTGTCGGAGCCATTGTGAAAAGATCAGCTGTAGAGCGTGTGGGCCTTCCTGAAAGTCACTATTTCATTTGGTATGACGACACCGAATACAGTATGCGTCTGAGGACGCAGGGAAAACTCATGTGTCTGCCAGATCTTAAGGTGGAACACGATGTTCCCGGTGATAGTGGCGATGTTTCGTGGAAGGATTACTACGGGATCCGTAATAGTCTTGACATGATCCGTCGTCACTATTCACCTCCGGTCTTTTTCTACAACTGGGTTCGCGCTTTTATTAAGGCAATGACAACAGGTCATGAGCACGGAATGGCGTATCGACGTCTTCGAGTGACGGCTCTCAAGGACGTGCTATTCGGGAAGCGTGGAATGCACTCCGTGTACAAGCCGGGCTGGAGTGTCGCTCCGCTGTCAGACAGACTCTGAACTTTTTGGATGGAGGGTGATATGAAAGTTGTCTATGTTTCAGATAATCGCGCTCGCGGCAACTATGGGTGTCGTGGGACGAGTACAGCCTTGTCTCAGTTGATACGTCGAGATCATGAGATTGTCGGTGTTGTGTCCGGTGCGTATTCCAATTGGAATATGGGGCCAGTTTTCTACAATCCTCTGCTTCCGCGTTTTGTGTACCCGGCTCTCGCACAATCACGACACTGGCCAAACTTGAGGAAGGGGCTGCATTTTCTTCAAAAGGCTGTCCATCATCCCTTTGGTTCTTTTGCACTTTCGAGCATTGATATTCTGTCCACTCACCTTGATCGAGGGATTGCGCGCATTGAGAAAGCGATTGATGCGAACGATCACGTGGCCGATTATGATCTACGCAAATACGATTTCGATGCGATGATCGTGAACGGGGAAGGGTCGTTCATTTTCGCTACTCCTGCGTGGAGAGAGTCAATTCTCTTGCTCACAATGATGCACTGGGCGCAAAAACTAGGGAAAAAAGTGTACTTCGTCAACGCAATGTTGTCCGACGATCCCTATTCGCCGCGCAATCAAAAGGTTGTTGACTTGGCGGCTCAGGTTTTGTCTCGGTGCGAGCTGGTCTCGGTGCGTGAAGAAGAATCACTGGCCTATGCGCACAATGTTCTCGGCCTTTCGGAAGTCTCACTGTTCCCGGATGCCTTATTTACATGGGTGGATCTCATTAACGATGAGCATCGCGTCCTTGAGGGGAAATACTACATGGGGCATTCGACAGAGTGCGATGCCTACTATGAGGCCCTCGATTTTCGAGAACCCTATATCTGTATTTCAGGTTCGTCTTCTCCTGAGATATCGCAGAATCCAAAGGTAGCGGTCGAAAAATATGCGGATCTCGTTCATGCCGTGAAGAAACGCTTTGGAATGCCGGTCTATCTCGTCAAAGTATGCGAGGGCGACGAGTTTCTTGAAGCGGTGGGGCAGAGAACTGCGACCCCGGTTGTTGCTCTCGACACCCCAATTGTGGCAGCGGGCAAAATCCTTGCGGGGGCAGCCGTTTATATTTCTGGACGCTACCATCCCTCAATTCTTGCCTCCCTCGGAGGAACCCCCTGCGTGTTCATGTCATCGAACTCTCATAAGACGCGCAGTGTGCAGACTTTGCTGGGCTATCCTTCGCACACTGAATATGCGGTCCTCCCGAATCCTTCTGATATCGACGAGATGCTCGATGAGGCCCAGGTTCTCATTGAAAGTGGTGTCGCACTTCGGGCAGTGCTGAAAGAACGAGTAGATCGTCTCGCGAAGGAAGCTTCTCAACTGACCGAAAGGTTGGTCTAAACAACGGTGAATCTCGCGCAACAACGGGCCTTCGGTGTCGTCCTGAACTATCTGAGCATCGGTGTTTCAGCAGCAGCGGCTTTTGTGTATGTTCCGGTGATGCTGCATGTCCTGGGAGTGCGTGGATTCGGTCTCTATCAGACGATTGGCTCTTTTGCCGCGTACATGACAATCCTAGATGCTGGTCTGGGCGTGACGCTCACTCGATATTACGCTTGGGAAAAAGCTAAGGGAGCATCCCAGAAACAGCTTGCGGGACTTGTAGGCATGGTGCTGAAGGTCTATGGAATGCTTGACATCGCGGTCGTGCTTCTTGGAGCATTCTTCTATTCCTCGGTGACTCTTTTCTTCGGAGCGTCTTTTTCTCCAGAAGAACTTGAGAGCGCCCGCATCATGCTGATCCTTGTCACAATCAATACTGCCATTACAATTCCAGGAAATGCTTTTAACGCGGTGATCAATGCCGAAGAGCGATTCGTTTTCTCACGCCTCCTATCGGTGGTGCGCGGTATTCTCCAACCGCTTGCGATTATCTTAACGATCCTCGTTTCACCGAGTGCAGTAAGCGCTGTTGTGGCCCTCCTTGTTGTCAATTGCTTATACATCCTGGCAAATGCCCTATACGCAAAGCTTGAACTTGGTGTCAAGATCTCCATGGGGCGTTGGAACCCTGCTCTCTTAAAAGAGATGATGAAGTTTTCCCTTTACGTCCTCTTTAGTTTGATCTTCGATCAAATCTTCTGGCGAACCGGTCAAGTCATCATCGCTTCCTGGCTCGGCTCTGCGGCGGTCGCTACCTACTCGGTCGCCACAACAATCGTTAACGCCTACATTCTTTTCTCAAGCACAATCTTCGTGGTTTTTGTGCCGAAGCTGACGCAAATGGTGGCCAAGGGATCCAGTAGACGCAAGCTATCAGAATTGTTTGCGCAGGTAGGACGAGTTCAAGCTCTTCTCGTCTCTCTTATCGTGACAGCATTCATTATTTTTGGCCGCCAATTTATCGCTCTGTGGGCGGGGCCAGAGCACGCTATCGCCTATTGGGTGGTCTTGTGCTTCATGTTCGGAATGTACGTGCCACTCATCCAAAACCTCGGTGCGGGGATTCTGCAGGCGATGAACGCCCAAAAGTTCAAAACCGTCATTTACCTCCTTCTCGCACTCGTCAACGTTGCTCTTTCGATCCCGGCCGTGCGCTATTTCGGCTACCTCGGTTGCTCGCTCGTCTCGATGCTCTGTCTGTGGGTGGGGACCGGGCCGATTATCAACTGGTACTATTCACGTCGCCTCGGGCTTGATATACGAATGTTCTTCCGCCGGGTCGCGCGACCGATTATCGCGTCATGGGCCTTATGTCTCGTATTTTTCCTTCTCTTCTCCTCCATCCCCACCAGTGAGAACTGGGGAATCCTCACGATCGAGGTTTTGATCTACGTCGCTGTTTTCTCAGCCTCGGCCTGGGCCTGGGTTCTCGAAGCTGAAGAAAAACGCGCTCTGGCGCGAATCTTTGGACGTAGGAAACGCTTAGTTGACTCTGCTGCCATCCCAGGAACTGCGTATTCCGCATCCTCCCTCGATTCTGAGGATCCTTCTCAGGGAGAGGATGCTTAGGGTGGGGCCTGTAGATGCTTTGGTGCCTCGATACGATGAGGCCATCATCGGCACTGAGACAATGCGGAAAGGAGTGAAAACGTGTCAAAACTCAAGAGCGTGCTGAAATCACTCGTATGGCGACGACGTAATGCGCATAACTTCACTGTCATTGCGAACGAAGGTTTCCCCCTTTCCCTTGTGACCGTGGGGCGTGGAACATACGGTTCTTTACATGTTGTGACATTTGGCGGTAAGGGTGAAGGATTGCGGATCGGCAACTACTGTTCGATTGCCGCAGGAGTGACTTTCCTTCTCTCAGGTGAACATCGTTTGGATCGTGTCTCCACTTACCCTTTCAAAGGTCAGATTCTCCATGAACCAGGGGTACGCATCTGGGATCCGATTGTTGTTGAGGATGATGTCTGGATCGGCTACGGAGCGACGATCCTCACGGGTGTAACGATCCACAGGGGCAGTGTCATCGCAGCCGGTGCCCTTGTGACCTCCGATGTTCCGCCTTACAGCATTGTCGGTGGAGTTCCCGCAAAGATCATCAGATCTCGCGTGCCGGAAGAACTGATCGAGCCTCTTGCGAAGCTCAATTGGTCACAAGTCGATGAATCTTTTGTGCGAGAAAACATGGATCTCCTCGACGCTGAGCTCTCAGCCGATGTCGTCGCACAGTTGGAAAATCGTCTGAACGAAGCCATTGGGGCTGTCAGTCAGGCGGACAATCATTCACAAAGTGCACGATCTGTTTGTGGTGAGGCTGAGTCACAGTGAGTCGGATGTCGGTGGTGTTCAAGGTTGAACTGTGAAGAAAGCGACGTGTCGTGCTGAAATTTGAAAACTGGTTTATTGTCACCTGGTTGTTCGTCGGTACCCTCTATTCCTTCAGATGGTCCTCCTTTAATGCGCCAATACCCGTCTCCCTCATCCTCGTTTTCTTCGCAAGCGCGGCTCTTGCACTTGTTATTTCAATCAGCTATCGGGCGCCAAAGCTTCGCAGACATATCGTTTCGCAGAATCGCAAACCGACGATCACCATTGCTCTTGTCGGCTTCTTTATCGCTGACTTTATTTATCGAGGACAGATCCCTATTCTGCGCCCCTATACCGGATACAACGTCCAGCTTGCCATTCAAGAACAGGTGGGCATCCCAATTGTGCATGTCGTTCTCATGTCGGTGTCACTCTTCTACGCGATGTATGTGGCATTTTTATGGGTGAGTGAACGCCGCGTAGGCTTGCTCGTGGAGTTTGGGATTATGGTTTTCCTCTTCATCCTCAACAACTCTCGCGGCTATGTCCTCTTCAGCTTGCTGATTCTTCTGCTTCTTTGGGCCTGTGCCGAAGCTCGTGCATTACGCGATTTCAGAGTATGTGCCGGAGTGGGCATTCTTCTGCTCGGGGTGGCCTCCATTATCTTTGTCAGCATTATGGGTAATGTACGTTCCGGTTTTCACTGGAATGACTGTACGTATATCACTGCACTCGGACGTTATGACAACTATCCGACCTGGTTAACAGATCATTTCAAGTGGATGTATACCTATGTGACGACCCCGCTTGCGAACCTGATTTTAAATCTACAGGAAGGGATGCATGAGCCGAACGCCGTAGGCTTTCTCTCTGGATTCATCCCGGAAACCTTCTCTAAAGAAGCCGTTGCAGCTTCCTATAATGTCGTGTATATCGTTGATCATCTCAATGCTTCGACTGGCTATGCGGGTTTCGCGGCGACGATGGGGTATCTCGGCGTGTTTATTGCGATCTGCGTTCAACTTTTCTCTTACGCACTCATCAGAGCAATCCTGAAGAAACAGGGAAGTATCGAGGTGTTCGGAAACGCGATCCTGACCTTCCTCATTATTGTGTCCTGTTTCTATAGCCCCTTCTATGCGTCTTCTGTGTGTTATATGCCCCTGTGGCTTCTTGTGTGCTCAAGCTACCTCAAACGCAAACAGAAGAAACAAACAGGGGTGGATGTTGCATCCTCGATGCGTGTCGTGCCATCCTGAGGTATTGCATCCTGAGCGAGACTTTGAGCTCCGCGAATAATCTACTGGCGCAGCGATGAGGGATTTGGATTTTCAGCCAGATAATGATGAGCGAAGTCTGCGGTCTTACCAATTTGACGCGCCGGATTCCCGACGACGATTACTCCATCTGGAACTGATCCTTTGACGACGGCGCAGGCCCCGATGATGCAGTTTTCTCCGATCACCGTTCCCGGAAGGAGGGAGGCGCGTGCGCCGATGAAGGAATTGCGTCCAATTGTGATTCCTGCATCGAGTTTGGTTGAGCGTTCGGGCGTTCCTTTGCCGATTGCGTGTAAGGCAGTTTCGACTGCATAGTCGTGTGTGAGAAGCATGACTTCACGCGATATGACGACATCTGCGCCGATTGTGATGAGCTCATAGCCCTGGCCGTCAATGTAGGCGCTCGAGGCGATGTAGTTGGGGCGGCCAGTGAAAGTGACACCAACCTGAGTGAGATACTTCCAGTACAGGGTGGTGAAGCGATGATTATTAATTCCGTCGAGCAGACCAATGGCGGGCCGCTGATGGTCGCGGGCAATCTTTTTCA
>JASBZF010000067.1 GCA_029983625.1 Pauljensenia sp. | reverse complement strand
GGGGGCCTCCACTCTACCAGGCTTGGTGGTCCGGTCAGCATCCGGCGAGGTCAGCGGCGCTCCCAGTTCGGAGGTGCCGCTGATTCAGGTCGTCCGAGATGATCCGAAGGGACGATCATCACCGGGCATGTGGAGTGACTGAGTACCGTCTGTGAGGTTGATCCGAGGAGAACACCGGCAAGGCCACCTCTCGCCCTCGTTCCGACGATCACCAGATCAACAGCCGTTGAGAACTCGATGAGAAGGGAGGCCGATGAACCGTCCAGGGCATGACGTGCGACTTCCATGTTTCGTCCGTTAAGGGCCTGATCGATTGCAACGCCCATCCCTTTACGCACGTCTTTGAGCATGGCTGAGTGATCGACACCTGAGGACACCCAGCTCATCATGGAAACTCCTGTCGGGATCGGCACCGCCGAGACCGCAGTCAGACGGGCGTCCCAAAGTTCGGCTTCATCGATGGCTCGTCGCAGACCAGAAGAGGGGACATCGGATCCGTCTACTCCCACAACGATTCGTTCAATCGGCATGAACTTTTTCCCTGAGGTGTGACGCGGAACGATGACGACCGGGCATTTCGCGTGTGCGGGTAGTGCTGCGGAAACGCTTCCGAGGAGACGATCAGCGAAGGATCCTCCGCCGTGTGAACCGACAACTACCATGTCCACTTCTGCGGACATTTCCACGAGGATCGCTGCCGGATCGCCCGCTTCGATTGAACTGGAAACGTGGAGGTCACCTCGGCTCTGTGCAACTTCGACAGCTTCATCGACGACCTGTTGTGCCCCTCGTTGTAGGGCCTCATCGTCGAGGACGGCGTAGCCTCCGTCAAGCGCAGCAGCCGAGTAGGACGCAAGCGCATAGGTACATAGAACGTGGATGCGCCCTCCTGCTCGTAGGGCACGATCGGCTGCCCATTTGACTGCGGCGAAGCTCTCCGTTGAGCCGTCAACACCGACAAGAATGACTTCAGTGGAACCCACGATGGCCTCCTCGTGATATAACTCACGCCTATTGTGCCTCATTTTGACACGTTTCGGTAAGAGAACCAGCCCACAACATTGGAACTTTCTGCCCACAGCATCACAGCAGGCAAAGCCGCCAGCAAGGAGCACAACCAGCGGCAGTGTCACTAGCTTGCAATACGTCCAGATTCCAGCCCTGTGCCTGAAGGAACTGGCCGGACCCACACGGGCGGCCCGGCCAGCTCAATACGACAGTGTGTTTTCGTTCAGCGTTCAGTAACGCACGAAGTAGCCTCCGGGGCGAACCGCTGCGACAGTGGAAAGACGACCCGGCATCTGAGCTTCCACCATCTGACCGTTACCAATGTAGATAGCGACATGGCCCGGATAGGCAACAAGGTCACCCGGCTGCGCTTCCGCAGCTGAAACGGGAGTACCGCCCGCTGCCTGCGCGTCAGAGGTGCGCGGCAGGCTGATTCCGGCGGCAGCGTAAGCCATCTGGGTCAGGCCAGAGCAATCAAGTCCCGCCATCGTGGTGCCACCCCACACGTAGGGGATGCCCGTCAATGCAAGCGCAGCCGAAGCGATTGAACCACCGGCCGCGTTATATGCGGCAACCTGAGCGGAAGGATCAAAAGCGGGAGCGATCTCTGCGCGGACCTCGGTGCGCGTCACCCGCTCTTCAACTGCGGGTTCTTCTTGCACCTCAACAGCGGGTGCTTCAGCGGAAGCGGTCACTTCCTCAGCGGTCCAGGCAATATCGGGGACAACAACGGTGGTTGCCACAGACTTCGGAGCTGTGGTGGTCGTTGGTGCGACACTCGGCTGAGCGGAATCAGCTGGGCCACCGGCAGCAGTTGCGCTGCCACCCACCACAGCGGTGAGGGCGAAGCCGGTGACGGAGGCGATCGCTGCGGGCTTAACGGCACCGATAGCGGTCATGGTGTCCGTCATGTCGAGGATCGGCCGGAGTGGACGACGCGCCTTGCGGTGACGCGGCGCGTATGAAACGTGAGTCACGTGTATGAGTTCTCCTTATTGACCTGTGAGGTAAGCTGTCGGATTCGGGCAGGAGAGCCCGGTCCGGTTTCCCGGACTTCACCCCAAGGCCGTGCGGCCACGATGGTTCCCCCACGTTGGACCTGTTTTTCACATCCCCCACGGTCCAACTTCGGTGCATGAGGAACGCTTGACCTGTCGGCCAGCTTCTACTCTAAAGCGCCACCCTCGAAATGTCACGCCAAGATAACGAAACTAACACCCAGTTCCTTCGTGGGACTGCACACAGCACACTTCCCACATTCACGCCGTAGCCCTAGAGCGGACGCACAAACAGGTGCGCAGCAAGATTCAGAGGGATACAGAACCCCGGCCCCGCTACTCCCGAAGCGTCAAGGGGACGAAGACGCACGAAATCACCCTCATCTTCGAGCATAAGTTCAGCTCCTGGGCGAAGCCCCGCAGCAGAAAAATCAGCAATGATTTCCGCATCCGCTTGCAAAGGTTCACCGATCCGCACGAGTACGAGCTTTTGCTGAAGGCGCGTGCGTACTGCGACCTCGACCGACTCGCCGCGAATAGACTCAGCTCCCCTTCCGGGGATCGCATTCCCATACGGGTCCGTCTCAGGATCTGAAAGAAGGACAACGAGGCGTTCTTGGACCCGATCGGACATGACATGCTCCCAACGACACGCCTCTTCATGCGCTAAAGCCCAGTCAAGGCCAATCCCGTCAACGAGTAGACGTTCAGCAATACGATGCTTCTTTAACACATCGATTGCCTGGCGACGCCCCTCCTCGGTTAATTCCAGGCGACGATCGCCGAGGACGTGGACAAGACCGTCACGTTCCATCCTGGCCACAGTCTGAGAAACCGTCGGACCTGAGTGATCGAGCCTTTCAACGATGCGGGCACGCAGCGGTGTCACACCGTCCTCTTCCATTTCAAGAATGGTCTTCAGGTACATTTCGGTGGTGTCGATCAGTTCGCCCACGTCTGTGTTCCTTCCCGGATCGCCTCACGATTCCTTCAAGCATATGCCTTTACCTGACAGAGCACAGGGGATGCTTGCAGGACACATCGTTTCCTTTCCCTCTCGTCTCTTTTTCTGTCTTTTCTCATTCTTTCCTCCTTTCTCATTCTTCACCCGCTGCTGGTTCTCGGTACCGGCCAGCTGACGAAAAGACACTCCTTCAAGGCGACGAGGGCGATAGCGTGGACCTATGAAGCCCTACCCTCCTGTTCCCAGTGAACTCCTCCCTTCAGATGGCCGTTTCGGATCCGGCCCCTCTCGGGTCCGCACAACCCAAATCGACGCTTTAGCGCGCCCCCTCGTCATGGGAACCTCCCACAGGAAAGACAGCGTCAAGTCCCTCGTCGCTTTCATCCGCTCTGGCTTGCGTGAACTCTACGCTCTGCCTGAAGACTACGAAGTCGTCCTCGGAAATGGTGGGGCAACGGCTTTTTGGGATGCGGCAGTCGCCTGTCTGATCCGCGAGCGCGCCGCTTGCGCAACTTTTGGAGAGTTCGGGGAAAAATTCGCTCACGAGATTGACTCTGCTGCGCACTTGGCACCGGCATTACGGGTGAGTGCCCAAGCTGGATCGCTCGCAGTATTAACGGGGCAGGAGCGTTCGCCAGAGGGCGGGCGAGCGGACGTGTTTGCCTATCCGCATCACGAGACCTCAACGGGTGTGTTGTCTCCTCTGCGTCGATTCGGCAGCGCAGACGATCTCACCGTGGTGGATGCAACCTCCATCGCTGGTGTCCTCCCGATTGATCCTACGCAGGTAGATGCGTACTACTTTTCCCCCCAAAAAGCCTTCGGATCAGACGGGGGTCTGTGGGTGTCTTTTATGTCCCCTTCGGCGATAAAGCGCAGTCTGGAGTTGTCACAGGCACCTGGACGTTGGGTGCCGAGCTTCCTGGATTTATCTCTTGCGCTGCGTTACAGCGCGAAGGATCAGACTCTGAACACTCCGGCGATTGCGACCCTGGTCATGTTGGCTGAGCAGATCGAGTGGATGCTTCAGATGGGGGGTCTGGCGGTGATGGAAGCTCGTGCGCGCACCGCTTCCACTGTGCTTTACGAGTGGGCGGATAGTTCTTCCTTGGCTCGTCCTTTTGTTGCTCAGAGTGCGCAGCGTTCCCCCGTTGTTGTCACTCTCGAGTTCGATGAGGTGATCGACGCGAAAGAGTTGTCGGCGACTTTACGTCGGCAAGGTGTCGTCGATATTGACTCCTATCGCGGTGTCGGGGGTAATCAGCTTCGGATCGCCACTTGGCCTTCGACACCACTTGAGGATGTTGAAGCGCTCATCGCCTGTTTCGATTGGATCATCGAGCGGGTTCTGTGAGCTGAGCACCCTCAGCCTGTGGTTTGCTAAGGCCGTAAAACTTCAGGATCTGTGAGAACAGGTAGATGGGAGTGTGTGCCGATAGTGCGAGCCCCGCAGAAGGTAACTTCTGCGGGGCTCGCGCATGTCGTAACCGTTTCCGTGTTTCCACCAAAACGCCCTCGGCACTGTTTTTAGGCGAGTAGCGCCTGAATTGGGCCGAGGAGGAAGTACACGACGAAAAGGGCCGAGGTGAGCCACATCAGCGGGTGGATCTTCCCTGCTCCACCCTTGGCGACACGGATCACCGTGTAGGTGATGAAGCCGATACCGATTCCGACGGTGATCGAGTAGGAGAAGGGCATGAAAGCGATCGTGAGGAAGGCGGGAATTGCGATTTCCGCTTGCGACCAGTCAATTTCAGCGACCTGCATCATCATGAGGAAGCCGACGAAAACGAGGGCGGTTGAGGCCGCTTCTGTTGGCACCAGTTCCACGACCGGCGCGAGGAATGTGGAAGCGAGGAAAAGCAGACCCGTCACAACCGAAGCCAGACCGGTACGCGCACCCTCGCCCACACCTGCGGAGGACTCAATGTAGGAGGTGTTTGAGGAGACACCGCCCACGCCGCCAGCGATTGCCGCGAGGGAGTCGATGAGGAGGATTTCACGGGATTTTGGCGGATTTCCATGCTTGTCGAGGAGTTTTGCTTCACCGCCGATAGCCACCATCGTGCCCATTGTGTCGAAGAAGTCGGCAAGCATCAGCGAGAAAATAAGGAGGATCACTGCGATTGGCCCGAGCTTTGTAAAAGCACCGAACATGTCCACCTGGAAGAAGGAGCCAAAGCTCGGCAAAGACACGAGCGATCCGTGGATTTCTGGGATCGTTTGGCCCCAACCGGTCGGATCTACAATCGCGCCGTTTGCATCTTTCATCGCTGGAATATGTAAGAACGCTTGGAGGATCGCCGCGATCACTGTGGAGGAAAGGAGGCCGATGAGGATCGCGCCGCGCACTTTACGGATGTACAGGATGATCGTTAAGAGCAAGCCGACGACGAAAACGAAGGCGGGCCATCCGGCGAGCGAACCGTTAACGCCGAGCTGAACCGGGGTTCCTCCGGGACGGATGATGCCTGCGTTCACGAGGCCAACGAAAGCGATAAATAGGCCGATACCAACGGAGATCGCGGTTTTGAGTTGACGTGGAACGGCTTTGAATACGGCTTCCCTAAAGCCCGTCAGGACGAGGATCGTGATGAGGAGACCTTCCCACACGATCAGACCCATAGCCTCCTGGTAGGTCAGTCCCGAAGCTCCGACGAGGGTGAAGGCGACAACCGCATTCAGGCCCATGCCTGCCGCCAGAGAAAGCGGGAAGTTGGCGACCACACCCATGAGGATCGTAACGATACCGGCGACGAGGGCTGTGCCTGCGGCAATGTCAGTGAAACCGAAACCGATATCTGTGGGAAGGGTGGCGGTCAGGATAATCGGGTTGACGACGAGGATGTAGGCCATTGCGAAGAAGGTGACGAAACCTCCTCGTACTTCCTGGCCGATTGTTGATCCCCGCTGGGACACGTGGAAGAAGCGGTCAATGAACGAGGCGTGTGCCGCAGGATGGGAAACTGCGACTTTTTTCTTTGTGCTCACGGGACAATCGTGCCTTTTGCCAGTAAAGCGACGCAACATTCTCACAGTGACGCGCCTCACCTGACCATGAGGTGATTCTCACCAGATATGAGTTCAGATACGAGGGCACAAGCGCACAGTTGTACGTGGGACAGTGCGCAAGTCTGTCAGCGCAACGGAAGGCTCAGTTCTTCGCGCAATCTTCTTAAGATGGCGTTGCCGCGTTCTTCTGTGCGGGCTTTGGCATCGGTTCAGCATCGAGGGCGCCCTCGTCGATTCGTGAAGGACGTACCGGCCACTGTGTTCCCTGTTTCGGGGTATCCGTTTCTGAATGTGCGCCACAGGTGTGGTCTAGGCTCACCACCTTGCCGTCGTCCGGGGCCCATTCATTCGCGCATACGCCAAAAATTGTGCGCATCGAGCCGGACATTTTCACCAAGAACCCGCAGGTCGAGCAGGAGTTCCTTGGGGGGCGACCCACTTTCGGCCCCTGTTCTGAACGGTACCAGCGTTCAATCGCAGCGCGACGTCCCTCTTCTGACAAGACGCGCTTGCGACCCAGTCCGATTTCTTTGAGTTCTGGAAGATCAAGGTCTTCGCTCACATCTTCGAAAGCAGCTTCGAGACGCACATCATCAGCCTGGTAGGGCAAAGTGTCTTCGCGCGTGAGGTCACCTGGGCGCAAGCGTTCTTCCCAGGGCACCCATTCGGGCGCAAGTAAAGCGCCCTCGCGCGGCATCATGTCCACTTCGCAGACTGTCGCCACGCGACCACGCGGGACGCGCGCAAGTGTCACAGCCCACGCCCAGCCACGATAACCGGTGTCCTGGGAGGCAAAGAAATGCGTGCCCAGACGCTCGCCGTCCATCACGAAACCCAGATGCTCCCCCACGTGGCGCGGGTGAGCGACAGCCTGCGCGGATTTCCTCGCGAGATCCACCGCGCCCGACAGGACCGTATCTGTTTTGGGAGCGCGCACCCGAGCAGACTTTGTCCGGCCGTTCCGGCTGGGTTCAGGCATCAAAATCCTCCGCGACCGCACGCAGTACCTTCGCGACCTGCGCAGAGTTTTCCGGATAGCGTCCCGCTCGCAGACCGGCAGAAGAAGCGTCGAGCAGCTTAATGAGATCCTCAATGACCGGGACCATCGCCTGAGGCTTGCGCCTACGTGCGCTCAGCGCAGACTTCTTCGGTGCGAGGATATGCACGGACAGGGCCTGCGGGCCTTTACGCCCATCAGCGATACCGTATTCGACGCGGGTTCCCGGTTTCGGGGCGGGCACATCCTCAGGGAGAGCGGAGGCGTGAAGAAACACTTCCACACCGTCATCGCCGCCGATGAAGCCGAAGCCACGCTCAGCGTCGAAGAACTTCACCTTTCCTGTGGGCACGAAATCCCTCCTCGAGGACTCGACACGATCCGGGTTCGGATCTCGTCCTTCTATCCTAGTTCCCAGTCACGCTCCATGCGTCCCGGACTTGTCACAGCTCAGCTGAATTTGCACAGCGCAATTGCGCGTCACACGCTTTCCCCTTATCGAGGGCGATCTTCATCACGAGGACCGCCCTCGACACAGAAGGATCAGAGGAAATCGAAGGGGTTGAAGTCGTCCACGTCGATGATCCTCAGCCTGGGCAAAGTCACCTGGAAGGCATGAGCATCGTATTCGAGGTCGATAATTTCCAGGCCCTTGTCCTCAAGCTCATGCAACGACGATGCGAGGAACTCACGGAAACACAGGACAGCAACATTGCGTCCCATATCAAGAAGCCTTTCCACCTGCGGAGCAAAATCCGCATCGTGGCTCGCAAGGATCACCGCACCGGAATCCAGTTCAGCGATCGCATCCATCGTGCGACGAAGACCGACATCCACGACCTTCACGCCTTCGGGACCCGACAGTGGGATCACCGAATAGTTCATCGCATTGAGGGCCTGAATGAAACCCATCGGCAGGATGCCGGAGGAGCCATTGAGGAAGAACAGACCCTTTGCAGGTTCGTCCCACTGGTGTGCCACCGCTTCAAGAACACGGTCCCAGCGGGGTCGTTCTTCTGGCAAGGGACGACGATCGAGGATCGACATCCCCAAAGTCGCATCGATATTCTCGCCGTCAACGATCAGATAAGTTTTTTCATTAACAGGTGTCACCATGTCACCAGTCTAAAGCGGCCGTCTTTTTTGCGCAGCCCCTCGTCCACTACTTCACACTTCATGCTTCAGCACTACCCAGATCATGCACAGATTCATACTCGCGCAGCGAGCACAGGCAACTCGCGGGCTAGTGCCGCGGGGGGGGGGGGGGGGGGG